>JALHNS010000085.1 GCA_022843445.1 Gemmata sp.
ACGCGCCGGGTTCACGTAATCGCCACTGAACCCGGCGCGTCCGCGCGACGCGGAGCGCCCCCTGCCCTACTTGACCCCGAACGTGCGCTCCACGCGGGCCACGTTGCCCTGTTTGTCTTTCACGCTCACAGTCAGCGTGCCGCGGGCCACGCTCGGCGGCGCGCTCAACTGCAACTCCAAGACGCCGCCACCCAACGGCGCGAACTTCGGGCCCAAGTTGGTGCCGGCCGGCGAGCCGTTCACCGCGAAGTCGGCCGTTACCGTGAAGCTCGCGGCATCGAGGCCGGTGCCGGAATCATGCACCCCGATCACGAAGCGCTCGAGCGGCGGGTTCGTGCCCGCCTTCGGGAGCGCGACCGCGAGCGTCGGGCGCTGGTCGTCGAGCATCCAGCCGAAGCCGGGCTTCGCGGGGTTGTTCGGATCGAACGTCAGGTCGATTGGGCAGCCCAAATCGATCCACCGCACTAGCGTGAGCTTGTCCTCGGCGCTGAGCGCTTGCACTTTGCCGCTCGTCACCGCCTCCGGCGGCGGCATCACGCTCCCCACGAAATCGAGGTCGGCACGGTTACGGTTCGCGACGGTATCCGGCACCGATTCGCCCTTGAGCTTGAGCGTGCGCGAATCGCCGGGCGTCGTTTCGGTGGGGAAGTCGTCGTTCGTCCAGCCGTCGAGCCGCTCGCCGTACACCTTCCACACGAGCAGGCTGCGCCGCGACTGGAACATGCGCACGTACCGCGAGGCGTTCGTGCCGCGCCACGAGCCGTTCACCGGCTTGTGGCCGAAGCGGGCCGCGAAGTCCATCGCGAGCCGGTAATAGGTGCCCGGCACGTCGTCGCAGTCCGCGACGTTCACCGTCTTGAAGTCGTCGAGCACGAGGTTGCCCGCGGGCTTCGCGCCACCTTTCTCGGTGTGGCACGCGGCGCAACTGCGTTCTAGGATCGGTTTCACGTCGCGCCAGAACTCCACGTTCTTCGGGCCGCTCGTGTACGCGACCCCGGTCTCGTCTTTCGCGTCCCACTTGCGCTTGCTCTGGTCGTTGGCCTTCGCGGTGAGCAGCGGCGTTTGCTGCGTGAGGTCGAACAGCGCGTAGTCGGGTTTCGCGGCGGCGGTCTTTGCGAACTCGGTGGGCTTCTGACTGTGCGCGTGACAGCCGCCGCAGTCGTGCCGGATTTCCCCGGGCCGCAGTTGGTGCCACGTTTGGGACACGTTCAGCACCATGCCGCGCGTATCGAGCGTTTGGAACGTGAAGCCCACGTCCGCGGGGATCTTCGCGAGGAAGCTCGTGTCCGGGTTGCCGTCCGGGTCGGTCGGCTCATTGCCGCCCGCGAACTTGCGGAGCGGAATCTCGCCGAGAATGCGGAGCTTTTCGTTCGCGTGGCTGCGGAACGTGCGCCCGCTGTTCGGGCCTTTGTTGCGGTCGGTGGTCGGCTCCATCGCCACGATTCGCACCGCGTGGATGTCCGCGTTCGAGTAGCGACCGGCGTCCGCGCCTTGGGTGAGCCAGTTGGTCGAGGCGAGGTCGTCGCGCGAGTTGAACGGGTCGAGGTCTTCGTAGCCGCTCGCGTTCGCGCCGCCGGCGTACGCCCCGGTAGTAGTGCCGGGCTTTACGGTGCCGTTGGGGTACGTTTCGCGCTTGTAGAAGCTGCTCGTTCCGACGAGGCCGAACGGCGTGCCCGCGGGCAGGTGCTTCGAGAGCTTGCCGTCGTTCGCGAGCGGCGCGATCGTCTTCGGTTCGGCCACGCCGTGAATCCGTTTGTACGGAACCACCGCCCGCGGCCACTGCTCGTTGAACTTGGGATCGTTCTTGATGAGCAGCAGGTCGCCCGGTTCGTTCGCGGGCTTCCCGCCTTTCAGGAGGTAAATGCCGCCATCGACGGCGGGCCGGTCTACGGTGTAGCCGCCGTTCACTGGGCCGACCGACCACACCATGAGCAAGTGATTGTCCGGGGCCGCGCTCGGGTGCGTCACCTTCCCGACGCGGGTGCCGATCCGCCGCCCGCGCTCGGCGGTGTCGGCCGCGCCTTCGTCGGCGCGCGCGAACGGAGTAATGGATTCGATCCCGAAGGGCGAGAACGGATAGCGGCGCACGCGCGCCTTGCCGTCGTCGGTGCGCCCGTGACGAAGCGGCGGGTTGCGGTCGTCGGCGGTGTGCGCCGGGCCGAACGCCTTCCCGTAGGGCGAGTTCGGCGGGAACTTCACGAAGCTGCCGAACCCGCTGCTCGTCTGGTTGTAGTACTCTTCGGCCACGATCGAGCCGTCGGAAAGCTGCGTCTGGAAGTGCCACGCGCTCGGGCTGGCCCCGGTGAGGAACGCGCTGGCGAGCGGCGCCCACTCGGTGCCGTCCGGGTTCATCACCCACAGCCCCCACAGCGTCGAGGTGCGCAGCCCTTGCGATTCGAGCGAGCTGAACATCACGCGACCGTCCCTCAGCAGGGTCGGGTGCAACGCGCCGCCGAGGTTCAGGTGCCCGACGCACTCAACGTTCGCGCCGTCGTCGTCCATGACGAACAACTGCATCATGTGCGGGAGCCGCTTCGGGGGCTTGTAGCCGTTGCGGTTGCTGGTGAACATCACCTTCCCGCCCGGCAGCGGGCACGGCCCGGTGTTGAACACGCCGTACTCGAAGCGGTCCTTGCCGGGTTCGGCCTTGCGGAAGTCCGAACTCCAGTTCCCGGCCCCGGTGTTGGGCGTGAACTGTTGCGTCGTGAGGCGAACCGTTTTGCGCGACTTGAGGTGCATCTTGTAGATGTCCGCGCCCGCGGCCGGCCCTTGCGTGACGCTCGCCCCGGTCAGGTCGTGGAACAGCGAGTAGTACACCCATTCGCCGTCGAACGAAACCACCGGGTCCGTGACGGAGCCTTTCCCGCCCTTCACGAGCACCTCTTCGGTGCCGTCCGGGTGGAGGAGCATCAGGTCGGCCCCGGCGTCCATGAACACCGGGTTGGAGATTTCCGGCCAGTTGGTGCCGACGTTGTCCCCTTTGCGGGGGCTGCGCACGTACACGATGTCGTAATCGAGCTTCACGCTCGAATCGGACGCGACCGGTTTGGGGCTGGTGCTGATGGTACCGGGCACCTCGGCCGGCGGCTGCGCGAGCGCGACGGTACAGAGGGCGAGCGCGAGGAGCGTGTATCGCATGGGGTGAGTTCCGTCGAATGTGCCTCGAACTGCGGGGCGTTCGGGACGCCGGGGCAACGGGCGCCCCCGGCGTCCGCCCGGCCCTACTTGTCCTTCGCCGGCTTCAGCGCCTCGCTCAGCGCGGCGGCGACGTCCTTCGCCTTCTCGGCGGCGGCCTTCGTGTCCTTGAACGCGAAGTTCTTGTGGATCGCGCCGCCCGCCTTGTAGATGACCACCGTGACCGCGGCCGCCTTGTTGAGCTTGTACCGCTCCGGGCCGTCTTCGTCTTCGGCGATGGTGAGGGGTGTCGAGAATTTGTGCGTTGTCTGGAGTTTCTCGAAGTCCGCGGGCTTCACCCCGCTCACGCCGACCACCACCGTCCCGAGGTCCGCGTTCTTCGATTGCACTTCGTCGATGGACTTGACCAGACCGGCCAAGTTGTCGTCCGCCTTCTGGGTGAACACGATCACCACGGCGTCGCGACCTTCACCGTTGTACTTTCAGACGTAGCAGAGCGTTTTGCCCTTGTTCGCGCCGGAAATGGCCTTCACTTGGAAGGAGCCGCCGGCGCGCTTCTCGGGGCCGGACTGCAAGTCGTCGGCCCGGGCCGACACCGCGAGCGCGAGCGCCGCGAGGCCGGTGAACAGTGCGGTTCGCATGGAACCTCCGGATGTAAAGAAGCCCGCCGGGAACCGTTCCCGGCGGGTGTTCGGTTAACGAACCGCACGCGGCGGTTCGGCACAACGGGCTGGTTTACTTGAGGGCTTCGCTCGCCGCGGTCGCGATGTCTTTGGCCTTTTCGGCGGCTTCCTTCGTCGTCTTGAACGCGAAGTTCTTCGTCACGGAGCCGCCCTTCTTGTACACCACGACCGTCACGGCCGCGTCCTTGTTCAGGTCGTACTTCGCCGGGCCGTCCTTGTCGACCGCCACGGTCAGCGCGGTGGTCAGCTTGTGGGTCGCTTGGATCTTCTCGAAGTCGGTCGCTTGCACGCCGCTAACGCCGATCACGACGGTGCCGAGGTCCTTGTTGCTCTTTTGCACTTCGTCGATCGCCTTCACCACGGAGACGAGGTTGTCGTCGGCCTTCTGGGTGAACACCAGCACCGCAGCCGGGCGGGCCTCGCCGCCGAACTTGCAGACGTAGCACAGTTGCTTGCCGGCCTTCTCGCCGGTGATCGCCTTCACGTCGAACGCGCCGCCGATCTTGCCGGCCGGGCCGGACTTCAGGTCGTCGGCGATGGCGAAGGAGGCGGTCAGCCCGAAGGCGAGGGCGAGGGTCGCGAGCGTGCGCATGTGGCACTCCTGTTGTTGGGCCGCGGGACCCGTTCCCGCGGCGCGAAAGCCGAAGTGATGGTAAGCCGGCGGCCCCCGAAGGCAAGCCCTTCGGTGCGATTTCCGCCGACACCTCACGGACGTTTCGAGCCGGCCGCGTATTCGATCTTTCGCGCGACGAAAGTAGTGGGCTGTGCCGCAAGGTAGTAGGCACGCTCCGCGTGCCGTTCTGCGGAGCGCAGCCAGAATCGCGCACACTTGTGGAGCTGGCGCGGCACGAACACACGGCACGCGGAGCGTGCCGACTACACTTCTACACGGTCAGCGCCTTCACCAGCACTTGAGACTTGCGCCCGTGCGCCTCGTACTTCTCGCGCCGCGCCGGCGGCAGGTCGTCGGGCGTGCCCAACTTGAACCCGCCCTTCTGCACGAAGTAGTTAATCGCTTGTGTGGACAGGCAGAACAGCGTACCGATCCCTCGGCCGCGGGCTACGCCCTCCGCGAACTGGATCAGTTTCCCCCCGATGCCCTTGTTCTCGTACCGCTGGTCCACGAACACGCTCGCCACTTCCGCCTTGTTCTGCTCCGGGTACATGTGCAGGGCCACGCACGCCACCAAGTTCCGGTCCACCTCGAACACGAAGTAGTCGCCGATGATCTTTTCGAGTTCGGCCCGCGTGCGCTTCACCAACTCGTCGTTCTGCACGCCCTGTTGGATCAGCGCGTGAACGGCCCGCACGTCCTTCTTTTGGGCCGCCCGAATCGCTTGGTACTCGTTGGCGTACACGAGCGTTCCGATGCCCTCGTTCGAGAACACTTCGCCGAGCAAGCCTTCCTGTTCGCGGCCGTCGATGATGTGAACGCGTTCGATCCCCTCTTTGCCGGCCCGGAGCGCGTGCGTGAGCTTCGTGACCGCTTCCGGCGTCATCTCCGCGCGGCGCTTCTTGAGGAAGTTCTCGGCTTCCTGAACGGTCATCTGGCGCACGACGGTGTCGCCGTCGCGCACCCCGCCTTCGGTGTTCAGGTACACCAGTTTCACCGCGCGCAGCGCTTTGGCGATCTCGACCGCGACCGCGTCCGAGTTCAGCCGGTACGACGCGCCCGCGCCGTCGATCCCGATGGGCGGCACGACCGGCACCACGTCGTGCTCGAGCAGCGTTTGCAGCAGCGGCACATCGACGCGCTCCACTTTGCCCGTGAACTGGTGGTCGACGCCACCGAGAATGCCCGCCGGGTGCGCGACCACCGCGTTCGGGCACGCGGCCCGCAGGTCGTTGGCGCTCAGCCCTTCCAATATCTCGTGCGTGACGCGGTTCGAAGCCGTGAGCGCCACGTTCAGCGTTTCGCGGTCGGTGATGCCGGTGCCCACGAGGTCCGAGGGGGTGACGTTCAGTTGCGCCGCGTACCGCCGGATCTGGTGCGCGGCCCCGTGCACGAGCACCACACGAATGCTCAGGCTGCGCAGCAGCGCAATGTCCAGCAGCAAATTCGGGAAGTTCTCGTCTTCGACCACCGCGCCGTCGAGCGCGATGACGAACACGCGGTCGCGGAACCGCGGAACGTACCGCAGGATCTCGCGGAAGTGGGTCAGGCGCTCGCGCATCTCTGGGGTGTTTGGTGTTCGTGTTTCGTAGCGCCCGCGGCCGATAGGTTGGCAAGTAAGGACCGATCAAGACAACCCGCCGCGTGCGTCTAGAATAGCACGGCGAGCGTGAGCGGCGATAACGCCCCACGAAACACGAACCACCAAACACGAAGCACGAACCCATGCCTGAGAACGTCGTAATCATCGGGTCCGGGCCGGCCGCGTGGACCGCGGCGATCTACGCGGCCCGCGCGAACATCAACCCGCTCGTGTTCGAGGGCAACCCGGACGACGACAAGAACCGGCAGAACGGGACGCTCCCGCTCGGCCAACTCGCGCTCACCACGGAAGTGGAAAACTTCCCGTCGTGGCCCGCCGGCGACACGCGCCAGTACCTCAAGACCGCGCTCAAGGCCGACGACCCGGACTTCCCGTACTGGGTGGCGAAGGACAAAGAGCAGCCGACGCACGGCATCAACGGCCCCGAACTGATGGCCCTGATGCGCCAGCAGGCGAAAAACTTCGGCACCCGCGTGCAGTCGAAGGACGTGGTGAAGGTCGATTTCACGAAGCGCCCCTTCACGCTCACCTTGCACGACGGCAAGGTGGTCGAAACGCACACGGTAATCGTCGCCACCGGCGCGCGGGCGAACTACCTCGGCCTACCGAGCGAAGACAAGTACAAGAACCGCGGCGTCTCGGCTTGCGCGGTGTGCGACGGCGCACTGCCCCGGTTCAAGAACAAGCCGCTGGTGGTGGTCGGCGGCGGCGACACGGCCGTCGAAGAGGCGTCGTACCTCACGAAGTACGCGAGCGAGGTGAACCTGTTCGTGCGCCGCGACGTGCTCCGCGCGAGCAAGATCATGGCCGAGCGCGCGCACTCGAACCCGAAGATCAAGCTGTGCTGGAACACCGAAGTGGACGAGGTGATCGGCGGTGACAAAGAGGGCGTGACCGCGATCCGCGCCAAGAACAACAAAACCGGCGAGAAGCGGGACATCCCCGCGGCCGGGCTGTTCCTCGCCATCGGGCACACGCCGAACGTCGGGTTCCTGAACGGCGCGCTCGAACTGACGGCGACCGGCTACCTGAAGTGGACGACGCTCGCCCGCACGTACACCAGCGTGGAGGGCGTGTTCGCGGCCGGCGACGTGGCCGACGACTACTACCGCCAAGCGGTGAGCGCCGCGGGCACCGGGTGCATGGCCGCGTTGGACGCCGAGCGCTACCTCGGCCACCACGGGCTGATTTGAGCGATAGAACCGCCGCCCGCCGCGCGTAACACTTGTGCGCGCGATTCGCACGCGCTCGCGGGGGCAACACGATGGAGTACGCGAACCAACTCGCGGCGCTGCGCGCCGCGGACCCGGCACTCGGCGAAACGGTCGCCGGGTTGCGCAACCTCGAAGCGATTTTGAAGTGGGCGACCGGCGCGGGCGTGCCGTTCGCGGACCTCGATCTCGTTCAGCAAGACGAATACAGCTACGATTTCTTTGTGCCGCTGCCGGACGCGCGCTGGCTGGTGTTCGCGGTCAGTTGATTCGGGGAACTGGCGGCGGTCGCCGTCTGGGACCACAAGCCCAGTGCAGATGAACTGCTCGCGCGGCGCGTGTCACTCGGTTGGAAGCCGACGTGCTCGCTTCTAAAGGGCGGTGCCCGCGTACTCGGCCACGCGGCGAAGCTCGCGTAATCGCGCCCGCACGGAAACCTCTCCCAAATGCCACACTACATTTCGCGCGGCAGCATCCCGAAGAAGCGGCACACCGCGCACCGCACGGAACCGGGGTACAAGAACGAGGGCATCTTTTACGAAGAGGTGATTACCACTCAGGGCTTCTCGCGGGCGTACTCCACCGCGTACCACCTGCGGCCGCCCACGCGCGTGAAGCACATCGAACCGGCGGGCGAGATGCGTGCGGACGCCGCCCCGCAACCGGTGTTGCGGCACCACCACCTCAAGAGCGCGGCGCTCAACGCCCACGGCGACCCGATCACCGGGCGCGTGCCGATGTTCACGAATTCCGACGTGACGCTGTGGCGGTGCCGGCCGTCGGTCGCGCAAGCGGAATTGTTCCGCAACGCGACCGCCGACGAAGTGGTCTTCGTTCACCGCGGCGCGGGCCGGTTGCTCACACACTTCGGCGCGCTGCCGGTGAAGCCGTTCGATTACGTCGTCATCCCGCGCTGCACCACCTACAAGTTCGAGTTCGACGCCGGCACGACACCGGATCTGTTGGTGATCGAATCCGCGGGGCAAGTGAACATCCCGCCGAAGTACCTGAACCACGACGGCCAATTGCGCCTCGGCGCGCCGTACTGCGAGCGCGACCTGCACGGCCCCACCGACCTGTTCCCGATCGACGACGAACGCGACACGCCGGTCGTTATCAAAGACGGCGAGCGGCTGTCGCGCTACGTGCTGGCGAGTCACCCGTTCGACGTGATCGGGTGGGACGGACTCGTGTACCCGTTCACGTTCAACGCGGACGATTTCGAGCCGATTACGGGCACGATCCACCAGCCGCCGCCGATTCACCTCACGTTCGAGACGAGCGGGTTCGTCCTCTGCACGTTCGCGCCGCGCATGCTGGACACGCACCCGGACGCGATCAAGGTGCCGTACGCGCACAGCAACGTGGAAAGCGACGAGGTGCTGTACTACGTGCGCGGGAAGTTCGGGAGCCGCCGCGGGGTGGAAGAGTGTTCTTTCACTCTGCACCCGCACGGCATCCCGCACGGGCCGCACCCCGGTACCATCGTGGCGAGCCGCGACGTGAAATGGACCGACGAACTCGCGGTGATGGTGGACACGTTCCGCCCGCTGTTCGTCACGCAACAGGCGCTGGCGATTGACGATCCGAACTATCCGTTCTCGTGGCTGGATTGACGGACGCTCCGGCGGGCGGCGCGGGGCGCTACCGGTCCAGTTCCGCCGCGCCGCTCGTCGCGGGATCGTAGGGTTCGAGCCAGTGAATGATCTCGATGCGGTTGCCGTCCGGGTCCCACACGAAGAACCGGTCGCAGTGCGGGATCGGCCCGGTTTCCTGAATCTCAATTCCCAGCGCGCGGAAGTGCGCGCGCGCCGCGCCCGCGTCGCCCACCCGGAGCGCGAAGTGCCGCGGGCTTCTGGTGTCGGGCTGCGGCTTCTGCAGCAGGTGCAGCGTTTGCCCGTCTTCGAGCCGGTACCACAGCGCGACGAAATCGAACGGCCGCGGCTTGGCGATCTCCTCGAGGCCGAGCGCGCCGCCGTAGAACGCGCGCGCCTTCTCCAAATCCGTAATGATTACCGAGCAATGGTCGAGCCGGGTGAGACGAATAGCCATCGTACCGCCTCCCACCTTCCGGGACGCCCGCAATGAGCCTGCTGAACTGGCTGAAGACTACCGAGGCCCGGGTCGGGGTCGTCGGCACCGCCAACAGTGGCAAAACGGTGCTGCTCACCGCGCTGATCGACCACCTGATGCACCACAACCCGGACCGGTTCCGACTCGGGCCGCGCGGCACCGCGGTGCGCCAGTTCGAAGAGCGCCCCCGCGACACCGGCTGGGAGCGGTTCCCCTTCGAGGCGCACCGCAACGCGCTGGTTCAGAGCCGCAGTTGGCCCCGCAAGACCACCGACCGCGCGCAGTTCGTGTGCCAGTTCGAGCGCTCCGACTGGACCTTCAGCAACTGCCTGCTGAAGTTGTACGACCTGCCGGGCGAGCGCGTCGCCGACGCCGCCATGCTGGGGCGCACCTTCGCGCAATGGTCCGAGCACCGGCTCGCCCAACTCCTCAGCGACACCACCTACCACGTTCACTGCGCCGAGTACCTCGGCGCGGCGCGGCGGCCGGACGCGACCGAGGCGGAACTGCTCGGCGCGTACCGGCTCGCGCTGGCGCGCCTGCTGCTCGGCTACAAGCCGCTCATTTCGCCGTCCGCGTTCCTGCTCGACGCGCGGGGCGGGTACGCGCGGCGCGGCAGCGCCGAAGAAATCGCCGCGGCACGGTTCTGCGGGTCGGGCCCGGAGAGCCAGTTCTGCCCGCTGCCGCCGGACCGGTGCGCGCCGGGCGACCCGCTGTTCGCGGCGTTCTCCGAGCGGTACGCGCGGTACGCGGTCGAGGTGGTCCGACCCACGATCGACGCGTTCCGCTCGTGCAGCGCGCTGGTGGTGCTGCTGGACGTGGCAACGGTGCTGGCGGGCGGGGCCGGTTTCTACAACGACGCGCAGCAAATCGTGCGCGACCTGTTCGACGCGCTGCGGCCGGGCGAGAACCCGGTGCTCGGCCCCGTCGCGCGCGGGCTGAGCAAGGTGTTCCTGCCGCACGCGTGGCGGCCGGGGTGGATCACGCGGGCGGCCTTCGTCGCGCCGAAGGCGGACCTCGTTCACCCGGACGACCGCGACGCGGTACTGCGCCTGCTGCGCGACATGGTGGAACCCCGCGCGCGCGACTGCACCGGGCTGAAGTGGGAGTGCTTCAACGTGGCGTCGGTGTGTTCCGCGCGGGAGCGCCGCGAGGGCGGGCCGCGGGCGATGCGCGGGTTCTTGGTGTACGGGCCGGACGGCCGGGTGCGCCCGCGCGGCGACGCGGAAGACCACTATACCGTTTCGCAACCGCCCGACGGCTGGCCGCACGACGACTGGCCGCCGAACCGGTACCGCTTCCCGGAAGTCTACCCGCGGGTGCCGGCCCGGCGCGACCACCCGCCGGACCACCTCGGCCTCGACGCGCTCGCGTCGTTCGTGATCGAGTGAAGCCGAGTGGTCCGGTCGCTCGCACCACCTCACGGGATGTAGACGAACTCGTGCGTGTTGAACAGCACCACGCACAGGTCCGCGAGCGCACCTGCCGCGTCGCCTTTGTGCTCTTTCAGGAACGCGAGTGCCAGTTTCAGCTCCTCGGCGGTCGGCACGCGCCCCACCGCCCGCCGGTAGAGCGTTCCGATGCGGTTCGCGGAATCGCCCTCTTTCATCAGCGCCGCCGCGAGCGCCTCGGCTTGGTCGCGCACGAACGGGCTGTTCATCAGGATGAGCGCTTGCGGCGCGAACGTGCTGACGGGCCGCACCGCGCACGAGTTCAGCGTGTCCGGTTGGTCGAACGCCTCGAATAGCGGCAGCCGCACGTTCCGCTTGCTAAACAGGTAGATCGAGCGCCGCGCGTGCTGCGCCTTGTCCGGCGTCACCGGCCACAGGCCGTCCGGTTCGCCCTCGGTGAAGAGCAGATCGTACACCTCCGGTTCCAGCGGCACCTTCACAGACGGGCCGCCCACGGCGCGGTTCAGCGTGCCCGCGGCGGCGAGTACCGAGTCGCGCACCGCTTCCGCTTCGAGCCGCCGTTTGCTCATCCGCCACAGCAACGTGTTTTGCGGATCGACCTTCGCCCCGTGATCGGTGTTCGTTGCTTGCTGGTAGGTCTCGCTCGTCACCATCAGCTTGTGAAGCGATTTCGGCAGCCACTGTTGCTTGGCGAACTCGAGCGCGAGCCAGTCCAGCAATTCCGGGTGCGTGGGCCGCGCGCCGCGGGTGCCGAAGTCGTTCGGCGTTGCCACGATTCCGCGGCCGAAGTGGTGCTGCCACATGCGATTCACGAACACGCGCAGCGTCAGCGGGTTCGCGGTGCCGGTCATCCAGTTCGCGAGGTCGGTGCGGTTGCGCGGCTGCGGGGTCGCCGGCAGCGTCAGCACGCGCGCGAACCCGGGTTGCACCTCCGCACCCTTCTTGTGCGCCTCGCCGCGCTCCAGCACGTGCGTCTTCGCCGTCAGCGTATTCTTGATGCTCCACGCGGCGGCATTCGGCGGCGGCATCCGCGCTTCGAGCGCGTGCAACTGCTCGCGCAACCCCTTCCGCTTTTTGAGATCGGCGGGCGGCATCGCGGCGAGCACTTCGTCCCAGCTCACTTTGATGAGCGTGTTCGCTTGCGCGGCGAGCGTGCGCTGCTCCGGCGTGCGCTTGTCGGAAGGCGTGTCGAGCGCGTCGCGGAACTTCGGTTCGAGCGCCGCGCGCTTATCCTTCTGCACCTTCGCGCGCACCGGCGCATCGAGGTCCGCGATCGCCTTCTTGATCGGTGCCAGCTTCGCGTTCAGCGCCTCCACCTGCTTCTTGCGCTCGTCGCGCTGCGGTTGGTCCGAAAGGTCAACGTCCGCGTAGGTGGCGTTTGCGAAAAACGCTTGCAGCCGGTAGTAGTCGGCGACGCTGATCGGGTCGAACTTGTGATCGTGACAGCGGCAGCACGCAAACGTGAGCCCCAAGAACGTGCTGCCGACACCGTTCACCATTTCGGTGAGCACCTCTTGGCGCAGCACAGCGGCGTCGAGGTTCCCGCTCACGAGGTGCACCGGGCCGCACCGGTGAACGCCGGTGGCGATCAGCAGCTCCGCCTTCTCCTTCGCGTCGCCGCCCGCGAGTTCGTCGCCGGCGATCTGCTCGCGCACGAACCGGTCGTACGGTTTGTTCTTGTTGAAGGCGTCGACGACGTAGTCGCGGTACCGCCACGCGTGCGGCCGGTCGCTGTCGATCTCGTAGCCGTTGCTCTCCGCGAACCGCACCACGTCGAGCCAGTGCGTCGCCCAGCGCTCCCCGTAGTGCGGCGACGCGAGCAGTTTGTCCACCAGCCGTTCGTAGGCGTTCGGCGCGTCGTCTTTGAGAAACGCATCCACTTCCGCTGGTGTCGGCGGCAGCCCGGTGAGGTCGAGGTACAGGCGCCGGCAGAGGGTGAGTTTGTCCGCGCGCGGCGACGGGCGCAGCCCGTCTTTCTCAAGGCGCGCGCGAATGAAGGCGTCGATGGGGTTCGCGGGCTGCGGGTCGAGTTTGGGCACCGGCGGGCGCTTCGGCAGCACGAACGACCAGTGCGCGCGGTCCGCGGCCGTGACCGGCTTTTCCTTCGGCGCTTCATCGACCGGTGTGCGCGAAAGGGCGACGAGTGGGAGCAGCAGTGCGAGAGCGGCGAACCGGGTCATGCGCGAACCTCCGTAGGCGCGCCACGATACCCGATTCTTGGTCTTCAGGGTAGTAGGCACGCTCCGCGTGCCGTGTGGTCGTGCCGATTCAGTTAATCATCGACACGCTTCGTAGCGCGGCCAGAAAGCGCATAGGCGTTTAGCTGTTGCGGCCCGAACACACGGCACGCGGAGCGTGCCTACTACCCTGAATGCGCGCTCACACGTCCAACTCGTCGGTCGCGGCCTGTTCCGCGCGCTCCATGATGAACTTGTAGCGGTACTCGGCTTCCTTCCCCAGCAACTCCACGAAGGCGTTGTCCGCTTCCGTCGGGCTGTCGATTTGCACGCGGAGGAGCGTGCGCGTCTTGCGGTCGAGCGTCGTACTCGCGAGGTCTTTCGCGTCCATTTCGCCCAGCCCCTTGAACCGCGTCACCTCCGTTTTCGCGTTCGCGCGCAGCCCCGCGAGGATTTCTTCTTTGTGCTTATCGTCGCGCGCCCAATAGGTGTCCTTCCCGACGTTCACGCGGTACAGTGGCGGTTGTGCGATGTACACGTGCCCCTGCTTCACCAGTTCCCGCATGTGGCGGAAGAGGAAATCGAGCATCAGCGTGGCGATGTGGCAGCCGTCCGCGTCCGCGTCCATGAGCAGGATGATCTTGCCGTAGCGCAGTCCGTCGATGTTGAACTTCTCGCCGGCCCCGGTGCCGATCGCGGTCACGAGGTCCGCGATTTCTTGGTTCGTGAGCGCCTTCGCGGTGGTTAGCCCTTCGGTGTTCAGAATCTTCCCGCGGAGCGGCAGAACGGCTTGCGTGTCGTTGTTGCGCCCCTGCTTCGCGCTGCCGCCGGCCGAATCGCCCTCCACGATGAACAGCTCGGTCTTGTTCACGTCCGTCGATTTGCAGTCCGCGAGTTTACCCGGCAGGCTCAGCCGGCGCGACCCGGGCGTCTTGCGCTTCACTTCCTCTTTCGCGGCGCGCGACGCTTCGCGCATCCGCGCGGCGATGACGATGCGCCCGACGATGGCTTCCGCCGCGGTCTTGTTGTTGTTCAGCCACGCCTCGAGCGCCGGCCGCACGAAGTTCTCCACCGCCGCTTCCATCTCCGGGTTCGTGAGCTTCTGCTTCGTCTGCGACTCGAACATCGGTTCGCGCACGAACACCGACAGCACCGCAACGACGCCCTCGCGGATGTCCTCCGCGGTGATCTTCAGCCCCTTCACCTTGATGTCGTGTGTGTCGATGTAATTGTTGATCGCTTTGCGCAGTGCGGTCTTCAGGCCGTCCGCGTGGGTGCCGCCGTTCGGCGTGCGAATGCCGTTCGCGTAACTGCGGTACGATTCCTCAGTCGATTCGGTCCACTGAAGCGCCACTTCGATGCGGTCGCCGGTTTCGCGCGTCGCGTTGAACGCCGCTTCCGTGACGGACGGCTTCTGCCCGTCGGCGACGAGTTTCGTGAGGAACGCCGGTAGCCCGCCGGGGTTCTGGAATTCGACCGTTTCGCCCGTGATCTCATTCTTGTATGTGATGCGCAATCCGCGGTGTACATACGATGTATCTTCCAACCGCGTGCGCACGGTATCTTGATCGAACTTCACCACCTTAAAGATGGTTTCGTCCGGCTCGAAGTAGACGCTGGTGCCGTGCCCGCGGAACGGGCCGACTTTCTCCAGTTTCGCGAGCGGTGCGCCTTTCGCGTACTCTTGGCGGTACTCGAACCCGTCGCGCTTCACGTGAACGACGAGTTTCTTCGAGAGCGCGTTCACGACCGACGCGCCGACGCCGTGCAACCCGCCAGAGTGGACGTACCCGCTGTCGGTGTCGCCGAACTTGCCGCCCGCGTGCAACTCGGTGAACACCAGATCCACGCCGGTTTTCTTGTGTTCCTTCGACATTTCGACCGGGATGCCGCGGCCGTTGTCGCTCACCGTGACCGCGTGCCCGGACTTGTGCAGCGTGAACACGATGTGATCGGCGTAACCGTTGATGTACTCGTCCACGGCGTTGTCGAGGATTTCCCACGCGAGGTGGTGCAGCCCGCGCCGGTCCGCGTCGCCGATGTACATGCCGGGCCGCTTGCGAACGGCCTCAAGCCCCTTCAGCACCTTAATGTCGTCGGTGCCGTACTTCGCCTGCGGAATCGAAAGCGCGCTCATATCGGAATCTCTGTGCCGGTGCGTGTGTGCGGTGTGTTACTGGTAATACTTCTTGGACACGATCGCGCCCGTGTTGGCGTCGATCACATAATGCGGCCCGCCGCCGGTGTGTCGCGGACGCCACTGGTGCCACTCAATGCGCCAGCCGTCGTCGTGCAGGGTCGCAGTCAGTTGAAGCTTGTTCAACCAATCCGCACCGTACATCGGCAGCGCGTCGGCGGTCGCGATATCGATAGCCCGTTGGCACGAAACGGACGGTGCCGCAAGTGTTGTCGTCATCTCGTGCTCCTCAAATCGGGTAGCCGGGCGGGCCGCTCAAACCACCGACACGCGAATCAGGACCGATCACGAAAACGCCCACATCGGTCACAACGAACCACGGCACGCCCGAACCGTCGGCTTCGATGTAGTCGTCCGAACTCGGGGTCGGATCAAAACCGAGGCGCGACGGATTCGGGTGCGTGTGAAACGTCGCCACCAAAAAACAGTCCGGCAGCAACGGCGGGTAGCTCAGGTCGAGCGCGTCACGGCCGCCGGGTGGGGCGCGGCGAGTCAGTATCTCTCCCGTCGTAGCGTTGGTGTAGATGTACCCGCCCTCTTCATGACGCAGCACCACATCATCGGGCAACGTGTCGGCCCACGCCGCAACGAATGCCGCTTGCACCACCGGGTGCGCTTCGAGTTCCGCTGCCGTGGGCGCGTCCATCACTCGCCGCCCTTCGCGTCGTCCTTCGGCTTCTTGCCCTCCACCGCGTCCCAGTCGGTCAGTTCGATCGGCGGCGGGAGCACGCGGGCGAACCGCGTGCGCTGGCCGGGTTTGTCGCCCTTCCCGCCGCGGTTGCGCGTCTTCACCGCGCCCGGCCCGAAGTCTTGAGTCTTACCCGTTTCCGTCTCAACAATCAATTTGTCGAACCGGCCGCCCGCGAGCGTGCCGCCGATGCAGTCGTCGCCCGGTTCCAGTTTGATGCCGAACACGCCCTTTCCGGCCCCGCTGAGGATCGTGACTTGATCCAGCGGGAAGTGCGTGACGTAGCCGCCCGCGGTGGCGAGCATTACGCCCTCTTCGTTCGCCGTCAGGCGCACCAGAACCACCTTATCACCGTCTTCCAGTTTGGCGAAGCGCCGCCCGGACTTCGTGGACTCGGTGCGGTACGCGGCGAGCGGAATGCGCAACACGTACCCGTTCTTGGTGCCCACCAGAACGTACGGGCCGCCGGGCACGTCGCGCTTCGCGGGCGCGTCCGCCGGGGTGAACCGCGGGTCGGTCGTCGCGGCCGTCACGACGCGCACGCCGTCGTTGAGCTTAAAGAACTTCGTGATCGGTTCTCCGTAACCTGAAGTCGCGGGCACTTCGTTGATGCGCATCGTGTACGCGGTGCCGTCGTCGGCGAAGAAGACGACGTGATCGAGCGTGCTCCCGGGCACCACGGCCACCACTTCGTCGCCTTCTTGCACGCGCGTCGATTCGACCGACGCCAAGCGGCCGACCCGCTTGATCCAGCCGTTTTTCGTTAGCACCACGTTGGTGTTTTCGCGGGCGATGTAGGCTTCCTCATCGAATTCGAGAACGTCCTCGTCGGAGGCCATGCGCGTCTTGCGGCGCTCCGGGAACTTCTCGATGAGGGCTTCGAGTTCGCCCTGAATCACGCCCCACATCTTTTTCTTGGACGCGAGGATCGTCTCAATCTCCTTGGCGCGCTCTTTCTTCTCCTTCAACTCGTCCAGAATCTTCTGAATCTCCATCTGCGCAATCTTGTAGAGCTGCGCGTCCAGAATCGCCGTAACTTGCTCGTCGTCGAGTTTGAACGAGGCCTTCAGCTTCTCCGCGGCGTCCGGTTTGCCGTTGCTGTTGCGGATGATCTTGATCGCCTGATCCAAGGCGTTGAAGATGATCGCGAACCCTTCCAGAATGTGGATGCGACGGCGCAGCACGCGCAACTCGTACTCGAACCGCCGCTTCACGGTGGCGTAGCGGAAATCGAGGAAGTGTTGGAGCAGTTCCTGAAGGCTCAACCCGTCCTTCGGCACCATCCGCGTGCCGTCCGCGTTCGGCACCAGCGCGGTCATGTTGTACGAGAACGTTTTCTGTAGCTCGGTGTGCTTATACAGATACGCCATCACGAGGTTCGGGTCGGTGCCGGGTTTCACGTCCAGCACGAGCCGCAGTCCGTCCTTCTCGTTCGATTCGTTCGATTGGCCCGTGAGGTGCGGCACCTTGCGCTCCTCAATAATGCGCCCGATCACGTTCTCCAGTTCGCCCTTGTTGACGCCGTAGGGAATGGAGGAAATGACGATCTGTTTGCGGCCTTTATCTAAGTCCTCTTCTTTCCACTCGCCTTGCACTTTGATGGTGCCGCGGCCCTCTTCGTAGATTTTGCGCAGCGTGGTGCGGTCGGTGACGATCTTGCCGCCGAGCGGGAAGTCCGGGCCTTTCACCTTGTCCAGCAGCGTAGCGACCGTCGAGTCCGGTTCTTGAATGAGGAGCACGCACGCCTTCAGCACTTCCGCTAGGTTGTGCGGCGGGATCTGCGTCGCCATGCCGACCGCGATGCCCGCGGTGCCGTTGACCAGCAGGTTCGGGAACTGCGCCGGCAGCACGGTGGGTTCGCGGCGGGTGCCGTCGTAGCTTTGCGCGAACTCGACCGTCTCGCTGTCCAGTTCGCGGAGCAGCAGTTCCGAGGGCCGCGTGAGTTTCGCTTCGGTGTACCGGTACGCCGCGGGCGGGTCGCCGTCGACCGAGCCGAAGTTGCCCTGCCCGAGCACGAGCGGCACTCGCAGCACCCAACTTTGGCTCATGCGCACGAGCGCTTCGTAGAGCGCGCTGTCGCCGTGCGGGTGGTAGTTGCCCATCACCTCCCCGACGATCTTGGCGCACTTCAGCGCCTTGCGGTCGAAGGTCAGGTTGAGGTCGTTGTACATCGCGAAGAGGATGCGCCGCTGCACCGGTTTGAGGCCGTCGCGCACGTCCGGCAGTGCGCGGCCGGTTACGACCGACATGGCGTAGGTGAGGAACCGGTCGCGCACCTGTTCGGCGATGGAAACGGTTTCGATGGTCTCGGCCATGGCGCAGCTCTCTACACGCGGGGCACGCGGGAATTATTCAACTCTAGACAACTGAACACTAGGATAGGGAGAGTGTACCCGACCGGCGGGAAAACGGAAGCCCGGTTGCTCCCGGCGCAAACGCGCACAGCCCCTACAGGTGTAGGGGCTGACGCGCGCGCGACCTGTGCCGGTGGCGGGGGGTATTACTTCTTGGGGGCCGGGAACGCCTTCACCGAGCGGTCGAGGTCCGCGAAGTATTCCGGCCCGACCGCCGCGAACCCTTTCAGCCGCCAGAAGCTGGCGAGCAGTTGGCCCTGAGGCGTTTCGGTGCTTTTGATGAGGCCGTCCTTAACCTTTGTCGCGGTGCGGGCGTCGAACGCGCCCTTGCGGTGAACGACCACACCCGCGGGCAGCGGTTCGGACTCCGCGAGCACCTTGAGTTGCTCGCCCACGCCGGGCTTGTTCTTCTTGTATCCGCTCAGCGCCCCGGCATCCACCAGCGCGGCCTTGCACGTTTTGTTGGAGACGGCGTCGAGCGCGTCTTCGAGCGTGCCGCCGGTTTCCACCTTCGCGGTGCCCAGCGCGCCGGCGGGGAGTTTCTCCTTGCACCGGTCGATGAACAGGTGGCAGTGCGGCTTGGTGCCGGTGGGCACCGCGAGGCACGCGCCCTTCAGATCGGCGACGGATTCGGCCGGGCACTCGCAGTGGACTACCACGCACGCCCGCGCCGCGACGTGGGGCACCGTGACGACCAGCGGAACCAGTTCCGGGTTCTGGCGCACCCACGCGAACTCGAACCCGTTGAACACCGCCACGTCGAGCTTGCCCGCGGCGAGTTGATCGGTGAGGGCCGCGTAGTCCTTCACCACCACCACTTCGCCCTTCAAGCCGGTCTGCTTCTCGAACATCGTTTGGAACGGCTTGGACGCCGTCTGCACGACCGCCGGCGGCAGCCCGCTGAACAGGTTCTCCGGCATCCCGATCTTGAGCACCGCACCGGCCGGGGCCGGCTCCGCGGCGTCCGAGCGCGGCGGCGGAACGAGCGCGACCGCGATCGGCACGACCGCGGTGAAGAGAACGGCGAGCGCGCGACGCACGAGACACCCCTTTGGCACGGAGTTCCAAGTTTGCAAGTTCCAGCGTTCCAAGTACCGGCCCGCGCCCGCGACCGCATCCGGCCGTGGAACGCGGAACTCTGGAACTTGGAACTCCACTACCGGCCCGGGAACTCCGGGCGGATGCCCCCGGCCGTGACCCGTTCCAGCGCGGCGAGCGCGAGCAGGTACTCGTGAACCGCCGTCAGGTAGTCCGACTGCGCCTTGGCCGCGACCACCTCGGCCTGAAGCAGCTGGTCCTTTTGCTTCGTGGTGGCCTGCGCCGCACGGGCCAGATCCTGTAAGTCTTTGCTCAGGTCGAACTGTTGCTTCGCGAGCACGAGCTTCTCGGACGCGAGTTCGAAGTCGCAGAACGTGCCCTCGGCCTCGGCGACCACCAAGTTGCGGGCCTTCTCGTACACCGCCTCGGCGCGCTGCGCGAACGCCATGGCGCGGCACACGCGGTCGTACTTGCTGCCCACGAGTTGGGTGGGCATTTCTGGGATGATCGCGCCGGGGCGGTAGTCGGTGCCGCGGTTCGGCGCGGGGATCTCCTTCGCGTGGATGTCGGCCCCGCTCGCGAGCGTGGGCACGACCCGTTTGAACGGCACGCGCCCTTGGGCATAGACTTCGAGGCGGAACGCGTCAACGCCGGCCGCCGCAAGTACCAGTTCGGGCCGGCGCTCCAGCGCCAGTTCCACGACCCGCTCTTTGGCCAGCGCCACGTTTTGCTTCATCACCGGCAGCGCCGTGTCCTTCGCGCGGAACGGGAACGCGCGCTCGTCCACGCCCATCACCTCGCGCAGGCCCGCCAGAGCTTTCTTGTGTCCCACTCTGGCGGTCGCTTGCAACTCGCGGGCCTTCAGCAGGCCGAGTTCCATTTGGCGCAGCTTGAGCGTGTTGAAGCCCTCAAGGTCTTTCGCGTCCTTCGTGGTCTTCAACAGGTCTTTGCCCACGTCGACGAGGAAGTCCAGTTGCGCGACCACGTTCTCGGCGAGTTGCTGCTGCTGTTTGGCGTACACCGCGGTGTAGAACAGCCGGGTTACGTCTTGCACCACTTCGTTGTGCAGCTTCTGGTACTCGGCCGAAGTCGCCATGAGGCCGCGCTTGGCCTGTTGCTTGCGGACCTCCAAATCCGGGCTGAACAGGGTGCTCACTGTGCCGAACTTGCGCAGCGCGCGCTCGCCGGCTTCGATGGCCGCGGCGCTCTGTTGCACCGCCTTCAGCGCGGGCTGGCGCTCGAGCGCGACGCCGATGCACTCCCCGAGCGTCAGTTCCGGCCCGCCGACGTCGCCGTTCCCGTTCTTCGCGCCGTCGGGCAGCGGCGTCGGCGCGGGCAGCGGGTTCTGCCCCTTCGCCATGAACGGGCGCGGCACCGGCGCGGGCACGGTCGGCTGCACC
>JALHNS010000086.1 GCA_022843445.1 Gemmata sp.
CGCGCGCCGAACGCGAGCGCGACGAGCGCCGCGAGCAGCGCCCCGGCCCCGCCGAGGACGAGCAGGGGCCGCACCGCGTCCGCGACCGCCGTGCGCCGCTGCGCTTCGGGGTAGAAGATGTACAGGCTGCCGCCCGCGTTCGGGTGCGGCGCGCGCAGCGGGAGCCGCCAACAGCGGAACTCGTCGCCGTTCACCCGCACCGGCGGGCCCAGTTTGTGCCCTTCGTCCGCGCCCGGGTGCTCGGCAGTGGGCACGTCGTTCGGCGGCGCGGGCGGTTCGGCGAACGTGGACTCCACCGGCTCGGTCGGGTGCGCGAACAGGAACTCCGCGCCGGAAAGACCCTTCATTTGTTCGAGCACGCGTTCGGTGAGCCGGAACGTGCTGCGCGGTTCGGTGAGCGTGCGCGCGACGGCCCACTGCTGTTCGGCGAGCCGGCGCTCGGTGCCGCGCGCGGCGCTAAGGGCGGCCCAAGCGGTCGCGGCCGCGTCGCCGAGGAGCAGCAGCACCAGTGGAAGCAGGAGACGATAGCGGAGCGAAAGGCGCATGGGTATAGTCTACGCGCACCGGGCTTCCGCCCTCTGCGGTCTCTAGGGTCTCACCATGCGCCGACTCTCCCTCGCGCTCGCCTTGGTCCTCGCGCCCGCGGCGCGCGCCGCCGACGCTCCGCCGAACGTGCTGCTCGTCATCACCGACGATCAGGGCTTCGGCGACATCGGCGCACACGGCAACCCGGTCGTCAGGACGCCGAACCTCGACGCGTTCACAAAGCAGAGCGCGTGGCTGAAGAACTTCCACGTGTGCCCGGTGTGCTCGCCCACACGGTCGGCGCTGCTAACCGGCCAGTACAACTACCGCACCGGGATCGTGGACACGTTCATCGGGCGGTCGCTGATGCGGCCGGACGTGCGCACGCTCCCAGAGTTGCTGAAGGGCGCCGGTTACCGCACCGGCCTGTTCGGGAAGTGGCACCTCGGCGACAACTACCCGCTGCGCCCGGAAGATCGCGGGTTCGACGAAACGCTCTGGAGCGCGGGCGGCGGCCTCGCTCAACCGTCCGACCCGCCCGGCCAAGCGCCGGCCACCGCGTACTTCGACCCGATTCTGACGCGCAACGGGAAGGAAGAGAAAACGAAAGGCTACTGCACCGACGTGTTCACCGACGGCGCGGTGAAGTTCATTTCGGCCGAGAGCAACAAGCCGTTCTTCGCGTACGTGGCCTACAACGCGCCGCACGGGCCGTATCAGGTGCCGGCCGAACTCGCGGCGAAGTACGCGAAGCTCGATTTGGGCGAGAAGGCGTTCCCCCAACTCGGCCAACCGTGGGCCACCAAGAAGCTGAACACGGACGAAATCGCCAAGGCGTACGGCATGATCGAGAACATCGACGCCAACTTCCAGCGGATGCTCCGCGCGATCGAAGACAAGAAGGTCGCGGACAATACGATCGTCATCTTCCTCACAGACAACGGCCCCGGCGGGGTGCGCTGGAACGCCGGGTTGCGCAACCGTAAGGGCACCGTATACGAAGGCGGCACCCGCGTGCCGTGCTACGTGCGCTGGCCCGCGAAAGTGAAAGCCGGCACCGTGGTGGAGCAACCGCTCGCGCACATCGACATCGCGCCGACGCTGCTGAACGCTTGCAGCACCCCGGACCCGAAGAGCTTCGGTTTCGACGGGCGCGACATTGTGCGCTTGCTCGCGGACCCGAAGGCGCAGTGGGAGGAGCGCACGCTGTTCGTGCAGTGGCACCGCGGCGACGAACCGGAGAAGTTGCGCGCGTTCGCGGCCCGCGGCCCGCGCTACAAACTCGTGCAAGCGAACGGCACCGCCCCCGGCGCGAAGTGGACGCCGAAGTACGAGTTGTTCGACATCCCCGCGGACCCGTTTGAAGAGAAGGACTTGGCCGCGGAGAAACCGGAAGAGGTGGCGAAGCTGAAGAAGGAGTACGAAGCGTGGTTTGCGTACGTGACGAAGAAGGGCTTCGCACCGCCGCGCATCGTGATCGGCCACGAGAAGGCCCCGTTCACGCGCCTCACGCGCCAAGACTGGCGCGGCCCGAACGCGCAGTGGGGGCCGGACAACGCCGGGCACTGGGAAGTGACGTTCGCGCGCGCGGGTAAGTATCGCGTCACGCTGCACGCCCCGGGCGAAATCAGCGAGCACTCGTTCACCGCGAGCGGCGACACGGACACCGCGAAGGGGAGCGGGAAGGGCAGTGTGAGCTTCACCCAGACGTTCGGGGCCGGTGACAACCGCGTGAGCGCGACCGTGTCACACGACGGGAAGTCGCGCGCCGCGCACTACATCGAGTTCGAGTTCCTCGGCCCGGCGAAGTGATTTTTGACTTGCCCTCTCCCTTGTGGGAGAGGGGGCCCGTGCTTCGCGGGCGGGTGAGGGGTGAGCTTCACGCGCGATTCAGCGACACGAATGGTCGTGTGAGCTGTTCGCCCCTCACCCGGCCTCTGTTCGCTTCGACTGCGCCTGCTGCGCGGTCCGGTCTCGACTCGGCCACCCTCTCCCACGCGAGAAGCCCGGTCGCCGTTACGCTCGTGTCGCACACGAGTAGGCGACCGGGCGCGGAAGGGGAGAGGGCAAACGCACTCTTCACGCCCACGCGCGCAGCAGGCGCTCACAGTCGCTAAGGTCCGCGAGCGCGAAGTCCGGGGCGCACGCTTCGAGTTCCGCGAGCGGGTGCCAACCAGTCGCCACGGCCACCACCTTCGCGCCGATCGCCCGCGCGCACTTCACGTCGAGCGGCGTGTCGCCGATCACCCACACGTCGTTCGGGTCCACGGCGCGGTTCAGGTGGGCGCGCACCGCCGCGAGCGCGGACCGGGCCACGTCGTCGCGGTCGTAGTGCGCGTCGCCGAAGCCGCCGCACGCGAAGTGTTCCCACAGCCCGAAGTGCGACAACTTGGTGCGCGCGCCGAGTTCCACGTTGCCGGTTAGCAGGCCGAGCGTGTGGCTCGCGGCGCGCGTCAGTTCGGCGAGCAACTCGCGCACGCCGGGGCACACGGTGCCGCCCTTCTCGCTCAGGTTAGGCGGGAGCAGGGAGAGGTAGGTGTCGCGCAGCAGGTGCTGGTTCGCGAGCGTCGGCTCGATGCCGTGCACGCGCAGCAGGTCCCGCGAAATCGCGAGGTCGGTCCGACCGCTGTAATCGACCTCGTCGCGCAGCTCGCGCACGCCGAACGCGGACACCAGCGCGGTTTCCATCGCGGCCTTGCCCGCGCCGCCGGTGCGCACCAGCGTTCCGTCGATGTCGAAGAGAATGATGGGCATGGAGGCGTTATACTGACGGTGCCCTTCGGAGTTCGGTATGCGCGTGCTTGCCATCGGAGACGTTCACGGCTGTCGCGGCCAACTCGACGACCTGCTCGCGTGGGTGAACCCGCGCCCGGGCGACCAACTCATCACGCTCGGCGACTACGTGGACCGCGGGCCGGACACGCGCGGCGTGCTCGACCGGCTCATCGCACTGAAGCGCGAGCGGCCGACAGTGTGCCTCCGCGGGAACCACGAAATCATGATGCTGAACGCGCGGGACGGCGATTCCGGCGACCGCAAGATGTGGCTCGGCGTCGGCGGCGCGCAAGCGCTCGGGTCTTACGGCACGGCCCCGGGGCGCGCCGGCACCCTCGCGGACGTACCCGAGGAGCACTGGCAGTTCCTCGAAGACGAACTGCGCGACTACTTCGAGAGCGAGCAGTTCATCTTCGTTCACGCCGGGGTGCTGTGCGGGTTCGATCTCGACGAGCAACCGCCGAGCGCGCTGTTCTGGGAGTTCCTCCCGGACGCGATGCGCCACCACAGCGGAAAGACGGTGATTTGCGGGCACACGTCGCAGAAGAGCGGCGTGCCGAAGGTGGTGCCCGGCGCGGTGTGCATTGACACTTACGCGCACGGCGGCGGCTGGCTCACGTGCCTCGACGCGCTCAGCGGGCACTACTGGCAGGTGGACGCGCTCGGCCGCAAGCGCGAGGGCGTCGTAGATTACGAAGACGGGCACGAGGCGTAACACGAAAGCGACCATGATCGAAGTGCGCGACCTGTCGAAGTGGTTCCGCGGCGCGGGCGGCGAGCGCGTGATGGCCGCCGATTCGGTGCGGTTCACCGTGCGCCCGGGGGAAGTCTTCGGGCTACTGGGGCCGAACGGCGCGGGCAAAACCACCACACTCCGGATGCTCTGCACGGTACTCACGCCGTCGGCCGGCACCGCGTCCATCGCGGGGTTCGACGTGGTGTCGCAGCCGGGCGAGGTGCGGCGGCACGTCGGGTTCCTCAGCGCGAACACCGGCGTGTACGAGCGCATGACCGCGTGGGAAATGGTCGAGTACTACGGCAAACTGAATCAGGTGCCGCCGGACGTGCTGAAGCCGCGCATGGAGGAGCTGTTCGACACGCTGCAAATGCAATCGTTCCGCGACACCCGCGGCGGGCAGATGAGCACCGGCATGAAGCAGAAGCTCTCGATCGCCCGCGCGCTGGTGAACGACCCGCCGGTCCTCATCTTCGACGAACCCACTTCGGGCCTCGATGTGCTGGTTCAGCGCGCGGTGCTGAACAACATCAAGGCGCTCCGCGGTCGCGGGAAGACGATCATTTTCTCCACGCACATCATGCGCGAGGTGGAGAAGTTGTGCGACCGGGTCGCGATCATGGCGAAGGGCAAAGTGGTGGTGTGCGGCACCCCGGACGAGCTGCGCGAGCTGTATAAGCAAGACGACTTGGAAGAGCTGTTCTTCTCGCTAGTGAGCTAGAGCGGTTGCGAGACGGTGTCGGGAATGCGACGCGGAGCGTCGCACCACGATTAGACGCGCGCCGACCGTTATCGTGGTACGACGCTCCGCGTCGTTGAAGCCGTCACACTCCGAACCGCTACATCGTTCCCGAAACTGCTTTTGCGACCCCGCACGCGCGGCCGCTCGCCGCGGGACGCGTGAACTTCCGTTCGTCCCGCCGCTTACGGTTCCGCGACGAACAGCGGCAGTTGCCCGCCTTGCAGGAACGCGGGCCGCAGCGGGACGCCCTTGTGGTCCAGCGCCTTGGTGTTCGCGCCGCGGGTCTGCTCGAACAGCCGCGCGAACGGGTCGCCCGTGTAGCACACTTCGCCCATCACCACACTCACCCGCGAATCTTTGCTCACGAACATCGGGGCCAGTTTGCCCTTCGTCGTCGTGTAACTCAGGCCGCCCAGCACTTCCGTACTGCCGCCGTTGGTGGTTTCGATCAGCGTCCCGCCGCGCTCGGTCTTGTAACCCAGAATCCACAGCGCCGCGCCGCGGTTGGAAACGTGTGTGCCCTCGCGCTCGTTGTTGTACTGCCGCCCCCACGCGCGCCCCTTCTCGAAATCCCACTCCGCGACCACGTTGTCCAAGAACAGGTCGCCGCCGCCGGTGAGTTTCCCGCTCATCCCCTGACCGTTCTTCACCACCACGGTGCGCTTCGCCGCGCCGTGTTCGATGGTGAGGTGCCCGCGCACGTCTTGCAGCACGAGCGTTTCCGGCCCGTCGGCGCTCACGCGCCACACCGCGTCGCCTTTGATGCCGTGAACCTGCGCGAACATCCCGACCACGCGCCGCACCTTGCCGCGCAGTTCCACCGGTGCGCCGAAGTAGTACGCCCCGCCCGCGGGCAGGTACACCGTCGTCGCGCCGGAATCGATCGCGCGCTGGAGTGACGCGGAGTCGTCCGGGTCCGCGAGTTCCCGAAAGGCGCGCACGTTCGCCCAACTCGAAACGTCGTCCCACGGTACGTCCGGCGTCTCGCGGATCGGCAGGTTCAGCGACCGCGGCTGCGCCACCGGGAACAGCGTGAGCGGCGCGGTGGAAACCCATTCGTCCACGTTCGGCCCGGCGGCGCTCGGCGTCGGGTTGTCGTTCTTCCGCCGGTTCTCGATGGCGAGTTTGTAGCCGGTCGCTTTGATGTTGCGGGCGAACAGCGTTTCGCCGCTGGACACCGCCGGCAGGTCCTTCGCCGCGCCGGTGCCGGCGAACTCGCAATCCACGAGCGCGACCACGCCGAACGCGCTCACGAAGCCGGCCCCGGTGCCGCTCACCTTCAGCCCGCGCACCGAGAGGCACTGCCCGCCGTTCTCCCAGCCCACCTTCGCGCAGTTGGTCACGGTGACGTGCTCCGCGGTCTGGCTGTTCACGGTCGCGCCGCTGCGCACGCCCGTTGCGAAGCCGTCGACGGTGATGCCCTTCACAAGGCACGGGCCGTTCTGGTCCGTGTACCCGAGATCGAGACCGGTGTGCCCTTTCGCGTCGCGGCTCACGAGTGCCACGTCGCGCAGCGCGCCGGCGTTGTTCGAGTAGTATTGCAGCGCGATCGCTCCCGCGTTGCCGCGGCCCGTGTCAATGGTGAAATCGGACACGTTGTTGTTGAACCAGTCGGCGTGAACGCCCTTGCCGTCCGGCTTACCGTTGAAGCCGAGCGAGAGCACCGGCAGAGGTTTCGCGCCGTCGGTGAACGTGCCGTCTTTCAGGCGAATCGTGGTCTTGGCGGTGCCCGCGCCGCGCAGGTTGTTGTACCCGTAGCCCTTGCCCGGCGCGTACCGGAGCGGGGCGCTCACGAGGTACGTTCCCGCCGGCAGCACAACCGTGCGCCCGCTGCCCTGCCAGTCGTCGATGGCCTTCTGAATGGCCGCGGTGTCGTCGGCGGTGCCGTCGCCTTTCGCGCCGTACGGCGGCAGTTTCACGTTGACTGCGCCCGCGGCGTCCGGGAACGCGCCGCCACCGTGCTGCGGTACGTCGCCGCCTTTCTTCGCGGCCTCGTAGAACCGCACTTTGCCGAGGCCCGCGAGTTCGCGGTTCCCGCCGGTGCGGTGCGTGCCGTCGCAGAAAAAGCGGATGTAACGCGCGCGCACGGCGGGTACGAACTCGTGACTCTCGCCGAGGTAGCCGTCGGCACCGGGCGCTTTGGCGAAGGTGAATCGCTGCGCCACCGGTGCCCACGTCTTGCCGTCTTCGGAAGTGAAAACGGAAACGCGGTTGAACCCGCGGTGCGGGTTCGCGTTGTGGTTCCACACGTGAAACCGGCCCACGTCGTACACCTTGCCGAGGTCGAACTGCACGGTCGGGTTCTCGTCGCCGCCGAGCGCGATGTAGCCGCCGTGCCACATGCACCCGCCGCCCGCGTAGGCGTTCTTGGTGAGCGCGCGGTTCCCGTTCTTGTCCGGTGCGCCGAGGCCGGTATCGGAGCACAGGTTCTGCGCGCCGAACAGTTTCTCCACCTGCGCGCTGGTGGCTTTCGCGGTGACGTTGGGAATCGGGTCCGCGGCGCGCGCGACCGGCGCGACCAGAAGAACGAGCGCGAGCGCGCGAATCATGTGTTCGGCCTCCGATGTACGCGAACGAACGGCGCGCCCGGCGCGCGGGTCCGCCGAAGACATGCCGCGCCGCGCGCCGGGCGCACGGGAAATCGCGCCTCACTTCCCCTGCGACGAATACACCGGGTTCAGACCCACTTCCCACTTGTGCGCGGTGAGGTCGTGGCCGAGGCGCGCGGAGTGCACGAACAGTTCGCGCTCGAGCGCGTCCGCGCGGGCCGGGTCCGCTTTCGAGAGGTCGCGGGTTTCGCCGGGGTCGGCGGTCAGGTCGTACAGTTCGCGGCTGCGGCTTTCGAGTGTGTAGATCAGCTTGTGGCCGTCCGGCGAAACGACGCACCGCTTGTAGGTGTACGCGCGGTAGTCCGTCTCCGCGAACACCGAACGCGCCGCGCGTTCGCCCTTCAACACCGGCACGAGGCTTTCGCCGCGCAACCGTTTGGCGACGACTTCCGGCGGCTTCACGGCGAGCAAATCGAGCAAGGTCGGGAACAGGTCGATCGTGCTCACGCGGTCCGCGATCGCGCGCCCGTGGGCGCGCGGCAGTTTGAACACGAGCGGCACGCGAATCAGTTCGTCGTAGAGCGTGAACCCGTGGTCGAACCGGCCGTGCTCGTGCAGTTCGGTGCCGTGATCCGAGACGATCACGAACAGCGTGCGCTCCGCGATTCCGAGCTTCTCGAACTCTTCGAGGAACGCCCCGAACTTCGCGTCGGCGCGCTGCACCTTCTCGTCGTACACGCCGCGCCACAGCGCCACGTCTTCGGGGCGCAGGGTCACGCGCCCGCGCTCGAGTCCCTCTTCGCGCAGCAGTTCCTGTTCGTGCGGGGACCCGGTGAAGCGGCGGTCGTACCCCTTCGGCGCGAAGCGCAGGTCCAACCCGCCGTCGGGCGCGTGTTGGCCGTGAACGTCGTACCCGTGGAGGAACAGGAAGAACTTGCGGTGCTTGTTGGCGCGCAGCCACGCGAGGGCGCGCGGCGCGCTCTCCTCGAACCCCGCGAACGTCTCGCGCGGCGCGGCGTAGGTGTCGAACCCCTGATCGAAGCCGAACGCCGGCCCGACGCCCGCGTTGCCGGTGAACCCGGCGGTCGCGTACCCGTTCAGCCGCAGCACGTCCGCGAGCGTGGCGAGGCCCGGGGCCCGCTCGCTCAGCCGCGCGACGCGCTTTTCCTTCGCCGTGTACACCGCGAACTTGTTCGTCATGCCGTGTTCGGACGGGTACACGCCGGTGAACCACGACATCGACGCGGGCACCGTCCACGACGCGACCGAGCGCGCTTTCGTGAACCGGAACGCGCCTTCGGAGAAGCGGTGCAGCGCCGGCGTGAGCTTCGGCCCGACGCGCGCGGCCTGAAGCGCGTCGAAGCTGACGAACACGAGGTTGTGATCGCGGTACGCGAACGGCGCGGGCGGCGGCGCGTCGGGCGGCGGTGGCGAAGGCGCGCGCCCGCACCCGGCGGCGAGGAGTGCGACGGCTACGAGTGAAACGCGCATGCGGGCGCTCAATACGGGCTGCGGGCGACGCGGAAGCCGGTGGTGTTCTTCGCCTCGCCGGGCGGTTGGAACGCGCGGGCCGCGCTGCGGCAACTCGTCGATTGCAGCGCCCACGCGCCGCCGCGCACCACGCGGTGGTCGCCGGCGTCTGGGCCGCGGGGGTCGTCGCGCGGGCTTTTCTCGTAGTAGTCGGCCGCGTACCAGTCGCCGCACCACTCCGCCACGTTGCCGTGACACTCGTACACGCCCGTCCGGTTCGGCTTGTAGGTGCCGACCGCGGTCGTGCGACCCAAGAAGATGACGTCATCGCCGCCGTAACCGCCCGGAATGGTCACGCGCCAGTTCGCGCCGCGCGGCGGCGGCGAGCGGCCCATCCAGTACGCCTCGTCGGTGCCGCCGCGGCACGCGAGTTCCCACTCCGCTTCGGTGGGCAGCCGGTACCCGCGGCCACCCAGCACTTTCACCTTCGCGCTTGCGATCGCGCCGCCCTCGCGCTTCTCGTCGGTCAGTTCGTAGTACGGGTCGAAGCCGTCGAGCTTGCTGAGCGCGTTACAGAACGCGACCGCGTCGAACCACGTCACCTGTTCGACCGGGAACTTCGTGGTGTTCAGGCCGCGCACTTTGTCCCTGCCGCCACCGTCCGCGCAGAACCAACTCGGGGTGCGCTTGCGCACGGTGTCGTACTGCTCCTGCGTCACCTCGTGCGCGCCGATGAGGTACGCCTTGGTGATGCGAACGGTGTGGCGGGTTTCGTCCGCGCGGCGGCCGGCCTCGTCGCGCGGCGACCCCATCTCGAACGCGCGGGCGTACACCGGGCGCATTTCGAGTTTCGTGCTCTTGCTGACGCGCGCGCCGGAAATGATGGTGCGCACCAACCCCTGCGCGCGCGCGCGCACTTCCGGGTCGTCGCTGGCGGCGGCTTCGACCACCGCGGGCAGCGCCGGTTCGCCGATCTCCTTCAGTTTCTCGGTGGCGCGCTCGCGGGCGGCGAACTCGGGCGCGCCGAGTTCTTTGATGAGCGGCGGGACGCGCTCGTCGCCGGCCCCCGGCGGCGGCAGCGCCGCGAGGGCAGCGAACACGAGCGCGGGCGCAGCGAACCGCGCGAACCGGGAGCGGGCCATTCGTGCGCCCTCCGCGGGGAAGAGGTACGCACAGTGTACTGCGACGCGCGCGCCGCGCGAAGCCTCCGAACGAGCCGGAGTTGCCGCGGGCGCATTTGCGCACTTCGAAGGTGGCCAACAACCCAAAGGACGCCAACACACGGCCGAAGTTGGCCAACCGCTGGCCAACTTGGAAACATGCCTAGAAATTCCAGCATTTCGTGAGGGGGCCGGGGGGTAAGTTGGCCAAAGATGGCCAACTCGCGCGCTACCCCCCTTCGCGGCGACTCTGCGCGGGATTGGCACATCACAAGCGCAATTCCGTACACTTCGTGATTCGAGACGAACGGCCGCGGCGATTCGGAATCAGAACAGGTCGATGCGCCCGCCGAACCGTTCGAGCAGTTGCGGGTACACCGCCGGCCCGATTTGGTTCATTCGCAGGTTCAGGTGTTCGAGCGGTGACGGCGGTGCCGCGAGCAGGATTTCGGCGGCGGCGTCCGAGAGTTCGTTGCGCGACAAATCGATGCGGCGCAATTGCGCCCACTTCGGCGACGCGACGATCGCTTGCAAGCCCGCGTCGGTGATCTCGTTCTTTTCGAGGTCGAGTTCCGCCAGGCGCGGTAGGCCGCTGCCGTTGAGCAGGAGCACCAATTCGGGGTCGCTCACTAGCATCGAACTGAGGTCGAGCACTTCGACCCGCGCCAAGTGCGGCGCGTTCCCGAGCAGTCCAAACACGGGATCGGGGATCGGCTCAGGACACTCACCCGCGATCGGGCACACGGTCAGCGCTTCGATGCACCGCGCCTCCGGGCACACGACGAGCGCCGGAACGTGCCCCCGCCCGAAGCAGGTGAGGCGCACGCGCGGCGCGGGGCGCAGCGCCGCGACTTCCGCCAAGTGTTTCAGGAACTCGAACGCGTTCAGGTTCAGTTCGCTCACGAAGCCGCGGTCGAACACCACATCGAACGTACCGAGATATCCGGTAAAGGGTGCGAGCAGGTCGCGGCGGTGGTTGTCGAGCAGTTCCTGTTGCCGCCGCCACAGGTGAACGTGCTCGCGCTGTTCGCTCGCGGGTCGGTCTTCGAGGCGGCGCACCGCGACCTGCACGCGAATGAACTCGGCGCGGATCGCGTTAGTTCCCGGTCCCGCGCCGCCCGAGCTACTCGCTCGCCCGGCTGGACCGGGGGCGTCGTCGTGCTCGTCGAGCCAATCGGCGTAGACGAGTCGCGGGGTGTCGTCGTCCGGGTGCGCGGCAATGGCCGCGAGCAGCGCGTCGCCGTCGCTCATGGGAGTTCCCCCGCGCCCGGTGCGAACCACGCGGGCTGACCGTGCCGCGCGAGCAGCACGCGCACCGTCGCAATGTAGGTGTCGAGATTCGCCCGCGCGCGCGCTTCGGGCGAAACGTCTTCGTCGTCGTCGAACTCATCGTCGGCCTCGTCGTCGGCCGGCAACACGTCTCCGCGCGCGGCTCTCACCGCGCCCTCGCCAAAGATCATGCACAGCGCCGTTTGGTAGCGGTCGAGCGTCGCTTCGAGTAGGTCCGCCGGCTTTCTGCGCAGCGTGCGGCGGCGGCTTTCGAGCGCGTGGAGGTGCGCGCGCATCGGCCCGGGTGGCGCGCGCCGCGCGAGCGCGTCGGCGTCCATGAGGTACGCAATGAGCGGGTGGTGAAGCCGAACCGCTTGGTGTCGCCGAACGAATACGCCCGTGACGAGGCTCGGCCGTTCGGCAACGAGTTCGATCGCTCCCGGGTTCGTCGAGAGCAAGAGCAACGGCTGACCGGCGGCGACCGTAGCGCCCGGTTCCACAAGCACCTCATCGACGATCACGTACTCGGCACCGGCGGTTCCCAGTTCCGTGACCGTGCGCACGACGAGGCGGTTGAACAGCGGGTCGAGGTCCGCGAGCCAATCGGGTTCGAGGGTCTGGCGCAGCGCCGCGAGGCCGCGCACGCAGCGCAGGAACTCGGCGCTCAGGCGCGCGAAGTCGGCCCGCGGGTCGTCGCGTTCCGCGAGCCAGTCCGCGTACACCAGTCGCGCCGTTTCGTCGGCCGGGTTCGTGCGAATCGCGTTCAGGAAGGCCGCTTCGTCCGGGTTCATTGTCGCGCTCCGGTTCGGCACCCGTCGTTCGGCGCGCTCTTTTGGAAGCACGCACTTTCTTCCGCGAGTTCGGCCGATTAGAGTGTGTGCAGCGTTTCGCTGCCACCCTCTCTCCATCCTCACGCGCCCGGCACCCGCCGGGGGAACATTATGGACGTTTTCAGCCGTCGCGAGTTCCTGAACCGGTCCGCGATCCTCGCCGCCGCTGCCGCCGCGGCCCCGGCCGGTACCGCCGACGACAAGCCCGCACCCGCGAAAGCCAACCGCGAGGACAAACTGCGCGTCGCGGTGGTCGGAGTGCGGAGCCGCGGCATGAGCCACGTCGGCGGGTTCCTCGGCAAGAACAACTGCGAGATCACCACCGTCTGCGACTGCGACGAGGCCGTCATCGGCAAGGCCATGACACAGATCGAGGGCAAGCAGGGCAAGGCCCCGAAGTACGAGAAAGACATTCGGAAGGTGATCGAGAACAAGGACATCGACATCGTCAGCATCGCGACGCCGAACCACTGGCACGCGCTGATGGCGGTGTGGGCGATGGAAGCCGGGAAGGACGTGTACGTCGAGAAGCCCGCGACGCACAACGTGCACGAGGGCGCGATCATGACGGCCGCGGCGCGCAAGTTCAAACGCATCTGTCAGGTGGGCACGCAGAGCCGCAGCAACCCGGGCATGCGCGAGGCCATCGCGTTCGTGCAGGGCGGGAAGATCGGGAAGGTCGATCTCGCCATCGGCCTGTGCTACAAGCCGCGCGGCAGCATCGGCAAAGTGGCCGGCGAGCAGAAGCCGCCCGCGACGATGGACTACGACCTGTGGTGCGGCCCGGCCCCGCTCAAGATCCCGCACCGCAAAACCGGTTACGGCACCGTTCACTACGACTGGCACTGGATCTGGGACTTCGGCAACGGCGACCTTGGCAATCAGGGCGTTCACGAGATGGACAAGGCCCGCTGGGGCCTCGCGAAGACCACGATGCCCAGGACCGCGCTCAGCTTCGGCGGGCGGTTCGGCTACGAAGACGACGGCGAGACCGCGAACACCCAACTGTGCCTGTTCGACTACGGCGACGCGAAGATGGTGTTCGAGGTGCGCGGCCTGACCACCGACGCCTACAAGGGCGCGAAGGTGGGCAACATCTGGGTCGGCACCGAGGGCTACGTGGTGTGCCCGAGCTACGCCGGCGGCACCGCGTACGACCCGAAGGGCAAAGAGATCGGCAAGTTCAGCGGCGGCAACGATCAGTTCCACTTCGACAACTTCGTGAAGGCCGTCCGCAGCCGCAAGCACGAAGACCTGAACTGCGACATCGCCGAGGGGCACCTGAGCGCGGCGCTGTGCCACCTCGCGAACATCAGCTACCGCATCGGGTTCACCGCCCCGCTCGCCGCGCTCGCCGGCGACGACTGCCCGAAAGACCTGAAGCCCTACGCCGAAGGGATGCTCGCGCACCTCAAGGCCAACAAGGTGGACGAAAAGACCACTGCCAAGTTCGGCCACGTGCTGACGATCGACCCCAAGACCGAGCGGTTCGTATCGCCGAACAAGACGCTCGCGGAGGTCGCCAACCGGTTGCTGTTCCGCGAGTACCGCAAGGGGTTCGAGTTGAAGGACCACACCGCGTAACCGCCGGTAACGCCCCGCGGCACTGCGCGCGAGTCGCGCCGCCGCGGGGCGTCTCTTTTTCGCATCGCCGGTTCTTCCCTCCCACGAGTTCCCACCACCATGCGCTCGTCTCTCTTCGCGCTCGTTGCGCTCGCCTTGCCGCTGATCGCGGCCGACATCCCGACCCCGAAACCCACCAAGCCCGACGAACCCATGGCGAAGGCGTACTCCGCCGAGAAAGCCGCGGAGTACCTCGACGGCGTCGGCATCGGCTGGACCCGCGACCGCAGTTGCATCACCTGTCACACGAACATGCCGTACCTCACCGCGCGCCCGTTGCTGAAGGGTGACGGCTGGAAGGAAGTGCGGGAGTTCCTCGAAAAGGACGTGGCGAAGTGGCAAACCGGCGGGAAGCCGCGCGGCGACGCGTATGTGGTCGCCACCGCGTTCGCGCTCGCGTTCAACGACGCGCAGCAAACAGGCAAACTGCACGACGCGACCCGTGCCGCGCTCGACAAGATGTGGGACGTGCAGGCCAAAGACGGCGCGTGGAACTGGCTGAAGTGCGAGTGGCCCCCGCTCGAACACGACGACTATTACGGCGCGACGCTCGCGGCGCTCGCGGTCGGCTACGCCCCCGGCGACTACGCGAAGACCGAGAAGGCCCAAGCCGGCCTGAAGAAGCTGAAGGCGTACTTCGCCAAAGTGTCGGCCCCGGACCTGCACCACCGCGCGATGCTGCTCTGGGCGTCCACCAAAGTGCCCGGCCTAATGACCGCCGACGAGCGCGCGAAGACCGTGGCTTCACTCAAAGCGAAGCAGCGCAAGGACGGCGGTTGGTCTCTGCCGTCGCTGGGCGCGTACAAGCGCCGCGACGCCGAGAAGACGCCGAACGACCCGAACGCGGAGAGCGACGGGTACGGCACCGGGTTCGTGGCGTATGTGCTGCTGACCGCCGGCGAGAAGCCGAACGACGACACCATCGGGAACGCGGTGAAGTGGCTCAAGGCGAACCAGCGCGAGAGCGGCCGGTGGTACACGCGCTCGTTGAACAACGACAAGGCGCACTACATCGCGAACGCCGGCACCGCGTTCTGCGTGCTGGCGCTGCACGAAGCCAAAGCGAAGTGACGCAAGGCTAAGCGCGGGCCGCGGGCCGCGCTCGTGTTTACGGCTTTAGGACCGGTAGTTTCGCGGGCGGGATCGTGTCGCCTTCGCCCTTTGCGGGCTTCGGCGGCGCGGCGGCCCGCAGCGCATCGAGCCACGCCTCTTCGAGGTCGTCCACCGTTTTGAAACCGAAGTAGGTGTGCGGGGTTGTGCCCCAGCTTTCGAGCGTGTTCTCCGCCGAACCCGCCTCAAGGAACGGCGGCGTAGTGAGTGCTCCCCGAGTTCGGTCGCGGTGTGCGATTGAGTGCGGAGCGTGCCTGCTGCCCTATTTAAACGCTTCCCACTCCTTGCCCATCACGGCGGAAGCGATCTTCAGTTTCAGGATTTCGTCGGTGCCCTCGTAGATGCGGCACACGCGCACGTCGGTCAGGTGCCGGCCCGGGCGGTACAGCGTGCTCCAGCCGCGCCCGCCGAACACCTGCACCGCGCGGTCGGCCGCGTCCCACGCCGCGTTCGTCGCGAAGAACTTCGCCTGCGCCGCGAGCAGGTCCGCTTCGCGCGCGAGTTCCTTGTCGCCCTTGTTCGCCTCACTGCGGTCCTTCATCGCCGCGGCCCGCAGCACCATTGATTCACTCGCCACGCGATCCATTTCGATCATCGCGATGTGTTCTTGAACGAGTTGGTGCCGGCCGATCTCCTTGCCGTGCTGCGACCGCACCTTCGCGTACTGAATCGCCTCCGCGAGGCAGTCTTCGATCACGCCCAAGCACCCCGCGGCCACGCTCAGCCGGCCGCTCACCAGCGTGCCCATCGCCACACGGAACCCGTCGCCCTCTTCGCCGAGCAGGTTTTCGAGCGGCACTTCCGCGTTGTGCATCTCGAACATCGCGGTGTTCGACGTGGGCATCCCCATCTTCGCGTTCGCCGCGAACGACTCCTTCTCGAAGCCCTTCTGCGCGGTGTCCAGCACGAACGCCGAGATGCGCCCGGTGCCCACCTGACCCGCGGGGTACGCGAATACGATGATCGCGTCCGCGATGCCGCCGTTGGAAATCAGGTACTTCACCCCGTTCAGGATGAAGCGGTCGCCCTTCTTTTCGTAACTGCTGGTCATCTCGCGCGGGTTGCTGCCGGCGTCCGGTTCGGTGAGGCCGAACGCGAGCACCTTCTCGCCGCGCGCCGCGGCCGGCAGGTACTTGCGCTTCAGTGCGTCGCTGCCCCACGTCTGAATCGGGTACGCGCCGATGCTGAGGTGCCCGGAGAAGAAGGTGCGAACGGTGGTGCCCTCGCGGCCGATGCGCGCCAGCGCCTTGAAGTAGCTGACGTTGTCCGCGGCGCGCCCGCCGTACTCTTCGCGCACGTTCATGCCGAGGAGGTTGTGCTTCTTGGCGAGCGGGACGACGTGCTCGTTGAACCGGCGCTCGGCGTAGGCCAGTTCCTCTTCGGGGCGCACCTCTTCGCAGAACGCTTCCACATCGGCGGCGAGTTGGTTGGGGTCGAACGGCATGACCGGCTCCTGTGCAAGAATCGAGTGCCCGGTAACGGCATTCTACGCACCGCGCTTGCGGTTCCGTTCCTGACCGAATACCATTCGCACGACACAACCCGCGCGCTCACGGAGCCGACGCCGCATGTCCCAGACGTTCAACTTCGAGGAACTCGATCAGGCCACGCACGACTACCTCGTCGCGGTGCGCGACGCGGAGGGCGCGGGCACCCCGGGCGTGTTCGTGCCCGGCTCCGACTCGCTGCCCGGGTGTGGGTGCATCGTCGGGCCGATCATCATCGGCACCACGCTCGCCCTCACGCTCACGGACTGGCTCGACGTGATCCAGAACGAGCCGCGGGGCGTCGCGCTGCTGCAAACCGCCGGGCTGCTGCTCGGCGGCTGGCTGCTCGCCGCCGGGTTCCGCGGGAGCAAAGGCTCGGACAAGGTCGCGGGGTGCTGGGCCTACGCCGACCCGCTGTACCTGTACGAAGCGTTCCGCGAGCAAGTGACCGTGACGCCCATCGACGACGTGGTCGAGGCCCAGTTCACGCACAACTACAACAACGGCTCGTACCAGAACAGCGCGGTCACGATCCGCCTGAGCGGCACCGGCGGGAAGACGCTCACCGTGAGCGGCGAAGCGCCCGCGGAGCGCATGGTGGTGTACCTGAACTACCTCGCGTGGGCGCGCGGGGGCGAGGGCGGCGACCGCGCGAACCTGCCGCCGGCCACGCTCGGCGGGTTGGCGAAATTCGTCGCGAAGAACGACCGCGAACCGCTCGATAACGAGAACAACATCAACCTGAGTGAGATCGACCTCGACGTGACCGAGGTGCCGGAGGAGCCGACCCGCGACCGGACCGCGACGCCGTCGTTCCTGCCCTACGTCGTGATGCTGGTGGCCGCCGCGGTGTGCTGGTGCCTGTTCGCGTTCGTAGTGAACCCGCCGCTCCGCGACGACGTGGTGTACAACATCCTGAGTAAGCCGGCGATGCCGCTGAGCCTGCGCAAGTACCTGCTGGACGACCGCAATACGAAACACCGCACGGCCGCGCTGCAGCGGCTCGAAGCGTTTTACAGCAGGGCGATTACCGAGTGCCGGAACCAGAAACAGAACCCCGCCCTCGGCGAGGGCATGGCGAAAACGTTCGAGGCGCTCAGCACGGCCGTTAGCCCGGTGGTCACCCTGCGCGTGACCGAGCGCGCCGCCCCGGACGCACTGAAGGAGGGGCGCGGCGCGCGCGAGAACGACCTGCGCACCCAGTTCGCCGACGGCATCAGCCAGACGCTCGCGTCGCTCGACGGCTACGGCGTTCCGAAGCCGGAAGTCGATGGCCCAATCGACCCACTGAACCCGCCGCGCTGGGAACCCGCGCCGCCGCCGCCCATCGGGCACCAGTTGGCGGACTTCGTCGAACCGCCCGAAGACGCCAAGGGCGTTCACATCGACATCAGTTACACCATCGAGCAAACGGGCGCGCAGTACACGATCAAGGCCGTTGTGGAGATCCGCTTGAAGGTGGACGAGGACCCGATCGCGCGCGGCACGGTCGGCGCGCCCGGCGCGTTCACCGGCGCGGACCTCGCGTTCCGCGGGATGACCGCACTGCGCGACCAACTGATTCTGGCGCTGTTGGGCCGCACGACCGGGAACGGCGCGCCGGTGATCCCGCAGATCCCGCAGTTCCCGTTTCCCAAGGTGCCGTAGCGCCGCTCAGGTGACGACGACCCCAACGAGCACGTTGTAGCCGGCGTGCGCACCGACCGCGACCCCGTAGCCGCGGAACACGTACAAGAGCGTGAAGAAAAGACCCGCGACCGCGCGGAACAGGAAGGTATCGGCCCGCATCGGCTCCCCGTAGGGGCCGATGTGGTGCGCCGCGGCGAACAGCAGCGCGCCCGCGACCGCCGCGAGCGGCATCGCAACGATCCACGGCATCAGCACCGTTCGGAACATCAGCAGCAGCCCGCTAAATAGCACGAGGCGGAACAGCACTTCTTCGTAAATGCCCGCGCCGATGTATCGCAGGATGTCCCCCGCCGGCGCGGGGCGCACCGCGATTTGCAATTTCACGCCGAGGCCGTCTAGAACCGGCCCGAAGTTCCGAGCGAGTTGCCAGAGAATCGCCGCGAACAGCACACTTTCGAGTGCCATCCCGAACCACGTCTTGACTGGGTCGGTCGGGCGGTCGGCCCAGCGCCACCAGCTCCACACGAGGAACAGCCCCGCGACCGCGAGCGGCGCGGCGAGCACGTGCCCCGCGCCGAACACGTCCAGCGCCCAGCGGAACCACGTGTCGGCCCCGTTGCGCAGGTTCGCGGTCTGATCGCCGCCGAGTGCGTACAGCCCGCCCTCGTACGCAACGAGCAAAGGAAAGAGGAATAGGAAGCACGCCCACGGGTGCCGGGTCGCGGCGAGGTACGTTCCCATGCTGGCCCCGGGTGGTTGGTCGAAGGTGTGTGCGCGCGGGCGCTACCAGTGCGTTCGCTCCGAATGGCGCGATCTTGCGCGTGTCTTCAAAGTAGTAGGCACACGCCGTGTGCCGTCGCTGGGGAACGCGATTCACCTTGCGCGAATGTGCTTTCAGCTCTTCAGCGACGGCACACGGCGTGTGCCTGCTACTTTGAAGACCCCCTCACACCAAGTCCGGGTAGCGGTCTCCGAGCAGTTCGCGGGCCTTTGCTGTGGGCACGCCGCGGAGCACGCTGCCGGTGCCGGCCGCGTACAGGTCGAGATACTCGGGGCGCACCAGCGCCGCACCGCTCGCGTCGACCAGCACCGCCACCACCGGGCGCGCCGGCGACCGCGGGTCCACGCGGTCCGGGTGGTTCGCCACGATCGTGCCCACGCGCCCGTCGGTGAGTTCGACCACCGCCCCTACGGGGTAGTACGCGAGGTTCAGCAGTTGCTCGGCGAAGTCTTTGTCGGCGTGCCCGCGTTCGGCGAGCAGCAGCACTTCGGTGAGCGCGGCGCGCGAGTCACTCGCGGGCCGGTGCGCGCGGTCTTCTTGCATCGCCGCGTACACGTCCGCGACGCGCAGCAGTTGCGCGAGCGGCGGCAGGTCGGTGCCCTTCAGCGCGTTCGGGTAGCCGGTGCCGTCGGGCCGCTCGTGGTGCGCCGCGACCGCCGCGACCAGCGGCCCCGCGAGGTTCGGGAACCGCCACAGCAGCAGTTCGGCCCCGTACTTCGCGTGCGCTTCGACCACGCGGCGCTCGTCCGCGGTCAGCGCTTCGGCCTTCGCCAGCACGTCCGGCGGAACGACCGCCATCCCGCAATCCATGAGCAGCGCCGCGACCACCGGCGTGAGCGGGCGGGCGGCCCACTCGTAATCGTAGGGCGTGAGCCGCGCGACCACTTGCGCCACGTTCAGCGCGTGCGCCGCGACGAACCGCGCCGGGGCCGGCAGTACGGGCGCGCCGGCGTGCGCCCCGGTGCTGTGCGGGTGCGCGGCGAGGAAGCGAATCGGCTTCGCGGCTCGCGCGTCGGCGAGCACGTCTTCGGCGAGCGCGACCACCGTTTCGATGGCGACAGTTTGGTGCGTGTGCAGGGCCGCAAAGAACCCCGCGAGCCGGTCCACGCGGTCGGCGTCGGCGCGGCGGTGCGCGAGGGCCGCTTCTTGCACCGCGAGCCGGTCGCGCACCGCGGCGAGCAGCGCTTCGAGACCGTCGCACAGCTTCAGTTGCTCGCTCGGCGAGTTCGGGAACCCGCGGGCCATCCGCACGACCGAATCGAGCATCGCGACCGTGGCGCGGTGGTACCGCGGGAGCGCGTCGGTCGAATCGGTGGCGGCGAAGTGCGGGTCGCCGGCGATGGCGCGCTGCCGGTCGAGCGCGGTTTTCGCGTCGGCGAGCAGCGCGTGCGCGCGGTCGGTGAACTTGGGCAGCGGCGCGTCCGGCTCGGCCGGTGGCGGCGCGCCGACCAACCGGCGGACGCTCTCGCGGAACGCGACCACTTCGGCCGAGAGCGCGGGCGGCGCGTCGTCCACCGCTTCGGCTTCCGGGATCGGATCGGGCAGCGCGTCGAGGCGAATGCGGAACGCCGAGATGCGGTCGAGCAGTCCGTGCGCGGCGCTCATGTGCGACTTCCCCTGTCGCAGGCGCGCCCCAGCTCCCCTCAAGCCGGTTCGCGCCCGTGTCGCCAAATATCGGCACCCGGGGCGCGGGAACTTGAACCGATTCCGATTTGCGAACCCGCGCAAGGTGGGAAAACGCCGCGCACGGGGGCTGGGGGAGATGGGGGATTATTTGCCGCACGACGAACGCCGAGAAAACCACAATCAGAGAAGGACGGGAAGAGTTTTGGACGGGATTACAGGAGGAAGAGGATCAAGACAGCTCAAGACCCTGTGGTCCGCACGT
>JALHNS010000087.1 GCA_022843445.1 Gemmata sp.
GGTGTCGAAGTGCCGGAGCAGGCCCGGCACGAAGTAGTACATGCCGTGCAGCCGGACGCCGTTGTGGGCGATCAGCTCGGCGTACCGCGTGAACCCGGCGACCCCGACCCCGGCGGCGACGCGGTCGTCGATCGCCGCCAGCCACCAGGTCCCGGTCCCGCCCATGCTCATCCCGGTCACCCCGATCCGCTTCGCATCCACCTCGGGTCGGGTGACGAGGTAGTCGATCAGGCACTGCTGGTCGCGGATCATCATGCCCCACAGCGATCGGCCGAGCCACAGGTTGAGCTTCACCCACGCCCCCTCGTCGGCACCCGTGAGTTGCTTATCCCCGACCTTCTTGCCCGAGCGGTCGCCGCAGAAGTACGAGTCGATGGCCGCGACCGCAAACCCCTTCTTGACCAGGAGCGGACCGATGCACTGCGGGTTCTGCTCGTCGGTGCAAATCGCCTCCTTGCTGCCGCCGTGCCCGTGCAAGCCGATCACCGCCGGCAGCGGCCCCTTCTTCTTGGGGATCAACAGCATCCCGGTGACGACTGAATCGACGCCGTTGTCGAACTCGAACCGTTCCAGCTTGTACTCGCCCTTGTCTTCCGTGGCCGTTACCTTGACCGCGAGCTTCTTCGGCCGGGCTGGGAGTTCCCCCAGGCACTTCAGGACGGTGTCGCGGGTCTTCGCCCGGTCTGCGGACTGCCACTGTTTGAGATCGTCGGGCGCCTTCCAGTCGGGGAGCTTGAGCCGCTTGAATTCCTCAGGGACACCGGCCCACGGCTCGCCGAGCGGCTTCCCGCCTTTCGACTTCGCGGGCGCCACTCGCTCCTGGGCAGGCGCCGGTGGTTGACCGGCGACGGACAGGGAGAGAGCGAGCAGAATGGTGCGCGGGATCATTGGTTCTCCTGAGCGGAAGCGGCCGGGATCGTGCCGGGGAGAAAATAGTTGATGCCGGATCCCGTCGAGGCGGCACTATACCCGAAACAGCGATCGGCGGCCGACGAGAAGCGATGGACACACTGCTCCGCTACCTCCGGAACCTCGTGGCGGTCGAGGACGCCCGCAAACTGGACGACCAGGCCTTGCTCCGGCGGTTCGTGGACCACCGCGACGAGGCCGCGTTCGCCGCCCTCGTGGACCGGCACGCCCCGCTCGTCCTCGCCGCATGCCGTCGCCTGCTGGCGAGCGAGCAGGACGCCGAGGACGTGCTCCAGGCCACGTTCCTCGTGCTGGTCCGCAGGGCGGGTTCGATCCGCAAGCACGAGTCGGTCGGGAGCTTCTTGTACGGCACCGCCTACCTGCTCGCCCGGAAGGCCCGCGCGTCCGAGACCCGCCGGAAGGAGCGGGAGCGTGCGGTCGCAGAGGCCCAACCCGCCTCGGCACCGCCGCGCACGTGGGACGACCTCGGGCCGGTACTCGACGAGGAGTTGCAGGCCCTGCCCGACAAGTACCGCGCCCCGCTGCTGCTGTGCGGGTTGCAGGGGAAGACACGCGACGAGGCCGCCCGCGAACTCGGCTGGGCGCCCGGGGCCGTGAAGATCCGGCTCGAACGCGGACGCGAGTTGCTCCGCAGCCGGCTCGCGCGGCGAGGCATCGCCCTGTCGGTCGCCTTCTTGGTGACCTCGGTGGCGACCGCGGCCGTCCCGGTCCGAACGGTCGCCGGGGTCGTCGAACAGTCGATGCGGTTCGCCGCCGGGCAGCCGGTGAACGCGCCGGCGGCGTTGGAGCAGGCGACGGGGTTGCTCCGCGAACTCGCGGTGACGAAGGTGCGGCTCATCGCGGCCCTCGCGGCGTGCGTGCTGGCCGTCGGCCTCGGGATCGGTGGGTTCGCTCTCACTTCAGACCGCAACACGCCGCCCGTGGTGGACTCCACCGCCAGCGCTCCATCGCCGTCGAGCCCGACGGTCAAGCCCGACCGTCCACCGAAGCCGGAACCGCGGCCTCCGCTCACCACGCCCCCGGTGAAAGCCCAGCCGAAATCGGGGGCGACCTTCGCCGCCGTGCTCCGCGATGTGGAACCCGGTAAGCGGACGGTCACGCTCCGCGTCCGCGAAGTCAATGCCGCGTACTCACTGGCGGCCGGTGTCGATATCCAGGTCGACGGTCAGTCGGCCTCTGTCGCGGACCTCGCCGCGCTGGGGGCGCGACCACGGGTAACGGTCACGCTCACCGTCGACGGAACCGAAGTGCGGAGCCTCAGCGCCCACGGCGAAACGGTCTCCGGAACGCTCCGGGCCGTGAACGCCGGTCGGAACACGATCACCCTGCTTCGCATTGCGACCGACGCGAAGGCCACGCCCGCCACCTGGCCGGTCTCCCCGACCGCTCCCGTCACACTGGACGGCAACCCCGCGACTCTCGCCGAACTGCGCGACGGGTTGTCCGCCTCCGTCCGGCTCTCCGCCGACGGCAAGCGCGTGCTGGCCCTGGACGCGAAGTCTCCCTGACCCCGATGTCCCCGTGAGCCGACGGGGCCGTTTCCTCGAAGCACGCCCCGCCGGCTCGCGGGGCTACTGGAGATGTCCCATGAAGACGTTCGTCGCGTTGCTGGCGCTGGGTGTCGCGGGTCTGCTCGTCGGCACGGCCACGGCCGAGGACAAGAAGAAAGGGCCGCCGACCGTCGCCGGGAAGGTCAAGGCGATCGACGCCAAGACTGTCACACTCGAGGGGCGCACGAAGGAAGGCAAGGAAGTGGCCCCGCCCCAGACGTTCGACCTCGCCAAGGACGTGAAGGTGACCGAGGGGGCGGACGCCAAGACCCTGGCCGACGTGAAGGCCGGTGCCGCGGTCACGCTCACCCTGAGCGAGGACAAGAAGTCCGTCACCGCCATCGCCCTGCCGAAGAAGGGCAAGGAAGGCAAGTGACCGGACTGCCCGCAAACCAGTCCTCGACCGCGCGGCCGGTGTCGGCCGCGTCACTTCCGCAGGAGATTTCATGACTCGCCTGATTCTCTCGCTCTTCGCCGCGCTCGCGCTGGCGATCCCGGCGTCGGCCGCGACGGTGAAGTCGGCCGGCTCCGGCAACTGGTCGGACCCGAAGACCTGGGACGGCGGGAAGCTCCCCGCGGCCGGGGACACGGTGCTGGTCCGCGAAGGGCACGCCGTCACATACGACGTGAAGTCCGACGACGTCATCCGTGCGCTGTTCATCGTCGGCACGGTGACGTTCGCGACCGACAAGGACACCGAACTGAACGTGGGGCTGATCAAGATCCAGCACGACGAGAAGCTCGACGCGAACGGGTTCGACTGCAACGCTCACCCGGCCGACGCGAAGCTCGCGCCCAAGCCGGGGATCGGTCAGCCGGGGTTCACGGCCGGGTGCCTGTGCTGCGACGGCAAGCCGGCGCTGCTCGTCGGCACCCCGGAGAAGCCCATCGCCGCAGGCAAGACCGCGAAGATCCGTCTGCACTTCGTTGAAGGCATGGACAAGGAGTCGTGCCCGGCCATCGTCTGCTGCGGCGGGCGGATGGACTTCCACGGCCAGCCCCTGAGCCGCACCTGGGTCAAGCTGGGGGCGAACGCGGCCGCGCCCAAGAAGAAGGGCGAGGCCGGCGCGACCGAGATCACGCTGGCCGAGGCCGTCACCGGGTGGAAGCCGGGCGACCGCATCATCGTGACCTCCTCCGACCGGCCGATTCACACGGAAGCCCGGACCGAGGAAGCGACGATCAAAGCGCTCAGCGGCACGAAGATCACACTGGAACAACCCCTACAGTACGGGCACGCCGGCGAGGGCGAGTTCCGCGCCGAGGTGGCGAATCTGAGCCGCAACGTGGTCGTCGAGTCGGCGAACCCGGACGGGCACCGCGGCCACACCATGTACCACCGCGGGTCGGCCGGCGGCGTCAGCTACGCCGAGTTCCGCCACCTGGGCAAGGAAGGCGTGCTCGGCCGGTACAACCTGCACTACCACCTGTGCGGCGACACCATGCGCGGCAGTTCCCTCATCGGGGCGTCGTTCCACCACAGCAAGAACCACTGGCTCACCGTCCACGGTACGAACTACCTCGTGGTCCGCGACTGCGTCGGCTTCCACAGCGTCGGCCACGGGTTCTTCCTCGAGGACGGCACCGAGGTCAACAACGTCTTCGACCGCAACCTCGCCTGCTACGCCCGCGACGGAAAACCGCTGCCCAAGCAACTCCTGCCGTTCGACCCGAACGACGGGGCCGGCTTCTGGTTCGCCAACGCCCACAACACCTTCACCCGAAACGTGTCGGTCGAGAACCGGCAGTACGGGTTCCGGATGGAGGCCACCCCGAAGGCCGGTGTCCAGACGCTGCCCGGCGCGGCCGACCCGAAGCTGAAGTTCGGGGACCCCAAGACCCCGTTCGATCTGGTGATGAACATCCGCCAGCCCGACGGCTCGCAGAAGCCGGTGGACATCCGCACGTTGCCGTTCGTCCGGTTCGAGGACAACGAGACGCACGGGAACGGGTTCTGGGGGCTGAACATCGGCCAGGCGAACGGCGGGGTCGGCCCGGACGCGAGCACCCCGCACGTGATCCGCAACATAAAGATCTGGGCGGTCGTCGGAGGGTTCGGGGTGGAGTCCCCGAACGTGCTGATCGACGGCATGACGATCGCCAACGCGACTTACGGCGTCCGCGACTCGGTCTACAAGTCCCAGGACTACCGCAACGTGTCGATTAACTCACGCGACATGACCATCGCCACGGAAGAGGAGTACGTCGCGAAGGGCAACAGCCGACGGCACCGCCAGCCGGGCTGGCCGCAGGGTAAGTTCGGTGACGGCGGGGCGAGGTATCAGTCTGCGGAGATCGAGGTGGCCAAGCTCAACCCCATCGACACGTTGCCGCCGATTACCGTCATTACCCACGTCCGCAAGGACGGGGATGCGCTCGTCGTCCGCGGCACGACCTCGGACAACGCCGCGTTGAAGCGGGTGACCGTGAACGGCACCGGGGCGAAGGTCGCGGCGAACGGTGAGTGGGAGGTCACACTCGCAAACGTGAAGGCGGGGCCAGTGAAGCTGATGGCGTTGTCCGAGGACGCCGCCGGCAACGTCGAGAAAACCCCGCACGAAGTGACGGTGTCGATCCGGTAGTGGTCACCGGCCGGGCGTGGGGCATCGACGTCGGTGCCCCACGCAACTCCTGCGAACTCTCCTCCCAGAGCTGGTTCCCGGACGCCCGCGGTTTGGCCGTCCGGGACTGCTGGGTTCAGTCGGTGGCCGCTCGCACACATGGGCGACCACCCACCCCAACCACCCCACCGCTTAACGTCCCGGACCCATCCACCGATGCACACCCCTCGCGCCGCGCGGCTGACCGCCGCGGTCTGCACGTTCACCCTGCTGCTTTCCGGTCCCGTGACGGCCGAGGACTGGCCACAGTTCCGTGGCCCGACCGGCGGCGGGGTGTGTTCCGACAGGGATCTGCCGCTGACCTGGGGCGGGCCGAAGAACGAGAACGTCGTCTGGACCGCGGACCTGCTCGGCGAGGGGATCGCCAGCCCGGTCGTCTGGAAGGATCGACTGTTCGTGGTCAACGCCTCGCGCAAGGAGGACGACAAGAAGGCGGACCGGAAGGAGCCGGAACAGTACGTCGCCTGTTACGACACCGGCACCGGGAAGCTGAAGTGGAACACGGTCGTCCCGCACGGCCCGTGGAAGCGGTCGCACAGCGGCCGCCCCGGCGGCGGGTGGGCCAGTTGCACCCCGGCCGTGGACGGCGAACGGGTCTACGCCCTGTTCGGCTCGTCGGTCCTGGTGGCCCTCGACCACGACGGCAAGACCGCCTGGCGCGCGGAGCTGACGCCGCACGACTACGACGTCGAGATGGCCACCAGCCCGGTCCTGTTCGAGAAGTTCGTCATCGTGTTCTGCGGCATGAAGGGCGGGTCGCGCCTCGTGGCCTTCGACCGCAAGACCGGCGAGGTCGCCTGGGACAAGGAGCTGAAGGACACCGGGTACGGGCACAACACGCCGCTCGTGATCCGGGTGAAGGACGAGCCCCAGATGGTTCTCATGGGGGCCGGGCTGGGGACGGCCAAGAACGCGATCCAGAGCTTCGACCCGCGGACCGGGGAGCGCCTGTGGTGGTGCGCGGGCAAGGGGGAGACGGCGTCCCCGGTCGCGGCGAAGGGGCTGGTGTTCTGCGACAGCGGGCGCGGCGGCGCGGCCAAGTTGCTCGACCCGGCCGGGAAAGGCGACGTCACGACGACGCACGTGAAGTGGCAGACGAACCTCATCCAGGGATTGAGTTCGCCTCTGGTGGTCGGCGACCACGTGTACCGCCTGTTCGACAACGGGACGTTCGCGTGCCTGGATCTGGCGACCGGCAAGGAGCTGTACAAGGAGCGGGTGCCGGGGCTGACGAGCGTCTGGGCCAGCCCGGTGGCCGACGGGGCGGGCCACATCTTCCTGGCCAGCGGCGGGACGAGCGTGGTGGTGGAGGCCGGCCCGGAGTTCAAGGTGCTGGCGACCAACACGCTGAACGACGCCAACCACGCCTCGCCCGCGGTCGCCGGCGGGCGGCTGTACATCGTGGGTGCGAAGCGGCTCTACGCCGTCGGGAAGAAGTAAGCGGCGAATCCGTCGGTCACCTCCTGCTCGACCGTTCCCGACCTCGGCCCGATCGTGAGAAGGAAGCGCCATGCGCGGTCATCGATCCCAACTCATCACCTTCTCGTTCGCCCTGTGCCTCGGCGCGATGACGTCGGTGGCCGTCCGGGCCGACGACTGGCCGCAGTACCGCGGGCCGAACCGCGATGGCGTTTCGCGCGAAACCGGCCTGCTCAAGGCGTGGCCGAAGGACGGGCCGCCGCTGCTGTGGACGTACCGGGACGCCGGGGTCGGTTTCACCCCACCCTCGGTGGTCGGCGACCGGCTCTACGGCATGGGCGTCCGCGACAAGAAGGACTACCTCTACGCCCTCGACACGAAGACCGGCCGGCAGGTGTGGGCCGCGGAACTCGGGCCCGAGCGCCCCGCCGGCTGGGGCGACGGCCCGTGTGCGACGCCCACGGCCGACGGGGACCACCTCTACACCCTGACCACCTGGGGCGACCTCCACTGCGTGGAACGGGCCACGGGCAAGAAGGTCTGGAATGTCCACCTGAAGAACGACCTGCAGGGGAAGGTTCTGCACGACGGCCGGTACACCGAGTCGCCCCTCATCGACGGCGACGTCCTCGTCTGCTGCCCCGGCGGCAAGTCGGGCACGGTGGCCACGCTCGACAAGAAGACCGGAAAGGTCCTCTGGCGGAGCAAGGAGTTGAGCGACGAGGCGGTCAGTTCGTCCACCATCCTCGTCACCGCCGGCGGGGTGCGGCAGTACGTGAATTTGACGGGCAAGGGCGTGGCCGGGGTCGCCGCCAAGGACGGGCGGCTGCTGTGGAAGAGCGACATCCCCGCGGCCCACATCATGGTCGCCACCCCGGTCCACGCGGACGGCCACGTCTTCGTGACCGCCGGGTACGGTCGCGGGTGCGGCCTCCTCAAGCTGAGTGCCGACGGGGAGCGGACGAAGGCCGAGGAGGTCTACCGCAACAAGGTGATGAAGAACCACCACGGCGGGGTGGTGCTGGTGGACGGCCACCTGTACGGCCACTCGGACCCGAACGGCTGGGTGTGCATGGACTTCAAAACCGGCAAGCCGAAGTGGGAGGAAACCGCCGCGCTCGGCAAGGGGAGCCTGACGTGTGCCGACGGACGCCTGTACTGCTACGGCGAGAAGACCGGTACGCTGGTGCTGGTCGAGGCGGACCCGACCGGATGGAAGGAGACGGGCCGGTTCACGATCCCCGAGAAGACGAAGGTCGCCCGCAAGGAGGGGCTGATCTGGACGCCCCCGGTCGTGGCCAACGGGCGGTTGTACCTCCGCGACCAGGATCTGCTGTTCTGCTACGACGTCACGGCCCCCCGGCGGCCGTGACGCCGAGGGGAAGTGAGCCGCCGCCGTCTGATCTCGCCCTCGGACGGGGTTCATGTGGACGAACTGCTCCGCCCCGCCACGCTCCCCGCCCTCGGTTGTCCGTTCCCGCCACCCGAAGCGAGACACGATATGACCCGCTCGCCTCAGACTTGCAACTCCGCCGAACACTTCGTGGACCGCCGCTCATTCCTGGGCACCGGAGCCGCGTTCGTGGGCGGTGTTTCCGCGCTCAACCCACTGGCCTCGCCCGCGCTCGCCAAGGACATGGCCCGCAAGCAGAAGCGGGTGCTGATGATCTTCCTGAACGGGGGCATGAGCCAGTTCGAGAGCTGGGATCCCAAACCCGGCACCGCGACGGGCGGCCCGTTCCAGTCGATCCAGTCCTCCATCCCGGGCTACCGCGTCTCGGAGCTGATGCCGAAGATGGCCGCGTGCCTCCACAAGCACACGGCCGTCATCCGCTCCCAGCTCGCGTCCGGCGACCACAACGACTTCACCATCTTCGGCGGGAAGCCCAGGACCGGGCCGGTCCGCTACCCGAGCCTCGGGCCGATGATCGCGCGGGAACTGGCCGACCCCAAGAGCCCGGTTCCGCACCACGTGATGTTCACCAACTACCTCGGGGCGAACTACTTCGAGAACGCCGGGTTCCTCGGCACCACGTGGGACCCGATCAACATCACCCCGGAGAGCGTTCCGGCGAAGCCGCCGTTCTCGGTCCCCGGCTCGAAGCACCGCCTCGCCCCGCCCGCGAACAAGTTGCCCGACGGGCTGACCGACGAGGACCACCGCGAGCGCGAGGCGCTGCGGGCGGAACTGGCGAGGCGGTTCGGCACCGGCCGCGAGCGGGACGGCGTCCTGCTCAGTCACGGCGGCGCGTACGGCCGCGTCCGCGGGCTGATGGAGAGCGCCAAACTGTTCGACATCGAGCAGGAGTCGAAGAGCACGCGAGACAGGTACGGTTCGACGCCGTTCGGCGAACAGGCGCTGGTGGCCCGGCGCCTGATCGAGGCGGGCGTCCCGTACGTCCGAGTGAACCGCGGCTGGTGGGACCACCACGGCCAGAACTTCGAGTTCCACCAGGAGATGGTGCCCGAACTCGACCACGTCCTGAGCGTGCTCCTCGACGACCTGAAGGACCGGGGTCTGCTCGACGACACGCTGGTCGTCACGTTCTCCGAGATGGGGCGGACGCCCGGGATCAACAACAACAACGGCCGCGACCACTTCGCCCGAATGAGTGTGACCCTCTCGGGGTGCGGGATCAGGCCCGGCGTGGTTCACGGCAGCACCACGGCCGACGGGGGGAACATCGCGAAGGACCCGGTCAGCCTCCAGCAGTTCTTCGCGACCGTGATGAAGGCCGTCGGGATCGATCACCAGAAGGAAATCACCAACAGCGACGGCCGCCCGGTGCCGCTCACCGACTACGGCACCGAGCCGGTCGCCGCCGTCCTCGCCTGACCGCCCCCGCACCCCGTTGCCGAGTAACCGTCTCCATGAACGCACAACCGAAGAAGGATCCGCCGCCGCCCGCGGCGCCGGTAGTAGACATCAAGCTGGTGCGGGAGGTCGGCGTGGGCTGCGACCTCCTGAGCGTGGCGCCGGTCCCCGGTACGGCCAAGGCCTTGGCCGGCGGCACGGACGGAAAGATGTACCTCATCGACTTCGACGAGGCGAAACCAAATCCGGTGACGTGGGCCGCTCACACCGGCTACGTCAGCGGGCTGGCGCGGGCGGGCAAGTACCTCGTCTCGGGCGGTTCGGATCACCAGTTGATCTGGTGGGATCCCGAAACCCGCGAGAAGGTGCGCGGCCTGGAAACGCACGACAAGAAATGGGTTCGCAGCGTGGCCGCATCCCCGGACGGCAAACTGGTCGCCAGCGCCGGCGACGACATGGTCGGCCGGCTGTGGGACGCGGAATCCGGCAAACTCGTTCACGAACTGAAGGGTCACGACAAGCTCACCCCGTACCAGCTGGCGTCCAAACTGTACTGCGTCCGCTTCTCGCCCGACGGCAAGCACCTCGCGACCGGCGACCAGACCGGGACGGCCGTCGTCTGGGACGCGGCAGGCGGCAAGGAGGTCGGGCGGGTCCGGGCCCCGAACCTCTACACCGCCGACACCAACGGCCACACCTACGGCGGGATCCGCGCCCTGGCGTTCTCGCCGGACGGCACGCGACTGGCGCTCGCGGGCAACATCGCCGGCGACACGTCCACGATCACCAACAGCAAGGCTCTCGCGCAGGTCTTCGACTGGAGGGCCGGGAAAATGACCCAGGACGTCCCGGTGAAGGTCAACGCCTTCTTCGAGGCCGTCGCGTTCCACCCGAAGGCGCCGTGGCTGTTCGCCGCAACCGGTGCGGGCGAGGGGAAGAAGGTCGTGATCCTCGACACCGAGAAGGCGTCGGTGCTTCAAGAGATCGTTTCGAACACTCCCCTCTTCGACATGGCGCTGAACGCGACCGCAGACACGCTCGTCGCGGTCGGCCGCAAGAAGGCGTTCTGCTGGCGACTCACCCAACGAGGCCCCCAATGAACACGCCTCTCAGCGCACCGTGGCGCTTGGCCCTGCTGCTCGCCGTCGGCGTTACCGCCAACACCACAACGGGTGCCGACCTCCTTCCGGCGGATCGACCCGTCCCCGACGTGATCGACCACTACGTCGATCAGAAATTACAGGGGGCCAAGGTCACGCCCGCGCCGCAGGCCGACGACGCGACCTTCGTCCGCCGGCTCTACCTCGACCTCGCCGGCCGCATCCCCACGCCCGCCGAGGCCCGTGAGTACATCGACTCGACCGACCCGAAGAAGCGCGAGAAGCTCGTCGCCGAGTTGGTCGCGTCACCCGAGTTCATCCGCCACAACGCGAACGAGTTCGACGCCTTCCTCCGCAACGACAACGGCGACGGCGGGAGCGTCCGCCCGTACCTCATCGCGGCGTTCAAGGAGAACCGGTCGTGGGACCGGATGTTCCGCGACCTGCTCGGGGCCGGCGAAACGCCGCACCCCGGCAAACCCGAACAGTACGTGCTGCGGCGGCTCAAGGACCGCGACGCCCTCACGCGAGACGTCAGCAGTGTGTTCTTCGGCCTGAACATCAGTTGCGCCCAGTGCCACAACCACCCGTACATCGAGTCGCTCACCCAGGACTACTTCTTCGGGATGCGCGAGTTCTTCGCCGCGTCCTACGACTTCCAGGGCAACCTCTTCGACCGGCGGTTCGTGAAGCCGGCCGAGTTCAAGCCCAAGACCGGCGCCGCCCGCCCGGCCAAGCTGCTGTTCCTCAACGGCCAGACGGTCGAGCGGGAGGGCGAACCGGTCGCCGACCTCGCGAAGGCGATTCAGGAGGAGTCGAAGGCCATCGAGCAACTCGGCAAGGCGTACGCCAAGGACAAGGTGCTGCCGCCGCAGGCGAAGTTCCGTGCCCGCGAGAAGCTGGCCGATCTCGCCCTGAAAGCGGAGAACCGCGACCTGTTCGCCCGGGCGATGGTGAACCGCCTCTGGTTCCGCTTTTACGGCTACGGCCTGGTGATGCGGGTGGACCAGATGCACGCCAACAACCCCGGCAGCCACCCCGAGTTGCTCGCGTGGCTGACCCGCGACTTCATCGCCCACGAGTACGACCTGAAGCGGCTCATCGCGGGGCTCCTCTCCGCCAAGGCCTACGCCCGCAGCAGCGAGTGGAAGGGCGACCCGGTGCCGGCCCCGGAGCTGTTCGCGGTGGCGTCCGTCCGGCCGCTGACCCCGGCGCAGTGGGCGGCATCGTTCCAACTCGCCAACAACCCGGCGCTGATCGGCCGGGACAAGACCTTCGAGGCCCGCGAGAAGGCTCTGGCCGCCCTTGAAAATGCCTCGCGGCCGCTGGAGAGCCTGATCCAGTACCCGCGCGACGACATGCCGATCCCGGTCAATGAATCGATGCGGCTCAGCAATGATCCGGGCCTCAACAAGACGATCGGCGCCCAGTTGCTCCCGGCGCTGAAGAAGGCAACCGACCGCAAGGCGCAGATCACCGAGGCCGTCTGGGCCGTGCTGTCGCGCCCGCCGGCCGCCACCGAGTACGAACTCTTCGAGTCGTACCTCGAGCGCCGCAAGGATCGCCCGGACGCGGGCCTGCAACAAATGGTCTGGGCGCTCGTCAACAGCCCCGAGTTCCGGTTCAACCACTAGGGCACGGTATGACCACCACCGCCTTCCGACGGGCGTTTTGCGGCGCGGCCCTGTGGCTCGTTGCCTGGGGGGCCACGGTCGTCCGGGCCGACGACTGGCCGCAGTTCCGGGGTCCGAACCGCGACGGCATCTCGCGCGAAACCGGCTGGCTGACCCGCTGGCCCGCGGAAGGCCCGAAGGTCCTCTGGAAGGTGCCCGTCGGCCGCGGGTACTCGTCCGTTGCGGTGGTCAAGGACCGCCTGTACACGCTGGGGCTGCTGCCCAAGGATCCGGCCAAGAAGGACTCCTTGCAGGAAGTCGTTCAGTGTCTCGACGCGGAGACGGGCAAGCCGGTGTGGGAGTTCGTGAGCTCGACCGCGATCGACAAGAGCTTCCCGGGGGCGCGCTCGACGCCGACAGTCCAGGGCAAACACGTCTACGTGTACGGGCAGGGGGCCGAACTGTACTGCCTCGAGGCCGCGACCGGGACGGTCGTCTGGCAGAAGCTGCTGATGAAGGAACTGGGCGCGCAGACCGTGACCTACGGGTACGCCGCCTCGCCACTCCTCGTGGGCGATCTCGTCGTCGTGCCCGCCCGCATCCCGGCCGACAAGGTGCCGAAGGACACCACGCCCGCCGAACCGGGCCTCCTGCTCGCCTTCGACAAGACGACGGGGAAAGAAGTGTGGCGCGTCTACCACCCGTCGGCGCAGATCGGCGGCGGGTACTGGGCCGCCCCGACCGCGTGCACGCTGGGCGGCCAGCCGTGCCTCGTGTTCTCGTGCGGCAACGCGGTCCTCGGCATCGCCCCCGCCACCGGAAAGGTATTGTGGAAGCACCAGTTCTCCGACGAGGACCTGAAGACCAAGCAGGGGCGCAAGGGGATCACGGGTCAGGAACCGCTCGTCGTCGGCAACCGCGTCGTGTGCTGCATCCACCCCGACAACTCGAACGGGTTGGGCGTGTGCCTCGAGGTGAACGGCGACGAGGTCAAGGAGGTGTGGCGCGACAAGCTGCTCGACAACTACACCTGCTCGTACGTCGCGTGGAAGGGGCACGTCTTCGGGATCCAGCACAACGACACCGCGGACCGCATCGGGCCGCTGTACTGCTTCGACGTGCAGACGGGGAAGAAGAAGTGGGAGTTGCCCGACGCCGGCGGCGCCTTCACGCTGACCGACGGGAAGTTCCTCACCTTCAACGGCTCCGAGGTCTTGCTGATCGAGGCCTCGACCGACGAACCCAAGGAACTGGCCCGCAGTCCGAAGCTGTTCAAGAAAGAGGAGATGACCTTCCGCTACAGCGACCGCATCGCCCCGGTGCTGGCAAACGGCCGGATCTACTGCCGGAACCAGAACGGCTTTCTCGTGTGCCTGGACGTCGGCGGGAAATGACGGCCCGTCGAGTTGCTTCACCCCGAGGCCGCCGACCGGGGTGAACGCATTCCTGGGGCGGGCCTCCCGGCCACGATCCCACAGTTACAATCGTCCGGCCGCCGCTCCAGGAGTTCCCGATGTTCCGCGCGGTCCTCGCCCTCGTCTCGCTCTCGCCCGTGCTGGCCGGGGAACCTCCGAAGGCTGACCTCCGTTGGCAGAAGGCGACCGCCTCCCCGTTCGCACGAGTCGAGTCCCCGTCTGCCGTCATCGACGGCAAGATGTACCTGTTCGGCGGCTTTACCGACGACCTGGGGGCGTCGAACCGGGTGGATGTGTACGACCCGGCGGCCGACGCTTGGTCCCGCAAAAAGGACATGCCTGCGGGGCTCACCCACCTCACCCCGGCTGTCGACGGGAAGACCGTCTGGTTCGCGGGCGGGTTCAAGGGGAAGCACCCCGGCCCGGCGACCGCCGGGGTGTGGAAGTACGACCCCGCCTCCGACTCCTGGGCCGCCGGGCCGCCTCTGCCGGAGCGGCGGGCGGGGGGCGGGTTGGTGGTGCTCCATCGCCGGTTGCACTACTTCGGCGGCTACAAGGAGGATCGCGACACGAACGCCGGCGACCACTGGAGCCTGTCGCTCGACGGGGGGAAAGAGTGGGAGAAGGAGGCGGCCCTCCCCGACCCGCGCGGGCATCTGACGGCGGTGGTGCTGGACGGCATGATCTATGCGCTGGGCGGGGCCCACGGGCACGATAAAACACAAGTCGATGTGGCGTCCTGTCACCGCTACGACCCCGCCAAGAAGAAGTGGGCCGAGATCGCCAGCCTTCCCGACGGCCGGAGCCACTTCGAGTCCAGCACGGTCGTCCTGAACGGCCGGATCCTCGTCGCGGCCGGTCGGTGCAACAGTTCAAAGCCGCCCCGTAACGTCGTGGGCGACCTGCTGGAGTATGACCCCAAGGCGGATGTGTGGCGTGTCGTCGGTGAGTTGCCCGAGATGGTGATGTCCCCGTCCGCCGCGGTCATCGGTGGGAAGCTCGTGGTCATTGGTGGCGGCCTGAACAACCCGCGACCGCTCACCGCAGCGACATGGGTGGCGGAGTTCCCGGGCAAGAAGACCGAGAAGCCGTAAGGCGGTGTAAGAGGAAGGATGATGTTGACCGTTCCCCACAACGGCATCGACCGCCGGCGGACGGACGTCCACGGCACCGTCATCCGCGAAATCCTGAGTTAAGGAGCCGATATGAACCGATGTTGCGTTGCCTTTCTGCTGCTGATCGGCTTCCTCGGTTTCGGCCTTCGGGCGGACGAGCCCAAGCCCGACAAGGATGGCTGGTACGACCTGTTCGACGGCAAGAGCCTCGATGACTGGAAGGCTGCCGAAGACCCGAAAGCCTTCAAGGTGGAAGACGGGATGATCGTGGCGGGTCCGTCGAAGCTGACCCACCTGTACTACGCCGGTCCGGTTCAGAAGGCGAACTTCAAGAACTTCGAACTGAAGGCCGAGGCGAAGACGCGCCCGAAGGGGAACTCCGGCATCTTCTTTCACACGGAATATCAGGCGAAAGGGATCCCGGCCAAGGGGTTCGAGTTCCAGATCAACAACACCGGCAGCGACACGAAGTACCGAACCGGTGCCATCTACCCGACCAAGCCGCTGGACAAGGTCCTCGTCAAGGACGACGAGTGGTTCGAGTGCCACCTCTCGGTTCGCGGGAGCAAGGTCGTGTTGAAGGTGAACGGCGAGACCACGCACGACGTGGAGTTGCCCGTCAACGCGAAGAGCGGCCTCTCCCTTTCGAGCGGCACGTTCGCGATCCAAAGCCACGACCCGGGGAGCGTCGTCTACTTCCGCAAGTTGCGGGTGAAACCACTCGAGTGAACCGGGCAACCCGCCCTTCATCACCAGCCCGATTCGTCGCGGGGAGTTGCCATGACCACATCTACCTCGACCCCGGACCGCCGAACCTTCTTGCGGGCCGCGGGCGCACTCGCCGGCGGCGCGGCGTTCGGAACAACCACGCCGGCCCGCGCGGCCGAAGACACCGCGGACAAGGCCGTCGCCGCACTGTACGAGTCGCTGACCGCCGTCCAGCGGAAGGCCATGTGCTTCGACTGGGACAAGAAGGGCGGGTACGGCGGGTTGCCGCTCCGCCTGCACGTGACGAACAACTGGGCCGTTTCCCCCGTGAAGATCGGCGACCTGACCGCCGACCAGCGCACGCTCATCGGCGACGTGCTGAGCAGTGTCCTCGCCGAGGGATGGGCTGCGAAGCTCGAACGGCAGGCGAAGGACGACACCGGCAAGGCGTGGACCGAGGACCGGAAGATCGCCATCTTCGGCGCCCCTGGGACGGGAAAGTGCCAGTGCGTCATCTCCGGGTTCCACCTGACGTTCCGGGCCGGGCGAGAGAAGGACTCGCCGGTCGCGTTCGGCGGGGCGATCTGCCACGGCCACCAGCCGAGCGGGTTCCACGAGAAGCCCGGCCACCCCGGCAACATCTTCTGGTACCAGGCGCAGGAGGCCCACAAGGTCTACCGGCTGCTCGACGGCAAGCAGCAGAAACTCGCGGTCGTCGAGAAGGGGATGCCGTACTACGAGTTCGACGGGAAGATCGACCGCACTCCCGTCCTGCCCGAGAGCAAGTTCGACCGGGCGCTCGAACCCGACGTGCGGTTCCGCGGCGCGAAGGCGGCCGACCTGCCCGGGCTGCCGATCAGCGAGATGACCCGCGACCAGAAGGACGCGATGCGGAAGGTGCTCGCAGCGATGCTGGACCCGTACCGCGAGGCGTACCGGGAGCGGGTCACCGCCTGCCTCGACAAGCAGGGCGGGTTGGAGAAGTGCCGCCTCACCTTCTACCGGGAGCGCACGCTCGGCAAGGACGGGGAGTGGGACAACTGGCGGGTGGAAGGGCCGGCGTTCGTCTGGTACTTCCGCGGCTTTCCGCACGTCCACATCTGGGTCCACGTCGCCGAGAACCCGGACGTCCCCGTCACGTCCCACTTCGGATGACGCCCCTGCTCGTCTCACCCATTCCGCCGGACATCCGAACCTCCCGGAAAGATTCGCCGCGGGATTTGGTGGGGTTGGGCTAATTCCTTGTGGAGGAGATCGCGGGCCGGGCGTACAATCCGTCCGATTTCCGCTGCCTGAATTGGGCGGAAGTTGTTGCCGAGAAGTGGTTTGCGGGATGTCGGGCATGGGCGTTTCCACCGAATTCGTGACGCAAATCACCCGATGCCAGCGGCAACTGCACGCGTTCATCCTGTCGATGGTGTGGAACCCGGCCGAGGCGGACGACGTGCTGCAGGAGACGAACCTGGTGCTCTGGGAGAAGGCCGCGGAGTTCGACACCGACCGCCCGTTCCTGCCGTGGGCGATGCGGTTCGCCCAGTTCCAGGCGCTGGCGTGGCTCAAACGGCACCGGCGGCAGCACCAGCGGCTCGTGTTCGACGACGACCTCGCCCGCCTGCTCGCGGACGAAGCGGTGACGGATGAGCCGGTCTTCGAGGATCGGCGACTCGCACTGGCATCGTGCCTGCAAAAACTCCCGGCCGAACAGCGCGACCTCATCGCCCGGCGCTACGAACCGGAGGGGTCGGTGAACGCCATGGCCGCGGCCGGCGGGACGACGCCCAAGGCGGTCTCGGACCGGCTCCGGCGGATCCGTCACGCCCTGCTGCAGTGCATTCGGAGGAAACTCGGGGAGGCCACTGCGTGATGACGACCGACGCCGATCTCGAAGGGCTGTTCAATCGCCTCGCCGACGGACTCGCGTCCGAGGCCGACGAGCGCGCCCTCGCAGAGTTGCTGCGCGAGAGCGCCGAGGTCCGGAGGGCGTACCGGGAGTTCGTGGCGCTGCACTCGGCGCTGCACTGGGACTACGTCGCCGCCTCCGGGCCGGAACTCCTTCAGTCCCCAACCGTGCCGGCTCCGCCCCCAGGTTCCTCCTGGCGGACCGGTTGGTTCGCGGCGTTCGGCGCGGGGGTGCTGCTGGCCGGCGCCGCGGCCATGGCCCTGTTCCTGCTGCGGCCCGTTCCACCGGCAGCCCCCGAGCAGTCAGCCTACCTGACGAAGCCGGATGCCCCTAAGGCGGACACCATCGCGGCCCTGTTGGTGGACGGCGTGGGCGCGGAGTTCGCTCCGGGGCGCGCGCCCGACGGCGTCCGGTTCGGCCCCGGCGAGTACGAGCTGGTCCAGGGGGTCGTCCACCTCCGCTTCGCCCGGGGAGCCGACATGGTTCTGGCCGCCCCGGCCCGGATCGAGGTCGCCGACGCGCAGCACACCCGGCTGTTGAGCGGCAAGGTCCGGGTGGTGGCGCCGCCGGCCGCGAAGGGGTTCACCATCGCGACCCGGTCTGCGGACTATGTCGATCTCGGGACCGAGTTCGGGCTGCGCGTCGATGCCGCTAGCGGGGCCAGCGACCTGTACGTCTTCGACGGGCAGGTGAACGTCACCGACCCCCAGTCGGGCGCGGTCCTCCCGGTGACGGGGGGCAACTCCTCCCGGTCGGTCGACGGACGGGCCGCCCCCGCGCCACCGCTCCGGGAGGGCGACTTCCCCACCCCCGGCTCGATCGGGCTGAAGCGCTGGGAGGAGTACGAGCGGCGGATGCGCGAGGACCGGACGCTGCTCGCCTTCTACCCGTTCCGCCGCCAGGCCGACGAGTCCGTGCTGGCGAACGCCTTCGAGGGCGGCGGGATGGACGACGGCCGGATCGCCGGCGCGCGGTGGACGACCGGCCGGTGGCCCGGGAAGGACGCGCTGCTGTTCGACCGCGACACCGACTTCGCGCAGGTGACGATCCCCGGCGAACACCAGGAGTTGACGGTCGCCGCCTGGGTGAAGGTCGAGCGCATCGACTTCGTCCTCAACGCGATCCTGAACTCGGACGGGGCCGAGCCGGGCGGCGTCCACTTCCAGTTGAACCGGCAGGGGTTCGTCCGCGGCGGGGTGATCGTCGAGGGCCCGTTCCAGGACACGTTCGTGGGCAAGCCGGTCCCGCTCGGGAGTTGGGTCCACGTCGCCTCGGTGATCTCCGCGCGAACTCGCTCCCAGCAGATCTACGTGAACGGCTCCCTGGCCCGCGAGCGCCGGTGGCAGAGCGACGTTACGCTCAAGCCCGGCTCGTGCCGGGTCTGCAATTGGCTGCCCGATCCGAAGGACAAGTTCCGGATCCGCGCGCTGCGCGGACAGATCGACGAACTGGCCATCTGGGGACGGGCGCTGCCGGCCGACGAGGTCGGGCGGCTCGTCGAGGCCGGCCGCCCCGGGTTGCTGTGGAGCAAGGAGTAGCGAGCGAGATTCACCGCCGAACGACCGCCGACGATCCCACCCCCATACGCCTTTTTCGGTCGGAGACACACCGATGAACGTCAACCCCTGTGCCGGGCCGCTGTCCCGGCGCTCGTTCCTCACCGCGGGCACACTCGGCGTCGCCGGGCTGAGCCTGGGCGACGTGATGCGCCTCCGCGCCGCCGAGGGGAAGCCGAACGCCCCGGACACGTCGGTCATCTTCGTGTGGCTGGCCGGCGGGCCGCCGCACCTCGACATGTACGACATGAAGCCGGACGCGCCGGACGAGTACCGCGGGCCGTTCAAACCAATCCGGACGAGCGTGCGCGGCCTCGACGTGTGCGAGCTGATGCCGCTGCACGCGAAGTGCGCCGACAAGTACACGGTCATCCGCAGCATCGCGCACACCTTCAACGATCACGGGGGCGGGTCCAAGCGGGTGATGACCGGTCGCATCCCCAACACCCCCACCGAGACCGTGAACGACTCCCCCGCGGTCTGCACCGTCGTCGCCAAGATGCGGGAGAAGCTCAAGCTCGGGCTGCCCAACTGCGTGTCGGCGGTGGACGGCGGCCGGGCCGGCGTGGACACGTACGCCCAGGGGGCCGCGTGGCTCGGCCACGGGTACACCCCGTTCATCGTGGACGGCGACCCGAGCAAGCCGAACTTCCAGGTGAAGAACGTCGGCGTCAGCGAGGAGATGGCCCAGCGACTGGACGACCGGTTCACATTACTGAAGGGCATCGAGAATGTGCGCCGGGAAGCTGACACGAACCCCGCGCTGAAGACGATGGGCGGGCACTACGCGCGGGCCTTCGACATGCTCACCAGCACGCAGGCCCGGGCCGCGTTCGACCTGTCGAAGGAGCCGGCCGCGGTGCGCGAGCGGTACGGGATGAACGCGTGGGGCCAGCGGACCCTGATGGCCCGGCGGCTGGTCGAGGCCGGGTGCAGCTTCGTGACGGTGGTGCTGGAGAACCCGCACATCAACGGGTGCTTCTACAACTGGGACACGCACGCGGTCAACCACGACAACTTCGTGGACATGCGGCTGCGTCTGCCAATGTACGACAAGGTCATCACGGCGCTGGTCGAGGATCTGCACGACCGCGGCTTGACGAAGAAGGTGCTGCTGGTGGTGACGGGCGAGTTCGGCCGGTCGCCGAGGATCAGCAAGGCCGACGGCGGCGCGAAGGGCATGCGGCTCGGGCGCGAGCACTGGCCGCAGTCGATGTCGGTGCTGGTGTCCGGCGGCGGGCTGAAGATGGGACAGGTGGTCGGCTCGACCGACAAGCTGGGCACGCACCCGCACGAGAACCGGCTGGCCCCGGAAGACCTGTGGGCGACGGTGTACAAGCACCTGGACATCGACCCGCACACCTTCCTCTACGACCCGCAGAAGCGCCCGGTCCCGATCCTGCCGTCCGGTCAGCCGATCCGCGAACTGCTGTGAGCCCGCCGACACCCGCGCGACCGGCAACCGTCGGTCCCGCGGGCCCGCCCCGAAACTGTTGTCGTTTCCCGCGAGTCCCCCCAACTTCAGATCGGCTGGAACACCATGGCTCGGATCGAAACTGCCAAGGCCGGCCCCCACCGGCGCGAACTCCTGCGGATGGGGGCCGCGTCGGTCTGCGGTTTGGCCCTCACCGACTTCTTGCGGGCCGACGCGCGCTCCGCGCTCGAGTCCGCGTACCGCAAGCGGTCGGTCGTCAACGTCTGGCTGGCCGGCGGCGCGTCGCACTTGGACACGTTCGACATGAAGCCGGACGCCCCGGCGGAGTTCCGCGGCGAGTTCAAGCCGAT
>JALHNS010000088.1 GCA_022843445.1 Gemmata sp.
TGGCCGAACTGCTCGCGGTGCCGGACGACGAAGTGTTCCTCGCGCTCGCGCCCGCGGCGCGCACCGGCGTGCGCCTGCACCTGAACGGGGCCGCGTCCGTCGCTCAGTTGCGCGAGTTGCTCGCGCCGGTATTCGGCGCGGCGTTTCAACTCTTCGTGCCCGCGGCGCTGCGATCGGACGCCACGCTGCCCGAAGGCTTCGCCGGGTGCGATCACTGGCTGTGGCCCGAGATGGCGCTCGCGCGCGTGCCGCGGGTGAACGGCGAGCGCGTGGTGCTGGTCGGACCCGCGATCGTGCCGGCGTCGGACGCCGAAGTGCGGTTCCCGCGAATGCCGGTGGCGTGCCGTGTGGTGGAAGTGCTGAACTCGTTCCGCGCCGCGGACGCGCTGGCGCGGTTGTGCGGCGCACCGGTACCGGTTCAACCGCCGATTCCGGCGGCGCGCGCCGCGTAAGGCGGCTAAACTGGCGGCATGACGGTTCACGACCTGCTCGCCGAAGGCGACCTGACCGCCGCGCTCGCGCTCCAAGAAGAGGCGGTGCGCGCCGCGCCGAGCGACCCGGCCGCGCGCCGGCTGTTGGTCGATCTGCTCGCGTTCGCCGGGCGGCTCGAAGACGCGACCGAGCACCTCGCGCACATCACGTCCGACGATCCCGATTGGCCCGAAGCCGAACGCGGACTGCACCGGCTGTTCCGCAGCGAGCGGTTGCGCTCCGGCGACGCGCGCGAACCGACGTTCGTACCGGAACCGGCCCCGAAGCACGCGGAGCGCCGCTGGAAGGCGGTTCGGGCGCTGCGCAAGGCGCGCCCCGAACTCGCTATCCGCGCCATCGACGCGGCCGACAAGGTAAGCCCGCACCTGCGCGGGTTCGTGAACGGGCGCGAGTTCGACGGGCTGCGCGACGCCGACGACCGCTTCGGTTCGGTGCTGGAAGCATTTCGCGGGGGCGAATACCTGTGGGTGCCGTTCGAGGCGCTGCGAAAGGCCGTACTCGCGCCGCCCGCCGTGCTGCTCGATCAGCTCTACCGCCCCGCGGCGCTCACGCTGCGCGACGGCACGGCGCTCGATGTGCATCTGCCGCTGGTGTACCCGGCGTCGTACCGGTTGGAAGGCGCGTTCGCGCTGGGCACAGAAACGGACCACATCTGCCCGGACAACGGCCCGACGCGGTGCGCCGGTGCGAAGTTGCTGCTGGTGAGCGACGACGAAGTGCCGCTAAGTGAGTGCCGGTTCCTCGAGATTCGCTGAGCGCGAAGTGCGCTTACTCCTTCGTTACGGCGCGCGGTACAGGTCTATTTTCGCGGCTTTCGCGGCGGCGTCGATGGTTTTCAGGTCCGCGGCCGGCGGGTACTCGAAGCCCTTGGCGTTGTGCGACCAACTCGCGTTCTCGCCCTCAGCGAGCAGCTTCAGCGCCGCGACGAACTTCTCGGTGCCCGCGTACACGGTCGGCGCGGCCTTCACTTCCTGTTCGGTCTTCGCGCGGTTCGTGCCGTCCACAATCGCGTAGTGCCACGCGCCCTTGTCGTCCTTCCAACTGTACACTTCGACGCCCTTGAACCGCGGCTTCGGTTCGCGCTTGGGTTCGTCGGCCCGCACACCGGGGACCGCGAACAGCACCAGCACCGCCAGCACGGTAAGCAGCTTCATACGCACCTTGCGTGTGGGTGTTGGACATTATCGCAACCGAGCGCAACCGCGCGGTAACATGTGGGCATGAGTCCGCACCTCGAAGCCGCCGTGTGCGCCACGTTCCCGCACTTGTGCGCCGATCACGGCAACCGCGAAACGAGCATGAACTTGGGCTTCGCCATCCGCGACGGGTGGGCGCAACTATTCTGCCAACTGATGAGCGAACTCGAAGCGCTGCGCCGCGCGCTCCCGCCGGACGAAGCCGCTCTTGTGAAGCTCGCGCAGGTGAAGGAGAAGTTCGGCGGGTTGCGCGTGTACCTTGAGAACCGCACGGACGCGATGTGGGAAGCGTGCCGCCGCGCCGAAGAGGAGAGCTTCCGCATCTGCGAAGTGTGCGGCGCGAGCGGCGAACGGGTGTACGCCGGCTGGATTCGCACGCTGTGCCCCGCGTGCGCCGGGTGAGCACTACCACTTGAAGCGCGGGCGCACGTCCGGGTTCACCACCTTCTCCGCGGGCCATTCGCCCTTCCGCAGCGACGCGACCGCTTCCGCGGCGCTGCGGGCCATGTCGTACAGCGATTGCGTGTCCACACCGGCCGCGTGCGGCGTGAGCACCACGTTCGGGAGCGCGCGCAGCTGGTTCGTCGCGGGCGTCGGCTCTTCCTCGAACACGTCGAGCGCCGCGCCGCCGAGGTGCCCGTTTTGCAGTGCGGGCAGAAGGTCCGCTTCGCACACGAGGCCGCCGCGCGAGGTGTTCACCAGCACCGCGCCCGGCTTCATGCGCGCGATTGCAGTGGCGTTGATGACGTGCTTCGTTTCGGCCGAAAGCGGGAGGTGCAGCGAGAGGAAATCGGACTCCGCGAGCAACCGCTCCCAGCTCACGAGTTCGATGCCGTGTTGCGAGCAGAAGGCGCGATCCGGCACCGGGTCGAACGCGAGCACCTTCATTTCAAACGCAATCGCGCGAGTGGCGACGGCCTTCCCGATGCGCCCGAGGCCTGCGAGGCCGAGCGTGCGTCCGCGGAGCGGCGCGCTCATCAACCGATTCCACCCGCCGCCGGCGAGCGCCGCGTGCCGCGCCGGGATGTGGCGCGTGAGAGCGAGCATCAGCGCGAAGGCGTGTTCGGCCACCGACCCCTGATTCGTGCCGGGCGCGATGGTGACGGCGACGCCCGCGGCGGTCGCGGCGGCGCAATCCACCGCGTCGTAGCCCACCCCCACGCGCGCGACGACTCGCAGTTGCGGGTGCATGGCGAACGTGCGCGCGTTGTACGGTTCGGACCCGGCGACGACGGCATCGACGCCCGCGAGCGCGTCGAGCAGTTCCGGTTCGGAGGGGAGGTTAGCATCGGCGGGCGGCAGCACGCACACGTCGAGTCCGGCCGCGTCGAGCGGTTCGCGGAACGTGTCGGCGAACTTCGCCACCTCGCGCGGCACGATCAGCACTTTGGGCATCGCAAACCTCGGGGAGTGAGTTCGTGCTGTTGTAGTTCGTTCCGGGAGAGTGGTCCGCTCGCTCCGCGAGCGGAAGCTGTGGCGCTGGATGTGCTGTGCGAAGTCCCGCGAAGCCGCCCCCGTGGTTCAGCGCCGCTCGCGGAGCGAGCGGACCACTCTCCCGGAATACTTCCAAGCCGTGCGTCACTCTTTCCACAGCACCAAATCCACAACCCAACAGCCGCGAACGTGCGTCGCGTTGGCGTCGCGGCAGTGCGCGAGAATCTGTTCGTCTTCGCACCCGGCGTCTTGAAGCGCGTCCGCGAGAATGGGCATCGCGCCGAAGTCGCGCGACTCGTACATCTGCCGCGCGAGCGCAACCACAGTGTCGGTGCGCCACGCCGGGGAGAACGTGACCGGGCGAAACGGGTTCCCGAAGATGTCGCGAAGCGGCAGAACGACCGGAGCGGTATTCGTCGGCACCCAGCGATACGGCGGGCCATTTGAAACGTACTCTGACCAATCGGCCCAGTTCATCTCTGGACGGCGAGAAGCATGAACCCAAAACGCTGAATCGAGCGCCGCATCCATCGCCCCCGCGCGAACTAAACAGAAGGGGAGCCAACGCAGAAACGGGAAATCTGGCCGCTGCGTCCGCGTCACCACGCGGTTGTGTACTTCAGTTGCGGTGAGCAACCCGTCTGCGTTCTTCTCCACATACTTCACGCACTCTTGGCTCTCGAAGGGCAATGTCTCCCAAATAGACCGAAGGCAGTGGCACGCAAAGAGCCGCAGTTTTCGATCAGTCGCTGTTCCGCGAAGGAACACCAGCAACTCCAGCGCATCTTCACACGCCAGCCATTCAGCTTCGGTCATCGCTTGCCCTCACTTCCGCTTTCAGCATGACCGGTGCGCCGCCGGGTGCAAGCCACTTTCTCTCACGCGAACCTCATCCTCCTCGCACGTGTCCGTGCATTGCCAGTCGGCCATTTGCCGGTTGTCGCGCTCTGGATTCGCTCGTTGCGAAAAAAAGCCCGCACCCGCGGGCGGGCGCGGACGCCGGCATCACCTCGGGCGCTCGGTGCGCTCGCGGAGGTTCGGTTCCAATGCACAAGGTTCACGTCAACGTACCTTGCACGACCGCACGATAGAATTATACTACCCCTGTGACGTTCTGTTCACGAGGGGAAGCCATGCCCGCCCGCAAACCGGCTAAGAAATCTGAGGCGACGCCCGCGCTGGCGTACAGCTACATCCGGTTCAGCACGAAGGAACAGGCCAAAGGCGATTCGCTCCGACGACAGACGCAAGCCGCTTCGGATTGGTGCGAGCGGAACGGCGTCACGCTCGACACGTCAACGACACTTCACGACTTGGGCAAGAGTGCCTTTCTCGGCGAGCATCGTAAGAATCCCGACCGGAACGCACTCGCGGCGTTCCTCAAGTTGGTCGAAGAGGGAAAGGTTCCGCGCGGCTCCGCGCTCATCGTCGAATCGCTTGACCGGCTCACCCGCGAAGACATACAGCCGGCGCTCATGCTCATGCTCGGTTTGCTTCAGGCCGGCGTGCGCATCGTCCAACTAATCCCGGTCGTGAGCGCCTACGATGACAAGTCCGACGCGATGCATGTGATGATGATGATTATGGAACTCTCTCGCGGGCATTCGGAGAGCAAGGTAAAGAGTGAGCGCGTTGGTTCGGCGTGGGCAAAGAAGAAGGAGCGCGCCCGAGAAGGCCACGTTATGACGCGGCGCTTGCCTTCGTGGGTGCGCGAAGCCGGTGGCAAGTTGGAACTCATTCCCGAAGCGGCAAAGGCCGTGAAGCGCGTGTACGAACTCGCCGCGAGCGGCTACGGGCATCAAGCGATTGCCAAGAAACTGACGGCCGACAAGGTGCCACCGATCACCGCGAACGGTATTTGGATGCGGTCCTACGTCGCGGGCATCCTTGCCGACAGACGCGCCACCGGCGAACTTCAACCGCGCAAGCGCAACGGCGACGCGGACGGCGAACCGATCCCGAACTATTACCCGCGCGTTGTGAGTGACGAACAATGGCACGCGGCCCGCGCCGGTGCCTCAAGCCGACGACGGCCGGGCAAACCCGACGTACCCGCGAGCGGTTCGCTTCACAATCTCTTCGCCGGCCTCATTACCGACGCGCGCAACGGCGGTTCGTATTTCGCTGTGCAGCGCGGAGATAGTCGCTACCCGCCCGCGAACGGCATTTGGCCGCGCGTGCTGATTAACACGAAGTCGATTGAAGGCCAAGTGCCCTGCGTATCGTTCCCGCTCGAACCCTTCGAGCGCGCGTTACTGAGCAAACTCCGCGAGATTGACCCGCGCGAACTCATCGGCGACGGCAGCACGCCTAACGATTCGGCAGCGCTCGCCGCGGAACTCACAAGCGTAGACGCCGATATCTCGCGCCTTGAACACGAACTAGAACAAGGTGGCGAGACTATCCCGGCCGTGGTCCGCGTGTTGGGACGTAAGGAAGTGCGCCGGAAGGAACTCGCCGATGCGCTCGCGGTCGCACGAGCGGCCGAAGCGACGCCCGTAAGCGCTGCTTGGGGCGAGTATCAAAGCCTCGTTGACGTTCTCGATAGCGCGCCCGACCGCGAAGACGCCCGTTACCGCCTTCGTGCAGCGCTCCGCCGCATCGTGTCGGGCGTTTGGTTGCTCGCTGTGGCGAAAGGCCGCACGCGGGTAGCCGCGGTGCGCATTGTCTTCGCCGGGTGCGAGCGGGCGAGAGACTTCCTCATCGTGTACACGCCGCCCCGCAACAACGGGCGAGCGAGCGCACCGGCGAAACTTGTGGTTCATTCGATGAGGCAGCGCGCTAACCTCGTGGTAATGAACGGCGACGGGACGGATAGTGTCGAGTTCACCGGCGTAGACTTGCGCGAGCGCGAAGACGCGGCGCGTGTGGCCGAAGTGCTGGAGCGCTGGGACACGTCCGAACCGCTCTCCGAGCTAGCGGCGAAGCGGACTACTCACCGGCTCATCGCCTCATGGTTGAATGCTCTAGATGCCGGGTGTGAGGTCGTCGGTATCGCGCCGTTCGTCGGCTAAGAAGTCTTAGGCCGAAAGATATTTCGCAAGGATTTCTAGAGTGTTGCGGCCGGAAATCACTCAAGCGCCGGCTTGAGTTTTACTATGATTTTTATGAGGTAAGACACTGCCGCGCCGCATCGCTTCGCGGGGCACCGGCGACGTGTCACGCGCCCCCAGAGCGGTTTACCGTGGTCAAGTTGTGAAGTAGCGAAACGGGCCGATGCTCACACGCGCGCCGCAATCGTCGGAGCGCATCGCAACCGTGTTATCGCTGACACGCGCGCTGAAGCTGGCCGTGGGGGTAAGCCCAAACACGGTTGCGATGTGCCAGCGCCTTCATCGCAGGTCGTGTGAGCAAATAGCCCATTTCACAACTCACCACGGTAAACCACCTGAGCACGTCGGACCAGAAAAACGAAAAATATTTCGGACTGCACTTGTAGGCCGCGCGGCTTCCGATATATTTTTAGGTCAATTTCTGGAAAAGGCGTTGCCAATCTATCCGAACGCGCGTACACTTCATAGTAGCTCGCCCTAGTCACAAGAGACGGATACCATGCGCACGTTCAATCGAGCTATCGCCGCACGCGCCGCGGGGTTGCCGTATCAAACGTTTGCTACCGGGCAGCTTCACGGATCGCGCACTCCGGCACGTCCGCACGTTGAAGGCCAGCGACGCGCCGAGCAATGGAGTATGGCGCAAGTCTTGGCGGTCGCGGTCGGTCGCGCGCTGCAAGCGAAGTTCGGCACGCCAGTCGAAGCGATGGGAACTCTGTTCGATGCGCTGTGGCAAGCGGACGAAAGCGACCTTCGCGCGAAGTTCACCGCGGGCCGGAAGTATGTGATGGTCGTCGGGCAAGTTCCCGTAGGCGGCGCACTGTTCACGGAAGAAGAGATTGCGCGTAACGACATGATCGATTACGAGGCTATCGAGCGCGCCGGATTCCCGCTGCCAGTCGGCGTAGACATCTCACAGATTTACGACCGCATCGCGGCTTCGCTTCTGCTGACCGGTCTTGACGAGACGCACGCCGGCTAAGAACTCCTAGCCCATCAAACACATCACGCGCTATCTGCGCGAAACGACGCGGCATCTCTGCCGGTCGTCTAACGAGGGAATCCACAACTAAGTAGCTGGTACTTGTTCAGAAATGAACAAAACCGGCCGGGGTTCCGTGGAAAGAATCCCCCGGCCGGTTTCAAGGAGTCGTCGAAGTGATTCTAGACACTGAGCTTTGCCAAGTCAAGGACTTGGCGATGCAGATTAACGACGCGGTTCGCCACACGCTCCCGACGAAAGGCGAGCGGCTTGCACTCCGCAAACGTCTCTTCGAGTTGGGCCGACGCTTGAAGGACGTGGGCGAACTCGACGCGGAGAAGCTAGACGAGGTTGCCGACGAATGGCACCGGCGAGCGGGTGAAGCCGTAGCGGATGTGGATACTTGCGAAGTGCGCGAGAAGGTGAAGAACGCATACGCGAAGGCACGGTACGGTTTCGACGCTCACACGCTGAAGGCCGAACACGCGAAGCGGCAAGCCGAACCGCTGAGCGAGACGGCCGCGAAGTTCTGCAACCCGCGGTTACGCGCCGCGGTTCAAGCTTGCGAAGCGGCTCAGCGGATGAACCCGGATGGCGATTTCGCCATGCCGGGCGCGAAGCTCGGAGAGTTGATCGGCGTGAGCCAAGTGCAAGCGGCCGAACACCTGCGAACGCTCCGCGAAGCCGGTGTTCTGGTAATGACCGCGGATGCGGAGTTCAAACGCAAGGCACGCCGCTATCGCCTCGTGCCGGTCGTGAAGACGGTCGCTCAGTCCATCCGCGACGTACTCGGCGCAGTAGCGAAGCTCGCGGCGCGGTTCATCGGGACGACAGCGGCAACGAGCGCGCCGGCCGCGGAACCGACCGACGCGGGCGACGAGGGCGATTGGATCGACGGCTCGGTGAAGGCCACCTACGAACCGCCCGCGGTAGTCGTGGGCGCGAACGGCCGGGCGACTCTGGCGGGCCGCGAACCGCACGAGCGCAACGGCGAACCACCGAAGCGAAGGCGCGCGAACCGGTGGCGAACGTGGACTTGGGCCGAACTGAAGTGGGCCGAACTGATGGGCAAGTCGGCGCGATCGGCACCCGACGAACCGGAACCGATTTGAAACACAAGAGGCAACGGCAGGGGCGGCGGGCGGCTTTGTAACTTTCAACGTCCGACCGAGACAGCGCACGAAAAGGCACTTGTTGTGCTTCCCCTACGGCCCCGGTCGGTTTCGCTGTCTGCGACCGGGGCACCGAACACGAGAGGTATGACCGTATGGAGCGCGCGCCGTCAGAAGTGACCCTATGCGGCGCACCGCTTCGGAAGAAGCCGGGGCAGTTCTGCGGCAAGCCGGTTGCGCCCGGTGGAAACGGGCGGTGCGTGCTGCACGGTAAGAACTCGCGCCGTGGTCCCGATCATCCGCGATGGAAGGGCGGAGCATACAGCGCTTATCTCCCCCGCGACCTTCGCAAGCGCTACGAGGATTGGCTCAACGACGCGGAACTTCTGGCCGCGCGGCACGAAGTGGCTTTGCTCAAGGCGCGGCTCACGGAGCTAAGCGAGCGGCTCACGACGGGCGAGAGCGGCCCGGCAATCGAGCGGGCGACGACGGCGTTGCGCCGGGCACGCGATTCGGGCGACGAGGCAGCGATACGGGCGGCGGTCGATGCGGCAATTGCTGAGTTCGGCACCGCGCGCGGACGCGACGAGGCATGGGAAGCGTTCACGATGCTGGCCGAGCGGTCAACGTTGATCGCTCAGCGCGAAGCCAAGCGGGTTCTTGAGGCGCGATTGTACGCTTCGGCCGACGAGGTTCGCGTACTGATTGCGAGCATTACGGCCGCGGTGCTGTTGCACGTTCCCGACGCGAACGCGCGCTTAGCAATCGCCGAGCATGTGCGCCGGTTACAGGTACTGCCCGAAGACGATGCAGCGTTTGATGCGGTCCCAACTGACCACGGTAACGAACCTTAGCGGCTAAGAGCATCTTAGCGCGAAACGGCGCACGCGAGACAACGACGATGAGCAAGTTAGCGAACCCGGCACTCCGCGCACGAGTGGAAGCGCTCGGCCTTGTACCGAAGGACGCGACCGCGTGCCAAGTGCGCGACGCGGTACTAACCGCGCTCGGCGACGAGCGGATTACGACCGGCGAGCTATCCAAGCTGCTCGAACCGGACACGACCAACAAAACGGCGCAACAAGGAAAGAAGACAGTGACCCAACCTAACCCGCTGTTCGGCAGCATCCGCGTTAAGGGTGCGAGCGAAGCCTACAGCACGACGAAAAGCGTCGCTAAGCACGCGAAGACCGGCAAACCGGTACACTTCGCGGGCAAAGCCGTCGAGACGCCTAGCGCGCTCGAAGTGGCGAAGTTCGGCGCGTACTTCAAGTTCCTCGCGCAGAAGGCCGGCCGGCCGGTAATTCTCACCGACCACGAACGCGGCTTGCTGCAAGACATGATCGAACACGACGCATGGGGCGGCGAAATCAACGGCCGCGAGTACGAGAAGGCCGCGCCCGAGATGGTCAAAGCGCTGCTGTTCGACACCACGAGCGGGGGGCAGTTTCTCAGCCCCTACTTCGTAGACGATCTTTTCATTCAGTTCCCGTTACTGCACTCTGAACTGTTGCCCCGCGTGCAGACGGTGGAAGTGCCCGCGGGTACTACGGTGTTCGGCGGTTCGCTCGGCAACCCAACCGTGGTGTGGAACACGGCACCGGGCAGCGCGCAAACCGAGTTTGACACGACCGGCCTTGCGGCGCAACTGAACACGACGATTTTCCCGGTTATGTCGTGGTTGACCGTTGGCCGGGACTGGATGAGCGACACGCCCGCGAACGCCGGCGCGATGCTCGTGGAGAACATCGGCCAAGTGATGTTGAAGGAACTCGACAAGGTGATTGCCGTGGGCGACGGCACGAACCAGCCTCAAGGCATCTTCAACGCGAGCGGCCTCACGGCGGTAGCGAGCGACTTCGGCGTGAGCGGCCCGCCGACCGTGGGCGACTACGAGAGCCTCTTGTTCGCGGTCGGGAAGCAGTACCGCGGCGAAGGCATGGAGTGCGCGTTCATCGCCAACGACACGAGTTACCGGCGCGCCCGCGGTATCCCGGTCGGGCCGGGCGACGAACGCCGGGTGTTCGGCATGGAACACCAAGAGTATTCGATTCTCGAATACCCCTACGCCGTGCAGAACGACATTGGGAACTCGCAAATCGCCTTCGGCGCGCTGTCCAAGTACCGGCTCTATCGCCGAATGGGTAGCTCGGTGACGTGGGTTTCGGGCACCGATGCAACGCTCATGTCGAAGAACCTCGACGCGCTGTTTGTGCGTGCGCGGTTCGGCGGGCGCGTGACGGATAGCAACGCTTTCGCTGTGACCACGGACGCGCAAGCCTAACTAGCGCGTTCGGCCCGGCTCAGAAATCTTAGCCACAACCTACCCGCGCGAGCGCCCTCAACCAGCGACGCGCGGACACCGCACCGGGCGCAACCGTGCCCGGTGCCGGCCCCTCACACACTCAAGGGCAAAAATGGCAACCATCACGATTGAAGTGAAGAACCCGCGCAACATGGCATTGCACTTCAAACCGACCGGCGAGCGCGTGCGGGGCGCGCTGGACTTCGTTTCGACGCGCGACAAAGACCTGTACGCCTACGGGCAGACGTTCGACGGCCAGACGATTCCGGGCAAGCGCATCGTTCTCGACACGGCAGCGCGCACGGGCCTTGTGTTCGACCCGCTCAAGCTGCCGGAAAACGCGGCACTCTTTGAGAAGCTCGCGGCCGTGAACGCGGACCCGATTCGCAACGGCGCGACGATCAAGCCGGGCGACGAGAAGCGCTACGCGGACCTGTCGCAAGACGAGGTTGCGACGTGGCTAAACGAGATGCGCAAGGCCGTGCGCGCCGGCCTCGCGGTTGTCGTGTCGGGCGACATCAGCGCGAAGGTTGAGGGCACGCCGCGCACCGAGTTCCTTCACAAGCGCGAGAAGGTCGCGGACAAGCGAGACGAAACCATTGCCCAACTCGCGGCCCTCGTGCAGCAACAGAGCGAGCAGATTGCGAAGTTGCTCGCGGCGAAGAAGTAACCCGAACCACGCGGGCTAAGAGTTCTTAGCCGCTCAACCACACGAGGCACGCCAATGGATATGGTCGAAGCTCATCGCCGAATCTCGCTCATGCGCGACCGTTCCTTTCTGGAACCGTGGCCGGCAGACGACGAGAACTTTGTAGCCGACGCGGTTGGTTTCGCGGTCGTGTCCGGGCAACTGGACGAGGCCAAGAGCAACGACGAGTTGCGGGCGGCTTGTGCGCACGGCGTGAGCCTCTACGAAGCCGGCGTTGTGTCGCTCGACGATTTGGCAGAAGCAACCAACGAGGCGATTATCGCCTTTATGGAATGGTACGAGAGCATTGCACCGGAAGGGGAATCGCAATGCGCCGGCTTCTAGCGCGATGGGCCGAAGCCTCTACACGAGCGCGCGCGGCCGAACTGGAAACGGAACTAGCGAAGGCACTCGCGCGCCTGTCGGTCGTTGAGGCCGAACGCGACGCACTCGCCGAAGTAATCGCGCGCGACCGGGCGCGCGTTGCCGCGGAAACGGCCGCGGCACATCGGAGCGCGCTCCCACCGCAAAGGCCGTGAACCGTGGTCGGTTGGAATGCGTCAAACCGGGCCGCTCGAAGCCATCCAACCCGACCACGGTAACAAACCAACACGAGACGAACCGCCATGACGAACACCGCAATAGCCCGCGCGCTGCAACGTTCCGAACTTATCGCCGCGAACCTCAAGGCCACATCCGCGAACCCTCTCGGCGATAGCGGTTCACTCGGTGCGCTCGGCATGGGCAGCGCTCAGCAGAATCACGCGCGCGAGCAGCAACGGCATTTCTCCGGTTGGGTTTACGCCGCGGTTCGCCTCATCGCGCAGCGCATCGCGGGGCAACCTATCCGGGTAGCGCGCAAGGTGAGTGCGCCGGCGAACGACATGCGCGCCCGTGCGAAGAGTGCGATTCGATTTAAGGCCGCGCCGCCCTTCGTGAAACAAGTGGCCTCGCGGCTTGAACCGCTCGATACGCACCCACTGTTGACCGCGTTGGAAAGCCCCAACGAACTGATGAGCGGCGCGCAACTGCTTTTCACCGTGGTCTGCCACTTGGAGCTATCCGGGCAATCGTTCTTGTGGTTGCGCGACGCGGACGGCGGCGGGTTGGAAACCGGCCTTGAGATTTGGCCGCTACCGCCCTCGTGGGTGACGCCGCAACACGACGGCGGGCCGTTCAGTTCCTACAAGGTTCGGCCCGACTATCTCGCCGAAGAGTTTGAGATACCGGGCGAAGACGTTGCGCGTGTGTACTACCCGGACCCGGCGAACCCGGTGCTAGGGTGTTACTCGCCCCTACAAGCCGCGGCGCTCGCCGTGACGACTGACGAGAGCATTCAAACGGCGCAGCATCGCGCGTTCGTGAACGGGTTGTTTCCCGGTATGGCCGTGGTCGTCGGCCGCGCGCCCGAAGTGAACGGGATTCCGGGCGAGCGGCCCGCGCTCAACAAAGAGCAGCGCGCGCAAATCGCTCTCGCCGTGAAGACGGCCTACCGCGGCGCGTTCAACGCGGGCGAACCGCTCATCCTTGACCGCATGATTGAAGACGTGCGCCGCATCACGAACACGAACGCCGAGATGGATTTCATGGGCAGCAGCGCGCTAACGAAGGCGCGCATCCTTCAGTTGTTCGGCGTGTCGCCGGCCTCGTTGGGCGAAGTGGACACGCCGAACCGCGCGAGCAGTGCAGCGGCCGACGATCACCTTTGCAAGAATACGTTGGCTCCGAAATGCGCTCTCATCTCGTCGGCGCTCTCCAAGTGGGTTGCGCCGCGGTTCGGTTCCGATGTGCTGGCCTACATCGAAGAACCGCGCGCGAGCGACCCGGATAGCGAACGTGCCGACCGCGAGCAACTCGCGCGCTTCGGTGCAATCACGGCCAACGAGCTTCGCGCGGCCTCACACCTTGAACCCGTAGACGGTGGCGACGAACTCGTTGCACAAAGCGCCGGCGTTACGCTGACCACCAGCGCGCCGTAAAAGCCCGGCACCGTCCGAGCGGCCGGCCGTACCTCGTTGGTGCGGTCGGCGCGACAACTCGCCCCGCGCCGTGGGCGGGTTACGGTGCCGGGCTAAGAGCGTCTTAGCCGGTTCAAACTCACCACGGTACACACGACGAATACGCACGAAAGGGCATTGCGTGTCTAGTTCGTCTTCGGCAACTCGTGCGCTCGGCCTTCTGGTAGGGCACCGCTCCGGCAAGCCCGTCGTTGCCGCGCCCGACTGCCCACCAGCGCCCGGCGCGTCGTCGAGTGCCGCCACACCGCGAATCGGCGCGCTCGTCGGCCACCGTTCCGGCAAGCCGGTGTTCGCGGTCGGTGCGTGCGGGCTGTCGAACGGTGTGCCCGAACCCGGCAAGAAGTTCGTGGCCTTCCTCGTCGGGCAACACAACGGCCTACCGGTGTTTGCGATTCGCTGTTGCGGCACGACCGCGGGCGCGAGTTCGTCTAGCTCGCGCTCATCGTCTTCGAGCGCCGGCCCCTCGTCGAGTGCGTCGAGTAGTTCGGCCGGTTCAATCAGTTCGAGTTCGTCGCGCTCGTCTTCGTCGAGTTCATCCCGGTCTTCGTCCAGTTCGGGCGCGTCGAGTTCGTCGGGTTCGTTCGCGCCATCGAGCGCGAGCGCATCGAGCGCGAAGCCGTCTAGCTCCTCTTCGAGTTCCTCGCGCGCCTCGTCGTCTAGCCGCTCGTCGAGTGCATCGAGCGCGAGCGCATCGAGTACATCGAGCGCGAGCGCCGCGCCCTCGTCGAGTAGTTCCGCGCGCTCGTCGAGTTCTTCGCCCCGTTCGTCGAGTGCCGCGCCCTCGTCCGCGAGTTCTTCGAGCGCCGGCGGCGTGCAGAACCCGTGTTGCTCGAAGCCGATCCCGACCACGCTTTACGCGACGTTCACCGGCGACTTTGCCGCGATGGGCAGCGTGCAGCTAACTTGGAACGGTTCGGCGTGGGTTGGGTACTCGGATGCGTGCGGCGGAACGTCGGTCACGTTCGTTTACACCGGGTTCGGGTGCGTGTTCCAAATCGGCGGGAGCGACGGCGGCACTTACGGCATGTCGGACTTGGTTTCGTGCGACCCGTTCATCATCCAAGACGGCATCGAAGGGTTCTTCGGGACGTGCGCCGGTCTCGGCGGTGTGATCGTAACAGAGTGAGGGGAAGCGCGATGAGCAAGCCTTGCCGACACGCGACCACGGTATCCGGTTGTCGCCTGAGCGAACTCGACGCCACCGACGAACGGTATCGCGCGCTCTTCCGAGACACGGCTAAGCTTTCTGAGCCGGCCGCGCCGCGCGCCGAGAGCGACCCGACGCGGCACGTTCTGCGCCTCGTGCTGTGGTTTCCCGAACGGAACGCGAGCCGCCGCGTAACCCTCGTGAACAGCCGCGCGCGCGGCGTGTGGCGCGCGGACGTAACCGACGACGTGAGCGCGTCGCTACAGCGCAACGCGGAAGGGCGATGGGTTCTGTCGCTCGCACGCGGCGCGACCGAAGAAGAGTTCGCGCCGGTCACGGAAACCGCGAAGCCGTGGGAGCTTACCTTTTGGGTGCCGGCCGGATGGTTCGGGCCGGCTTGCGAAGTGTTCGTGACCGCGCGCTAGAGGCTTGCTACCGTGGTCGGTTGGAACCGAGTTCGTCGGTCTCACGCCTAAAGTGCCGTGTGTTCGACAATGTACACGCCGGCTTTTGCTACCTTGATTAGCAAGACGGTGATTGCGCCAGTGCCACCGACAACGTAGCAAACGAAGCACACGATTCGTAGCCGTCTATGCTTCCACGAAATCGGCCAGTAGTGCAGTAGCGACCTGTTGAACTGATCGCACCACACGTCGCGCGTGAACTCTTGAATTCGAGACGGGCAAAACAGAGTGTAGAGCGTCGAAGCGATTGCGAGAAGCACCGTTGCAATGAGGAGTGTTAGCGACAGGGACGGCATCGGAAGTGCATGAAGGTGTTGGCCGAGCCATTCGCCGCCCGGACCTTGCCACGCGCGCAGCTTCTCGACTTGAGCGTTGTACCACGCAAGAATGAAGATGTACGTCGGGATGAAAATAAGAACGGTGTACGACAAGCCGAAGAGCGGCATGCGGCCGAACTTCCGAAGTGACTCCCAATCGCAGTTTCGCTCCCACCAGTTACGCGGGCAGTCGCCAACATACTTCGGCTCTGATTCAATTCGCACCGTTTCTAAATTGATTGTCCGGGGCAATTCTCGTAGATTTGTCCACTGGCCGCCGTTAATATGTGCTTCACGAAACACCCCCCCATGCAAGTCCACATTGTCAAGCGTGCAGTAAATCATACTGACGTGCGCCAGCTTTGCCGCACGCATGCTCCCGTCAATAAGCGTAACATTCTCAGCGGCAGAGTATTCTAAATGCGCATTGTCAAATTGCGCGTTCGTAAAGACAACCTTGCTAAGTCGAGCGCCGCGAAAGTATGCGTTCGCAAAGTTGATATTGTTCGCATTTACGTTTCCAATCTTGATGTTTGGAAATGCCGCATTACAGAAAATGGCACCGTCGAGTTTGCAACTCTGAATTGTAACGCGTTTCGCTGTCTCTGGTGCGGTCGCGCCCGTAAAGTTTGCGCCCGTCATATTACAATCGTCAAACGTTACGCCGGACAGGTTCGCCCCTGAAAGGTTCGCGTTAGTGAAATCAGCACGCCAGAAGCGATACCCGGTGAAGTCGCGCCCGCTTAGGGGAGCGTCCCGAAGATCGAGGCCGTGCTGTTGGATAGTCTCCTGCCAATTCGATACGGCCGCACTGCCGCCATCAAGGATTTTCAGGTGATCGGAATTAGCCATGTCAGTCCCTCGGCATCGTGCGTGGGCTAAGATTTCTTAGTTCGCTGTGCTACACAGTTGGGCGCTACCCTCTATTCACCCAATCGGGCACGCCGAACACCAGCAAACACCATGCGACGAACCCGCCGAGCGCACCGAGTACCAGCGCGCCATAGTTCGAGACGAAGACGCTCGGAGCAGTGACGAACGCCGCGCCAGCCACCACGCACAGCGCGAGGGCGGCAAGGCGCAGCGTCCAGAACGCGACGTACAGCGCGGCGGGTATCATAGCGGAAGTGTACCCGGGTGCGGCGAACGTCTCAACACGCGACCACGGTCCCTAGCTCGCCTCGTTGGGAAGCGTGAACTTCGGCACCGGGGCCGCGACGCCGCGAAGCATCGAGTACAAGCGCAGGAAGTTCGCGGGCGGGTTGAGGTAGTAGCGCACGTTACTGAAGCCTTCGATTTCGCCCGGCCACACGCGCTGAATCACATCGACCGCGAGCGGCTTGAACACGCGCACGGATTCGGGGATGAACCAGAACGCGCCGCGGTTCTCGTCGCTTTCACTCGCGTTGGCGTAGCGTTCGATGCGCGCGAGTACCGCGCTTGCGATGATGTGGGCTTTGTACTGGAACAGCACGAGGGTTCCCGGCGGTGCCTTGTCCTCGTCGAGCGCGTGTTTGCGGAACAGGTAGCGGCCCGGATGGGCGAGCGCGAGAAGGTTGCGAGCGTCGTCGTCGGTCGCGCCGAGAAAGAACCGCGCTTGGAGTTCGGGAACGGTCCACTCAGGGAACTCGGCTTCGCTCATCGGGAGAACGCAAACGGCGGGCGGAATCGCAATCGTGGGCGTCACGGTCGGGCCTCGTGTGGAGAGTGTCGCCGCATTATAACCGCATCCCGCAGAACACAAGTCCTCACAACCGAACCGCACGGTTCGGCAGCTATTCGACTGCTTTCGCCGTCTTGGCGCGGCGGCGGCGCTTTTTGGGCAGTACGGCCGCAACTGGTTTCGGTTTTGTTGGGCACGGGTCAAGCACGAACACTTCTCCGGTGTGCGAACTCGTTGCGTACACGGCCCCTACCGGCACTTTGCTTTGGGCAAGCTCGTAGCGCTTAGTTTGCTCGCGCTCGGTGTCTCGGTTCTTGAGCCACTCGAACGCCGCGGCAACGGCTTTCAGCCCCGCTGCCGCGAAGAGGATGAGTGCGAATTCGATGAATGGGGCCATGCGCGATTCCCTTCGGTGCGAACCTGTACCGTTCACGACTAGGTTCGTCAGAAGGAACCACGCGAAGAATGCAAATCGGACTTCAGCGAGCTAGAAAATCTTGTGTAATGAGCGCCTTGCCCGCACAAATGGACTAATTGGCGCAGCCGGAGTATGCGGCACAACTGTGCTGGATGTGAAGGTTGCACGATTTCTAATGCGTGGCGCGAATTGCCCTGAGAACCGACCAGCTAGGAAGTCTTAGCCGACTTCACGAGGGCGAACCTTATCCGCCTCTCGCGTGTCCAATTGGTGCCAGTCGGCATCGCCGGCCTACCCGCTCTGGATTCACTCGTTGTGGAAAAAAGGCCGCACTTGCGGCCGAGCGTGGGAACCCGGCTCACCGCAGTTGCTCGTTGCAACTGAGGAGCTTACTCCCATGCAGTTCTGCAAGGTTCACGTCAACGTCGGCACCATCGGCCACATCGACCACGGCAAGACCACGCTCACCGCCGCGCTGCTCGCGGTGCAGGCCCAGAAGGGCCTCGCCACGGCGAAAGCCTACGACGCGGTGGCGAAGGGCGGCACCAAGCGCGACGACACCAAGACGGTGACGATCACCGCGGCGCACGTCGAATACGAGACGGCGACGCGGCACTACGCGCACGTCGATTGCCCCGGCCACGCGGACTACATCAAGAACATGATTACCGGCGCAGCTCAGATGGATGGGGCTGTCCTCCTGATCTCCGCGACCGACGGCCCGATGCCGCAGACCCGCGAACACGTGCTGCTCGCGCAGCAGGTGGGCGTGCGGCACCTCGTGGTGTTCGTGAACAAGGTCGATCTGGTGCCGGACGCGGACCTGCTGGACCTCGTCGAACTCGAAACGCGCGAGCTGCTGTCGCGGTACGGGTACGACGGCGACGCGGTGCCGTTCGTGCGCGGCAACGCGAAGGGCGCGCTCGACCACCCGGCGGACCCCAAGTTCGCCGCGTGCATCGGGAACCTGCTCGACGCGCTCGACGCGCACGTCCCGACGCCGGTGCGCGACGCCGACAAGCCGTTCCTGATGGCGGTGGAGAACGTCTACTCCATCGAAGGGTTGGGCACGGTGGCGACCGGCGTGATCGCGCAGGGCCGCGTGCGGGCCGGGGACAAGGTGGAAGTGATCGGCTTCGGCGACGCCGCGGAAACGGTCGTCACCGGCGTCGAGCAGTTCAAGCGCCCGCAGGCTGAGGGCGTGGCGGGGCAGAACGTCGGCGTTCGGCTCCGCGGGATCAAGGCCGACGAGATCAGCCGCGGCCAAGTGCTCGCGGCCCCGAAGTCGATCCGCCCGCGGAGCAAGTTCCGGGCGGAACTGTACGCGCTGCGCAAGGAGGAGGGCGGGCGGAATAACCCGTTCTTCGCGGGTTACAAGCCGCAGTTCTTCGTGCGCACCACCGACGTGACCGGCGCGGTGGCGCTGCCGGACGGCGTCGAGATGGTGATGCCGGGCGACACGGCCCGCATCGAAGTGACGCTGGACTGCCCGATCGCGCTGGAACCGGGCAGCCGGTTCGCGGTGCGCGAGGGCGGGCGCACGGTCGGTCGCGGCGTCGTGAGCGAAGTGCTGGCGTAGTGCCGTAACGAGCCGGAAGCGCGAGCGACGGTCTTCCCACAAGGAAGCCCCGCTCACGCTTCCGGTTTGCCTTCGCGGGGCCACACGGTGCCGTGCGGCGCTCACCAGCCTAGTGGTTTCGGGCGAGTAAACACCGGCCGGCTCACGCCGGCCGTTCGCCGTCACTTCTTCACGGGCGTAAAGGCGTTCTCCTTCTCCAGCGGCAGTTGGAAGGCGTCGGCGACGCGCGTCATGTAGTTGCACCAACTCACGTACCAAATCAGATCGACCGCGCGCTCGCGCCCGAACACTTCGATCAGCGCCGCGCGGTCCGCGTCGGTCAAGGACGCCGGGTCTTTGCTCAGCTTGTACGCCAGCCCGAAGGCCGTGCGCTGCGCGAGCGGGAACGACGACCAGTCGCCCGTCGCCAACTTCTCTCGGAGCGCCTTCACTTCGTCCGACTTGAGGCCCGCGACCGCGAGCAGCATTTCACTGTGGCCCAGTCAGTAGAAGCAGTCGTTCGTGCGCGTCACCACCCAGAACACCGAGTTGGTGAACACGCGATCGACCTTCGCCTCCTCGTAAAAGGCGTACAGCCCGGCGAACCACACGCGCGGCATCTCCGGTTGCCAGCCGGCGCTCACGGTGTTCCACAGGATGCGCTTCGCGCCGGCGCGCTCCGACTCCGGCAACTTCTCGAACGCCTCCGGCGGCGCGAGCGGCATCCGCAGCGACCGCTCTTTCTGCGATTCGAGCGCCTGCGCGACGCGCGCCGCGTCTTTGTCGCTCCACTCGACGCGCACCGCGATTCCGTCGCCTTTTGCGCTCTTGAGGTCGTCCCACGCCGGGCGCGCCGGCGCGAGCGGCTTCATGGCGTCGAAGTCGAAGTTCACCGCGACCGGCGGCAGCGGCGGGCTTTCGCCCTTTACGCCGAGGCCGAGCCAGACGCGGTTCTGGAAGTTCGCGTACGCGACGGTGTGAACCAGCGCCGTCGTGTCCTTCGGCCCCAGCGCTTTGAGCACGCGGGCGAACTCGGCGTCGGTGATCGCGTGCCCTTCGAGCGTGAGCTTGCGCGCGAACGCCCGCACGAGCGCCGCGTGCGGGTGCGGCGCGCCGCCGGCGCGCTCGCGGTCGGCCTTAGCCGACGCGCGCCCGTACGGGCTGTTGAGTGCGTCGGCGACTTCGTGCCGCACGTCGGCGGCGAGCCGCGCGCCGAGCGGGTTGTTCGCACGGTGGAAGTGGTCCTGCACCAGCATCCGCGCCGCGGTCTTGGGCAGCGGGAGCGAAAGGGCGCGCGCCCACTCGGGCAGTTCCGGCTTCGCGGGCGGCGGGAACCGGTCCCACGCGCCGGACGAATTCGGCACGTCGAACGCGCCACGGTTGAGAACCGGTGGGGTCGGCGGATCGGCCGCCCGCGCCGCCGCGGACAGTGCGAGGAGAGAGAGGAACGTGCGCATCGGATGTCCCGCTGAGCGAAAGTGAGCCAATACCATACCCGGCGGCGGCGCGCGAAGGAAGGGCCGCGCTTCAAGATGTGTCGGTCGCGCGGCCGATGAGTGGAGTTGAACCGGTGCGCGGGGGATTCGGCTTGAAGTCGTTCACACGAAAAGTGTGTGGCGCGGGGCTTGCGGCGCTCGCGGGGTGCGCGTCGCCGGGCGT
>JALHNS010000089.1 GCA_022843445.1 Gemmata sp.
TCTGGCCGGTGGCACATGTCTTGAATGTGCACCGGCCAGAGGCCGGTGCCACAAGAACACAGCCATAAAGTCAGTGCCATTGGGCCGGAAAGCCCGTGCCGCCGGTCGAGCGGTCACTTCGCGGGGAACTTGGCCGGGTCGCTCAGCAGCGGGTCGAGCGGGTCGCCGTTCAGCGCCTTCAGGAACAGCACCAAGTTCGCCTTCTCGTCGGCCGTCAGGTTCAGCTTCAGCGGAATAATGGGCTTGTTGGTGGGGCCGTAGGTCTTCACCGCGGGGTCCACCTTCTGCCCGGCGGCGCGGGCCTTCACGTACGCCCCTTCCGCCGCGAGGTCGCGCATGTTCGGGCTGAGCCACGCGTTCACGTTGCCGCCGCGGTCGTAGAAGTCCACCACCTGCTCCAGCGTCTTCTCGTCGCCGCTGTGCATGTACGGCGCGCTCGCCAGCAGGCCGCGGGTGCCGGGCGTCTTGAACGCGCCCACCAGCGCCGGGTCCTTGTGACCGGTGGGCAGCGGCACGAACCGCCCGAACTCGTCGGTCGGCAGGGTGCCGTCCTTCGCGCCCACGCCGAGGTTGTGGAACCCGTGGTCGGTGAACGTGTCGCCGCTGTGGCAGTTCGCGCACCGCGCCTTGCCGAAGAACAGGTCGCGGCCGTTCACCAGTTTCTTCCCGAACTCGTCGGCCTTCGCGGCGTCCTTTTGAGGGTCGAGACCGAGGTCCGCGAGCGCCGGCCCCTTGCGGGCGAACTCGGCCTTGAGTGCGGCGGCGTAGTCTTCGGCCTTCAGCACGAACTTGCCGCTCTCCTCTTCGATCACCCGCTTGCGCATGAGCGCCTCGGCGCGGTCGTGCAGGCTGTCGCCGAGCAGCACGGTGCGCTCGTAGGTGGCGATGGCTTTGGCGGCGGCGTCGCGGGTGGGTGCGTGGCCGAACGCCGCGCCGAACGCCTTCACGTACTCCGGGTTCGCGCGCAACCGGGCCACGGCCTCGTGCCACGGGTCGCCCTTGCCGGCGAACATCTCCTTCGGGTTGCCGACCGGGCCTTGCGCTTGGTCCTCGAGCGACGCCGCGCGGCCGTCCCAGAACTGGAACCGGTTGAACGCGCTGTTGAACACGGTCGGCGCGTTCACGCCGCCGACCGCGCCGCCGATGCCGGTGGACGTGCGCTTGGCGTCGCCGAAGCCCTTCGCGGGCTCGTGGCACGTCGCACACGAGATCGTGTTGTCGGTCGATAGCACCTTGTCGAAGTACAGCTTCTTGCCCAGTTCCCACTTGGCCGCGGTCATCGGGTTCTCGGCGGGCACCCGCGGGGCCTGCGTGATGCCGAGCGGCACGCGAATTCGCACCACCTTGCGCGTCACCTTCGCGCCGGTCGCGGGGTCCACGTCCTCTTGGGTCCCTTCGGTCCAGAAGCCCTTGAGGGCTTTCCATTCCGGCTGGTTGCTCGTCACGAACACCAGCGGCACGGTGTCCTTGAACGGGGCCAGTTTCGATTCGTCGGGCAGCAGGAAGTCGGCGGGTTCGGGCTTGGGCTGGGCGAAGGCGGGCGGCGCGGCGAGCAGAAGGGCGAGCGCGGGCAGGAACCGGCGGAGCGTCATGACCGTCCTCTGAGAGTGCGTGCGGGCGCGGGTGGGAGCGCGAGTGGGAACGGTATCGTTAGGTTCGGGCGGCGTGCGAGTCAACCGGGCGGGGCATCGGGCGCGGGTTCGTCCCCCATCGGCGGCACCGATGGGAGCGCCGCGAGCACATCGGATACCGTCGGCCGGTCGGTGGGGTTAACCGACGGGCGCGCGAAAACCGCGCGCAGCCCTTTCGCGAGTACGAAATCGCCGCCGAGTTGCAGCAGGTCTTCGTCCGCGTAGGGTGCCCGCACGCGGTACCCGCGAAACATGGCCCGGAAGTAGCCCCACAGCACCCGCGGGTTGAAGAACGTGCGCCACTTGGCGCGCCCCAGCCCGAACGCGGCGTAGGCGCGGCGCTCCGGGTCGCACGCCAGCGGCACGCCCCAGTTGGTGCGCGCCGCGTAGTGCGCGAGCCACTTCGGTTGGGCCTGTGTGACGACCAAAACGGAGCACCCGCGGGCCGCGAGTTGCTCGCGGGCGGCGGCCACCTCGCCGAGGTGGGCGGTGCACGCGATTCAGGCCAAGTGCCGCAGGAACACCACCAGCAGGTACTCGGAGGCGCAGAACGTCGAGAGCCGCGCCGCGGACCCGTCCGCGAGCAGCAGTTCCACGTCCGGCGCGGTGTCGCCAACGGTCATCGGTTCACCCCAGCGGCGCGCGGAGCGCCCGCACGAACGCGGTTACGTCGGCAAGCGCCGTTGCGCGGTCGCGCGCCGCGGCTTCGAGGTGCCGCACCACCGCGCTGCCCACGATCACGCCGTCGGCGACGTCCTTCAGTTCGGCCACCTGTTCCGGCTTGCTCACCCCGAACCCGACGCACAGCGGGAGGTCCGTTAGGGAGCGCAGGCGCGCGAGCTGTTCGCGGAGCGCGGCGGGTAGCGCCTCGCGGGCACCGGTGATGCCCACCACGCTCACGACATACACGAACCCGCTGCACGCCGCCACCACTTTCGCGGCGCGCTCGGGCGAAGTGGTGGGCGTGACGAGGAGGATCAGCTTGAAATCGCGGTCGCGCGCGAGGCGCGCCAGTTCGTCGGCCTCTTCGACCGGCACGTCCGGCACCACGCACCCGCTCAGGCCGGCGGCGCGGGCCGCGTCCATGAACGCGCCCGGCCCGGTGCGGAACATGAGCGAGTACGACGCCATCGCCACCAGCGGCGCGTGCCACTCGGGGCGCGCCGTTACGCGCTTTAGCGCGTCGAACACTTCGGCCGTCTTCAGGCGCTTGTCGAGCGCGCGCGTGTACGAGGCCTGAATGACCGGGCCGTCGGCGATGGGGTCGGAGAACGGGAACCCGATCTCGAACAGGTCCGCGCCGGCCCCGGCGAGCGCGGGCAGCAGATCGGTCGTGAAGGCGAGGTCCGGGTCGCCGGCGGTAACGAACGGCATGAGCGCCGCGCGCTTGGCGGCACGGGTGCGCGCGAAGAGCGTGTCGATAGGGTTCATGCAGCGAATGATACGGGGCGCGCCGCCCGGCAAGAAGGCGAGCGGCGGGTGACGAATTGGTGGCACGGGTTGGAAAGCCTGTGCCACCAAGCGCGCTTCCTATTTTCGACCCAGCTTCGTAACAGACGGGTCGCGGAGCGGAACCGCGGTCGGCGGGGCCTTCAGCGTGCCGAGGAACGCCACCACCGCGGCCTTGTCCGCCGGGGGCAGCGCCTCGAACCGCTCGGTCACGCGCTTCGCGTCGCCGCGGTGCTTCTGGATCGCCGCGAGCAGCGTGGGCGCGCTGCCGTCGTGCAGGTACGGGGCCGAATCCGCGACGCCCCACAGCGGCGGCGTCTTCCACTCGCTCGGTTTCGGCTCGTGGTCCGGGCGCGGCGGCAGTTGCAGTTGCGGGGGCGGTTCACTGTAGCTGCTGCCGCCGCCGCCGCCCGGCGGGTGCGGGTCTTCGAGTGTGTAGAGCAGGAAATCGCTGTACACCCCGCGCACGCCGCCGATGTCCGGGACGTGGCAGATCGCGCAGCCCACTTCGCGGAACAGGTCCTTGCCGCGCGCCTCGGTGCCCGTTTCCACCGGCTTCGGGAGCGTCTTCACGAACGCCACCAGCGCGCCGAACTGCTCGCGGCTCAGGTCCGGTTGCGGGTCGTCGCCACCTGTCGTGCCGAGCGGCTTCGCCTGCGGGACGCCCGGGACGCCGAGGCCCAACTCGTTCGAGCACGCCGCCGCGACGAACTCTCGGAGCGTGGCGAACTGCCCCTTCCAGCCGAACTTGCCGACGCCGCCCGCGACGTGCCGCACGCGACCCACGGGCACGTTGTCGAACTCGCCGGTCAGTTCGCGGCGCAGGGTCCGCAGCCCGCGGTTGCGCGCGTTCTTCAGAATCGCGCGGTCGGAAATCAGGTCGACCCAGCCGGCACCGAACAGCGCGGTGGTTTGCACCGGTTGCACCGTGACCGGGTCGAAGTCCGGGATCGTAGTGGTGGTGGGGCAGTGCGGGTCGCTGCTGCGCGTGGTGCGGCCCTTCACGACCGGGAACAGCGCACTGAGTTTGCGCGGGGTCTCTTTGTCCGCGGGATTCGTGCTGAAGTTGTGGAGCGTGCCGCTGTGGAACTCGTGATCGCCGGGCCGCGGTTGCACCTCGAAGCTCACCGCGTTGTGCTCGTTCGCACCGCCGCCGCCCACGCCCCCTTGGAAGTGGCACGCGACGCACGACCGCGCGTTGAACACCGGCCCGAGGCCGTCGCCGTGCGCGAGCGGGTCGTTCGCGGCCCACTGGTGCTCGAACAGTTCGCGGCCCCGTTCGACTTCCGCGGCCTTCGCTGTCGGCCCCCAAAGGATGGGCGGGCCGTCCGAGAAGAACGTCCAATACGAAGCGACCGCGAGCACCGCGACCGTGGCGTAAACGACGAGCCGGCGCTGACCGGCGAGCGAGTGGCGCGACATTGCGAGACCCCGCGCGAGTGACCGTGATTACAGAGAGAACGGCGGGCGGGTGAAGGCATTTCACACCGATTATCGCGCCGCGGCGGGGCACTCGGCGCTGCGGTCAGCGCCACGGGAACGCGGCCCAGCGCCCGCCCATGCCCACGACGAACAGGAAGCCCACCAAGCACGCGGCGATGATGCCCAGCACCAACCCGGCGGTCGCCAGCCCGCTCTGGTCGCGGCTCTTCAGGCCCAACGAACCGAAAATGATCGCCAGCACCGACAGCGGCAGCCCGGCCCACCAGCAGCACACCAAGGGCAGCGACAAAATGCCGAGCACCAGCGCGGCGATTGCCATGCCGTCCGCGCCACCGGTGTCTTCGCCGCGGCGCGCCCGGCGGTCGTAGTCGTAATCGTCGTCGTCGCGCCGCCGGCGGTCGTGCTCGTAATCGTCGTCGTCGTCGTCGCGCCGGCGTCGTCGCCTCGGCCGCTCCGCCTCCTTGGGTTCGCTCTTCGGCGGCAATCCGAACACCACCGTCACCTTCGGCCCCTCTTTTTCTGGGGCTTTCGCGATGAACACCTTATAGCAGTTGCCGCACTCGACCTCTTGGCCGGCGTGCTCCTCGCCGATCTCCAACTGCGTCTTGCACTCGGGGCACGTTACGCGGATGTTCGCCATGTCGCGGGTCGGGTGTGGGGGAACTGGGGCGTACCGTTACTTCGCTTCCGGCGGTTCGTCCTTGAACAGCTCGCTGATCGACTCGTTGCCGTGAATGCGGGTGATCGCGTTCGCCACCAGCGCGGACACGGAAATCACCTTGATGCACGGGAGCTGCTTCTCCGGCGGCAGCGGGATGCTGTCGGTGATGGCGAGCTGATCGATGGGCGCGGCCCGCAGCTTCTCGATGGCCGGGCCGCACAGCACGCCGTGCGTGGCGCACACGTACACGGCCCGCGCGCCGTGCGCCTTCGCCACGTTCACCGCGCCCACGATGGTGCCGGCGGTGGAAATCATGTCGTCATAAATCACGACGCACTTGCCGTCCACCGGCGCGCCGATCATGTGCCCGTGCTTGATCTCGGTGGCGCTGGTGCGGCGCTTGTCCACGAGCGTGAGCTTGCCGCCCACGTTCTTCTGGAAGTCGAGCGCCTTCTTGATGCTGCCCTCGTCCGGGCTGAGCACCACGAGTTCGTCTTGCGGGATGTTCAGGCTGCGCACGTGCTTCGCCAGCTCTTTGACCGCGTACAGGTGATCGACCGGGATGTCGAAGAAGCCCTGAATCTGCGCCGCGTGCAGGTCCAAGGCGAGCACGCGGTCGGCCCCGGCGCGGGTGATGAGGTTCGCCACCAGCTTCGCCGAGATGGGCACGCGGCCCTTGTCTTTGCGGTCTTGGCGCGCGTAGCCGTAGTAGGGCAGCACCGCGGTGATGCGGGCCGGGCTGGCGCGCTTGAACGCGTCCAGCATGATGAGCAGTTCCATCAGGTTGTGGTTCACCGGGGTGCAGGTCGGTTGAACCACGAACACGTCGCGGCCGCGCACGTCCTCTTCGATGCGGACGCCCGTTTCGCCGTCGGGGAAGTCTTCGAGGGTGACGCGCCCGAGCGGCTGCTTGAGCACCTTGGCGATGCCCTCGGCGAGCGGCCGGTTGGCGCGCCCGCTAAAAATCTTCAGGCCGTTGTTGTTGCCCATGCCGAACACGGCGGTCTCCTGTTCCCGGTGGGGCGCATTATGCGCGACGCCCGCCGCCGCCGCTAGCGGGGAATCGCCCGCGCCGGTATCGTTGGTGTACGACCTTCCCGCCACGGGTTCCGCCCTATGTCCGACGCGCCCGATTCGCCCGACCCGCTGCGCGACCACCTCGCGCTGGCGCTGGTGCCCGGTCTCGGCCCCAAACTCACGGCCGCGCTGCTCGTGCGGTTCGGCTCGCCGGCGGCGGCCCGCCGCGCCACCGTCGCCGAGTTGCTCACCGTCCCGCACATCGGCGAGAAGCTCGCGCCGCAACTCGCGGCGGCCCTGCGCACCGTGAACATCGCCCCCGAGCTCGACCTGATGGCGCAGTTCGGCGTGCGCGCGGTACCGGTCGGGTGGGACGGCTACCCGAACCCGCTCGCCGCGGTACCCGCGCCGCCCCCACTGCTCTACATGCGCGGCACCTACACCGCCGCCGACGCGAACGCGGTCGGAATCGTGGGTACGCGCAACCCCACCGCGTACGGGAAGCGCGTGGCCGAAGCGCTCGCCCGCGACCTCGTGCGCGCCGGGTTCACCGTGGTGTCGGGCCTCGCGCGCGGCATCGACGGCGCGGCGCACCGGGCCGCGCTCGAAGCCGGCGGGCGCACAATCGCGTGCTTGGCCGGCGGGCTGAGCGCGATCTACCCGCCCGAGCACGCGGACCTCGCCGACGCCATCGTGAACGGCGGGTGCCTCGTCACCGAAACGCCGATGACCGTGTCGCCGCAACCGGGCATGTTCCCGGCGCGCAACCGCATCATCAGCGGCCTGAGCCGCGGCATTATCGTTGTTGAAGCGGATATCAAAAGCGGCGCACTCATTACCGCGACGCACGCAGCCGAGCAGGGGCGCGAGGTGTTCGCGGTGCCGGGGCCAACCGATTCGCGCATGAGCGCCGGCTGTCTCGATCTGATTCGCAAGGGCGCGCGATTGATTCGCAGCGCCGCGGACGTGATCGAAGACCTCAAGGGCATCGCGACCCCGGAGTACGGTTCGGCGAAACCGAAACTCGCCCCCGCGACGCTGTTCGACGACGCGCCGGCGGTCGATTCGACCGAACCGCCGGTTCCCGAACCGCCCGCGCCGCCGCAGCCGCAACTGGAAGGCACGCAAGCCCGCGTGTACGACGCACTGGCGAGCAAGCGCCACGCGGACGAACTGGTGCGCGAACTGGAACTGCCACCGGGCGACGTGTCCCGCACGCTCATGCAACTGGAACTGAAGCGCCTGATTCGCCGGCTGCCGGGCAACTACTACGAGCGCCGCTAGCGTGCGACCCGCCCGTGAGTCACAATGGGAAGTGGAGGTGCGCAATGAGCGAGCAGTACCTGACGATCGCGGAGATCGAGGCGCAGTACCCGAACCAGTGGGTACTGGTGAGTCACTTGAAGAAGGGGCGCGACGGGTTCGCGGTGGGCGGCATCGTGCGCATGCACACGCCCGACCGCGCCGAGTTCGACCGCCGGCTCGTCGACAACGACGAGTTTCCCGATGTGAAAGAAGGCGCGATTTTCTACACGACGCAACCGAAGGTCGATGACGACGTTCTTGAACCCTTAAGCGAGAGCGCGTGATGGAATTCGCCTTCGACCCGGTCGCACCCAACATCGTGGTTCCTGTTTTCGTCACAGGGCCGCGGCGCACTTGGGAATTGAAGCTGGCACTCGACACAGGGCGACGCGCATCATTATCCGTCCGCACGTACTCGCGTCGTTGGGCATCGTGCCAGCGGCGAACGCGCGGCGCGGGCGCATTCGCTCGGCGACCGGCGGCGCGGCCGCCCCGTTCGTGGCTGTCCCGCACTTGCTCGCGCTCGGACAAGTTCGCGCGAACTTCGACGTACTTGCACACGATCTACCGCCCACCGTCACCCACGACGGTTTGCTCGGACTGGATTTCTTTCGCGGTCTGGTGCTGAAACTGGACTTCGCCCGCGGTCGCGCTGCGCTCCGCCCGCCGCGCCGCTGGTGGCAGTTCTGGAAGTGAGCGCGAAAAAGTGAGGTAGACAACCGCCCGCGCCGCCCCCTACACTTCCAACCTTGCACACGTTCCGCCCCCGCTCGACGCACGGACGCGCACGGGAATGAACCTCGTTCACCTCACCGCGAGCACCTTCTACGGCGGCCCCGAGCGCCAGATGATCGGTCTCGCGCGCGCCCTGCCGCCGCACGTGCGCACCACGTTCGCGGCGTTCCCCGAAGGCGGCCGCGGCGAAGCGTTCCTCGCCGAGTGCCGCGCCGCCGGGTTCGCCGCCGTGGCGCTGCACCACGACTTCCCCCACGTGTTCACCGCGGTCCGCGAAGTGGCCGAGTTGGTTCGCACTTCCGCGGCCGACGTGCTCATTTGTCACGGCTACAAGGCGCACATCCTCGGGCGGCTCGCGGCGCGGCGCGCCAGCGTGCCCGCGGTCGCGGTGTCGCGCGGTTGGACCGGCGAGACGCGCAAGGTGAAGCTGTACGAGTGGCTGGACCGCCGACACCTGCGGTTCATGGATCACGTCGTGTGCGTGTCGGACGGCCAAGCCGCGAAGGTGCGCCACTGGTGCCGCGTGCCCGCGAAACGCGTGAGCGTGATCCGCAACAGCGCCCGGTTGGCGGCGTTCGAGACCGCGGGCCCCGGCGCGCGCGACCGGTTGCTCGGCTTCTTCCCGAAGGGCGCGCCGGTCGCGCGCGTCGTGCTCGGCGCGGGCCGGTTCAGCCCGGAGAAGGGCTTCGGCGTGCTGGTAGAAGCCGCCCGCGACATCTGCGCCGCCCACCCGGACGCCGGCGTGGTGCTGTTCGGCGAAGGCGCGCTGCGCGGCGACCTCGAGCGCCAAGTCCGCGCCCTGAATCTCACCGACCGCGTCGTGCTGCCGGGGTTCCGCACCGATCTCGATTCGCTCATCGGCGCGGCCGACGTGGTCGTGCTGCCGTCGTACACCGAAGGCTTGCCCAACGTAGCTCTGGAAGCGAGCGCCGCCGGCGTGCCGGTGGTCGCAACGGCCGTCGGCGGGACGCCGGAAGCCATCGCCGACGGCGCGACCGGGTTCCTCGTACCGCCGGGCGACCCCGCGGCGCTCGCGGACCGCGTGAACCGCCTGCTGAGCGCGCCCGCGTTGCGGGCGGAATTCGGAACGAACGGCCGCGAACGGATGCGGGCGCGGTTCACCTTCGACGCCCAAGCCCGCGCCTACATGGAACTGCTCGGCGCGCTCCGCCCGGCGCGCTCCGTCGGACGGGCCTCCGGCCTGACACTGCCGGGACAGGCTGGAAGCCTGTCCTACTGATCGACACCACTAAGAGGACACGGATGTCCGCACTGCTCGCGCCCCGCTTGGCGCTTCGCGCGCCCGCACCCGTCGCTCGTTCCGCGGCCCCGGTGCGCGTGTGCTTCATGATCGACCGCCTTTCGCGGGCCGGCACCGAAACGCAACTGCTCGCGCTGGTGCGCGACCTCGACCGCACGAAGGTGGAACCGACGCTGGTGCTCCTCGACGGCGAAGACGACCTCTCGCGCGCGCTCGAACCGGCCGACTGCCCGGTGGTGCGGCTCGGCCTGCGCAAGCTGTTCTCGGTGCGCGCGCTCGGGGCCGCGCGGCGCGTGCGCGCGTTCTGGAAGGAGCACCGACCGGACGTGGTGCAGGCGTACTTCCTCGACGCCGCGTACTTCGGCGCGCCGCTCGCCAAACTGTGCGGGGTGAAGAAGGTGGTGCGCGTGCGGAACAACCTCGGCTACTGGCTCACCGCAAAGCACCGCGCACTCGGCCGGTTCGTGCGGCCGTTCGTGGACCGCGTGCTCACGAACACCGCCGCCGGGCGCGACGCGCTCGCGCGCGAGGGCACGCCCGTGAACCGCGTGACCGTGCTCGAAAACGGTGTGGACACCGCGCGGTTCAAGCGGTTCGTGCTGCCGGACGTGTCGAAGAAGGTGGTGCGCGTCGGGTGCGTCGCGAACCTGCGCCCGGTGAAGAACGTCGACGGCCTGATGCGCGCCGCGCAGGTCGCGTGCGAGCGGTTCCCGCAACTGCGGTTCGAGGTGGCCGGCGACGGCGAGCAGCGCGCCGAACTCGAGCGCCTGCACGCGGAGTTGAACCTCGGCGACCGGTTCGTGCTGCGCGGCTCGGTGCCGGACGTGCCGAACTTCCTGCGCGGCGTGGACGTGGCCGTACTGCCGTCGCACTCCGAAGGCATGTCCAACGCGCTGCTCGAATACATGGCCGCGGGGCGCGCGGTGGTGGCGACCGATGTGGGCGCGAACGCCCAACTGCTCGACAACGGCCGCTGCGGGCTGCTGGTGCCGGCGAACGACGCGCGCGCGCTGTGCGACGCCTTCGGGGAACTGCTGGCGAACCCGCTGCGGGCGGCGGGCTTCGGCTCCGCGGCGCGCCGCCGCGCGGAAGCCGAGTACAGCCGCGCCGCGATGACCGCCCGCTTCGCCGACTTCTACCGCGACCTGATCGCGTGACCGCGTATGGCAGCCCGGCGCGCGGCCCCCGTTGGCTTCGGCCGTGCCGACTGCCGGGCGCGATTCGGTTCGCGCGCTCGGCGACACCCGCCCGGCGGTCCTTACGACGCCTTGACGGCGGCCGCGCTCGGAACTCAGTTCCCCGCCAACGTCCGGAGCGCGCCGTCGGTGAGTCGGAACACGGTCCATTCGTCCATCGGCACCGCGCCGAGCGCCCTGTAAAAGTTGATCGACGGCTCGTTCCAATCCAGCACCGACCACTCCACGCGCGCGCAGTCGCGCGCCACCGCGAGGTTCGCCAACTCCGCGAGCAGCGCCTTCCCGAAGCCCTTCCCCCGCGCCGCGGGCACCACGAACAGGTCTTCGAGGTAGATGCCGGGCTTGCCGCGAAACGTGGAATAGTTGTGGAAGAACAGCGCGAAGCCCACGACCGCGCCCGCGTCTTCGGCGAGCAGCACTTCGGCGTAGGGCCGCGGGCCGAACAGGTGGTCGCGCAATTTCGCCTCGTCCAGATCGACCGCATGCGCGAGCTTCTCGTACTCCGCGAGATCGCGGATGAGGCGCACGATGACGGGCAAATCGGCGGGCGTCGCGGCGCGAATCATGGGAGTTCTCAAGGTAGTAGGCACGCTCCGCGTGCCGTCGCTGAAGAGGTCAGAACGCTGGGCGAAGTACCGCGTTGCTGATGCGGCCCCAACACACGGCACGCGGAGCGTGCCTACTACTTTAAGGGCGCTACTTCCGGCTCGCCAAAAACTCCAGCAAATCCGCGGCCTCTTGCGGCGTGAGGCCGCTCATCTGGCCGTCCGGCATCAGCGACAACCGCGACGGCCGCACGCTGTCGACGGTGTCGCCCGGGATCGTCACCTTCTTGCCTTCGGCGTCGATCAGCACGAGTTCCTTTTCGTTGCGCGTCACGACGATGCCGATGTGCGTCTTCTCGTCCTTCGTGCGCACCGCGTAGGCCGCGTACTGCGGTTCCACCCGCGCCGACGGGTTCAGGAGCGAATCGAGCAGTTCCGCCCGCGTGCGGGTCGCCCCGATCTTCGTGAGGTCCGGGCCGACTGTCGTACCCTTGTCACCGACCTTGTGGCAGTTCGCGCACTTCAGTTCCTTGTTGAAGAACAGCCCTTCGCCGTTTTTTGCGTCGCCCTTGAGCGCGAGGATGGAAGCCGGGCGCGGGTTCGAGCCGAGTTTGCGGCCCTTCGGGTCCGGCGGCAAGTAACCCTCGAACAGGTCGCGCACGTGCCCCGGCGGGAGCTTCGCGGCCTCGGCGAGCACCTTCGCGCGCTCCGCGGCGCTCGTGTCCGCGCCGTGGAACTCGCGCGCGAACGGTAGCGCGCCGGGCACGTCGCGCAACTTGCCCGCGATGTTGTTCGCGAAGTTCGGGCCGGCGAGCGGGCCTTTGCCGCCGAGGTCCGCTATCCAGTTCCCGATGAGGCCGAGGCCGTGGAAGTCCGGCATTTCGGAGCCGAGGTGCGGCATTCGCCCGCGGCCGAACTTCGCCATGCGGTAGTACAGCACGCTGCGCTCCGGCGCGCCCGGCGCGATCAGCCGCGCGTCTTCGAGGCCGAAATCGCCCTGCTTCGGACGCACGTTCAGAATCCCAGTTTCCTTGAGCGGTTTCGCGTAATCGAGTTCGAGCACCACCTGTCCGCCACCGCCCCCGAACCGGTGGCAGTGCGCGCAGTTCACGTGCAGGTAGGTGCGCGCCTGCGGTTCGAGCGGGCCGCGCGGCTCGTGAACGAACGTTGGCTCGCCGCGCACGAGGTCTTCGTTCGGGTACGGCGGCACCGGCTTCCCGGCTTTATCGAAGCGGCGCAGGAAACCGTCGCGCGTGAGCCGGTGAAGTTGGTTGCCAACTTCGCCGGCTGAGCTGTTCAGTTGCGGGACGGTGAACGCGAGCGCGAACTCCGACCACGCGTTGTGGCACGTCATGCACTGTGCCCGGCTCGGCACCGCGTGAACGTGCTTGTGGAGCCGCTTCCGGTCGTCGCGGTCGGTAAGTTCGATTTCCACTTCCGCGCCGTCGGCCGGCGCGAGGTCCGCGTCGGTTTGGTCGTCGCGCCAAACGTAGGAGTAGCCGCGCCAGTCGCCGTCGGTGAAGTGCAGGAGTTGCGTTTCGACGTAGCGCCGCGCGACACCGTCTTTCGGTGCGGTGTACAGCACGGTTTTCAGCAGCACCGCGTCGTTCGGGAAGTGCATGCGGAAGTTGTGCCAGAACACTTGGCTCGGCATCGGTTTCGCTTCGGCGAACAGTGACACCGCGCTGTCACCGGGCAGCGCGAGCGCGTGAATTGCGCGCGCCCCGTCGGCCCATTGAGCCTCCGCCGGGCGGAACTCCACGACGCCCGCGGCCAGTTCGTGCTTCTTCACGTCCGCGAACAGCCCGGTTTCGCTCAGTTTGGTGGGGAACTTGGCGTTGACCGCACCCGCGTCGTTCCGCTCGAAGGTGTAGATGAACCCGGTGTCGTACTCCGCGAAGTACAGTTCGCCCGCGTTGTCTTCGCCGAACGCGCTAATGCGCACGTTCGGTTTCACCAGCTCCGGCATCTCCTTCAGTCTGTCACCCTCGAAGCGCGCGGCCCAGACGCGGCGCGTTTCCCAATCCGCGAACACGTACGCGCCTTCGAGTTCCGGGAACTTCTTCCCGCGATACACATAGCCGCCGGTCACGCTCGCCGCGATGGTGTGCGGCAGTTCGATCATCGGCGGGCGAATCGCGCTGGGGCCGAGTTTCTGGTCGGGCTTCACCGGTTGGCGCGCTTCGGTGACGCTCCACCCGTAGTTCCCGCCCTTCTCGATCTTGTGCACCATCTCCCACAGTTCCCAGCCCACGTCACCGACCCACAGCGCACCGCTCTTGCGGTCGAAGCTCATGCGCCACGGGTTGCGGAACCCGAACGCCCAGATTTCCGGGCGCACGTCCTTCACGCCAACGAACGGGTTGTCTTTGGGGATCGCGTAGCCCTTGTCCTTCGCGTTCACGTCGATGCGCAGGATGGAACTGAGGATGTCGGAGCAGTCTTGCCCGGTGTTGAGCGGGTCCGGCGGGTTCGGCCCGGCCGCGTCGCCGGTGGAGATGTACAGGAAGCCGTCCGGCCCGAAGTGCAGGTCGCCGCCGTTGTGCCCGCCGCCGACGAACGTGAGCACGACTTCTTCGCTCGCGGGGTCGATGCGCGGCGGGTCGCTGTCGATCACTTTGAACCGCGACACGCGGGTGCCGTCGGCGAACCGCCCGTCCTTCACTTGGCCCTTCGGGGCGAGGGTGTAGCACACGAAGCAGGTGCGGTTCTTCGCAAACTCCGGGTGAAACGCCAACCCGTACAACTCGCCGATGCCCTTCGCGTCGTCGCGCGGTTTCAGCTTGGCGAAGTCTTTGCGCAGGTCGAGGAACACGTCCGGTTTCGCGTCCGGGGCGCTGAGTGAGTAGAGCGTGCCGGTCTGTTCGCCGACGAACAACCGCGTGCTTCCGGGCGCGCGCGCGATGAGCGTGGGGTGGTCGAACTTCGCGTTGGCGAACGCCCGCACCGACTTGAACTTCGGCGGCGGCTCCGGGTTGCCGGTCACTTTGGACGTGGTGAGCGGCGTTTTGCGCTTGGGGTGCTTGGCTTCATCCTCGGCGCGCGTGGCGAGCGCGAGCGCCGCGATTGCGAAGACGAGCGCCGCGACGCGAACGGAACAGTTGGCCATGGGTGAGGCTCGCACGGGGAGTGGGTGCGAGTGTACCCGATGGGCGGGGCAAAGGGCAACCGGCGCTCACCAGTCCGCGCCCAAAACGCTGCCGTCATTCGGCAGCACGGCTTGCCGCCACGTGAGCGGGGAGACGCTCGCGCTCACGTGGCGCGCGCCGCCGTCGGCGAGCGCCACCAAGATGCCCGACGAATAGAAGGACGACGGTAGTTCCGGGTCGCAGGCGCTCGCGGTCGGCTGCACTTGGAACGGCACACCCGCACCCGCCGTATTCGGGATGACGTGCCCGAAGAACGCGCCGTACGTGACCGCGTTGCCCGCGTGGCCGCGCAGGTTGATCGCCGAATACAGCGACGACCCGCTCCCGCACTTCCCGGCCTTCGCCGCGTACAAGATCGTGTTCGATGTGCCGTCTGAGAAGGTGTTGGTGAGGTTCGCGCCGTTGTCCACGACGCCGCTCGAACCCGCGGTCGGAAGGCCGAACACGTTGCCGTTCGCAGCGAAGTTCCCGACCGGCAGACCGTCCACGATGCCGTCGCCGGCGGTCGGGTCGTTGCGCGACAGGTACGTCTTGATGCGCACCTTCGCCCAGTCGTCGTTCGCGGTGCTCACGTTGTTGAACACGACGCCCTGTTCGAGGTACGGCGTGAGCAGCACCCAGTGCGACACGAGCAGCCACGCCTGCGCGTTGGGCGCGCTCGCGGTGTACCGCGTGCCGATGAGCGCGGGCATTTTGCCGTCGGAATCGTTGGCGTTGTGCGCCGCGAGCGCGCACTGCTTCAGGTTGTTGAGGTCCGACGCGCGGGCCGCCGCGAGCCGCACCTTCTGCACGGCGGGCAGCAAGAGGCCGATCAGCACCGCGATGATCGCGATGACCACGAGCAACTCGATTAGTGTGAACGCACGGCGCATGGGATTCTCGGTGGAACGCGTTGGGGTCACGCCGGCAACACGGTGAGCTTGCGGCGGCCGATGCCCTCCGCGTCCGTCGCCTTCGGGATGCGGTGCTGGTTCGTCGCCTCCCAGTGCGCCACTTCCTCCATCAGCGCGTCCACGATCTGCGCTTCGTCCACCCGGCGCACGATCTCGCCGTTGCGGAAGATCATGCCCTTGCCGTTGCCCGCGGCGATGCCGATGTCCGCTTCGCGCGCCTCACCGGGGCCGTTTACCACGCACCCGAGCACGCTGATCTTCACCGGCAGCCGCTTCCCGTTCAGTCGGCCTTCCAGTTCCGCGATGATCTTCTCCAAGTCGATCGCCAACCGGCCGCACGTCGGGCACGCGATCAGTTCGGGGCGGCGCACCCGGCGCTGCGTCGCTTGCAGGATGTCGAACGCCGCCGCGATTTCCGGCACCGGGTCGCCCAGAAGCGAAATGCGGATCGTGTCGCCGATGCCGTCGAGCAGGATCGGCGCGAGGCCCGCGGCGCTCTTCGTGACCGCGTAGGGCGGCTTGCCCGCTTCCGTGATGCCGATGTGCGTGGGGTAGTCGCACAGTTGCGCGTACAGCCGGTACGCTTCCACCGCGACGAGCACGTCGCTCGACTTCAGGGAAACGATGATGTTGTGGTAGCCCTCGCTCTCCGCGATCTCGATGTACCGCAGCGCGCTCTCCACCATAGCGGGCGGGCACGGGAATTCGTACTTCTCGCACAGGTCGCGCTCGAGGCTGCCGGCGTTCACCCCGATGCGCATCGGGATGCCCTTGTCCTTCGCCTTGCGCACCACTTGGCGGAACCGCTCCTCGCTCCCGATGTTGCCGGGGTTGATGCGGATTTTGTCCACCGGGTGGTCGAGCGCCGCGAGCGCCATTTTGTAGTCGAAGTGGATGTCGCAGATGAGCGGGATGCCGATGCGCTCCTTGATGCGCGACAGCGCGCCGGCGTCTTCGGGTTTGGGCACCGTGACGCGGACCAGTTCGCACCCGGCCTCTTCGAGCGCGTGAATCTGTTTGATGGTGCCTTCAACGTCGAACGTGTCGGTGGTGGTCATGGACTGCACCCACACCGGGTTCGTGCCGCCGAACACGCGCGAGCCGACTTGCACTTCGCGGGTCTTGTGCCGCGGCTTACCGGGCACCTTCTGGGCCTTCTCCAGAACCGAAATGTCGAAGCGCGACGCCATAGCGAGTTCCTCTCCGTGGGTTAGGCTCATGCTAGGTGTTTAACCGCGAACGCGGCAACGCCAACACGCGCCGCGCCCCGAACCTGTTATGCTTGTGCGGTGTCCGTGAGGCACTTCACCCCGCGCGGCCCGGCCGCACCAGCACATGACGCCACTGACCTCGTACTCCGCGGACCACAAGCTGATGGTGGAGTCCGCGGCCCGCGCCGCGAACCTCACCGACCCGGTCGCGTTCGCCCCGCACGGCCACTATTACACGCTCCTCTACTACGCCACGCGCGGCGAACTCGTGCCGCTCGACGGCGCGCTCGTGCGCCAGTGGGCCACCCGTGACAAGTTCTCCTCGAAGACGCCTTTCGGGGTGCGCCTGTACGCGCTCGACGGCATCCGGTTCGCCCGCGTGTGCGGTCACACCGACGGCCAGCGCGAGCAGAGCGACTACGATTTCTGCGTGGTCGAACGCGCCGACTACCTGAAACTGTTCCGCACGCTGCTGAAGATCACCCGGCAGAAGGCCGATCACGGCCCGCCCCCGGTGATGCCGGACGAACAGTTCGCGGTGATGCGGCAGCACACCCTCGGCTACCTCGACCGCGACAACCTGAAGCGCATCAAGGAACTGGGCGGGCGCGCGAAGCGCGGGTTGCTCCTCACCGGCCCGCCGGGCAATGGCAAAACCAGCGCGTGCCGGTGGATGTGGGAAGAGTGCCAGCGCAACGGCTACGAGTACCAAATCGTATCGCCGGACGCGTACCAAGCCGCGCGCCGGTCGTGCAACCCGGTGCAGGCCGTGCGCGAGTTGTTCACCGTTCACCGGTGCGGCATCATCTTCTTCGACGACATGGACGTGGCCCTGCGCGACCGCAACACGGTGCGCGAGACCGACGACCAAGCCGTGTTCTTGAGCGCGCTCGACGGCATTCAGGTGAACGAGGGCGTGGTGTACGTGTTTACCACGAACTGCTCGGTCGATCTGATCGACCCGGCGTTCAAGCGGCCCGGGCGCATCGACCTCGTGCTGCACTTCGAACCGCCGACCGCGGAGCTGCGCCGCCGCCTCATGGACCGCTGGCACGCGGAGATTCGCGCCGGCATCGACCTAAACGCGGCCGTGGAGCAGACGCACGGGTTCAGCTTCGCGGAGGTGGAAGAGTTGAAAAACCTGCTGATCCTGCGGCACATCGACGCGGGCGGTTGGGACTGGGATTGGGCGTTCGAGCAGTTCCGGCAGAACCGCACCGACTTGGCGGAGCAGCACCGACCGGTCGGCTTCGCCCCGCTCGCGAGCGCGAGCACGAACGGCAGCACCAACGGCCACGGGTAAACGGCGATGATGTTTCGCACTGTGATGGTCCCGAGTCGCCAGCATTTCCACGTGCGCGTCCAAAACGGCGGCCGCGGGATGTACTTCAACGATTTCGAGTACGAGTTAACAGACGACCCCACCGCGGAAGCCGTGTCGGTCGGATTCGCCCCCGATCTCGGGAAGTCGTTTTCCCGCGAACTGTGGCCCGATGTTGAAATCGGCGCGCACCTTGGCGCGGCTGAGGCGCTGAATCGCAGCTCGCGCCTCTGCTGTGTGCGCATCACCATGTTGTTCGCAAAGATGCACGATGTGGACACGACACCGCGAGCGGTTCAGCGCCGCGTCAATTATTGTGTCTACGAAGACGTTGTTCGGTTCACGCAACCGGTGCCGCCGCTTCACCCCACGTGGCTAACGTCGGACGTGGTCGCGCTGGCGCGCGGCATGCGCGCCGCGGGGCACAGCGCGGGCGTTCCGGTCCACACCGACGCGCTGCTCGAAGCCGGGTGCGACGACCCCCTCGTGATCGAGCACCTGCGCACTTGCACCGACCACGGCCCGTGCTGTTGGGTCGCCGACATGATCTGCACACAAGCCGACGGGCGTTAGAAGTCGCGCGGGCGGGCGTCTGAATGGCATTCCGCTCCCACAAGGAATCGCCATGCGAGTAGCCGTCGCCGTTCTGCTGCTCGCGTGCACCTGCGCCCGCGCCGCGGACGAGAAGCCCGCGTTCGAGATCGAACTGTCTGCGCCAAAGTGCTTCTACCCGGACGAAACGCTCGACCTGAAAGCCACGATTCGCAACACCGGGAAGGGCGACGGCTTCGTCCTCGGGCCAGTTGATGGCGCGTTCGACGGGCTGCGGGCGATGGTGAGCTACCGCGAGCGCGTCACGCTGAACGGCAAAGCCGTGAGCCGGCGCACCGACATCCGTCGGTTCGACAACCTCGTGAACACGATTCGCCCCGAAGACCTGATCGCGGTAAAGGCCGGGCAGCGGGCCGCGCTGCCGGTGGGCTACGTCACGCAGTACTACCAGTTCACCACGCCCGGCAAGTACGAGTTCGCGCTCACCTACGAGTTCGACCCCGGGGCCGCCGACAAGATCGAAGGCGGCGCGTTCGAGAAGAAGGTGCGCGCACTGCCCGCGGCGAAGGCGACCGCGAAGGTGGAGTTTGCGGTGCTGCCGTTCCCGCCGGCGGTGGCGGCGGCCGAAGACGCGTGGAAGGCCGCCCAAGCGCGGCACCAACTCATCACCACCTTTGCCGAGACGGTGGCGAAGAATCCGGCTTCGACGGCACAGGAGCGCGACCTCGCGGCCGAGCGCCTGAAGCGCGCGACCGCGAACTTGAGCGCCGCGGCCGAGGCGTATACCGAGAAAATGGCCGCGTTCCGCACGGAGCGCGCCGCCGAGCGGAAGAAGGCCGCCGAGCAGAAGTGACCGTCAGTTGCAGCAGTCCACGGGGTTCGGGCCGCCGCCGAAAAACTGCGCGCTCTGCGGTTGGCCCCAGTTGCCCCGTCCGATCCGCTCCCACGCGATCACGGTGAGCGGTTCGCCGGTCGGGTTGGACCCGGGCACCGGGACGTCCGGGGCGTACCACTCGGCCCCCGTCGGCCGGACGTCCACGTCGACCGGGAGCCGCGGTTCGGGTTCGGGCGGCGGCGGGACGATGTGCCCGGCCACGACCCGCACGCGAATAAGGACCGGCAGGCCCGCCTGCTCACCTTGCGCGCCGCTCACGGTGCCGCGCACGCAGATCGTATTGGTCCCGGACACCGCCACGTTCGTGCCGGGCAGCGGGCACACAATATCCATGGGTCCCCCTTCTCACTCCGATCCCAGAACTCGGGCGGTCGTGACCGTCACGCTCGCCCCGTTGCAGACGATGCCGAACTCGCCGTCGAGCGGGAGGGCCGCGGTCGCTTGGGTGGCGCGCGCCCCGACGGCGTCCGGGCACGGGGTGCCGCCCCACCGCACCGCGGTCAGCCCTTCGGGCAAGAGGGTCAGTTCGAGCAGGTGCTCTTCGGGGGCGGGCGGGCGCAAGAAGTCGGACGCGACGCCGTGCATGGCGACGCCGGGCGCGTCGGCTCCCGGCACCGCGCGCCCGCGCCCGCGGGCGAGCGCGTACTCGCGCCCGGGGCCGGCACCCACCTTCTTGAGCGTCAGGTACTGGAACTCGAAGGTCCCGCCGACCGCGCGCCCGCCGAAGTACACGCCCGCGCCGCCCTCCCAGCGCATCTGGCGCAGGCCGATTTGCAACTGGGCCGGCGCGGCCGCCGTGCCGAGGCGAACGAGCGCGATGCGGGGCGACTGCACGACGAGGGTCTCGCTGTTCGCGTCGTGGTGCCACACGGCCGCGGGCACGGGGGGCCAGAAGCGCTCGGTCGGCTTCTGGGCGAGCAGCCCGCGCCACTTGTTCGGTTCGGGCTTCTCCGCGCTCAGGGGCACCGGGGCGGCGCTCGACCCGCCGGGCCGCGCG
>JALHNS010000090.1 GCA_022843445.1 Gemmata sp.
CCCCGCGCGGCCCGCGGCGCAAGGGGGCGGTTGCGGTTGCTGCCGCGGCGCTCGCGGGCGGGGCCGGGGTGCAGGAAGCCGCGACGCGCGCGGGCATCGGCCGGCGCACGCTCTCGCGGTGGCTCACTACGCCGAAGTTCGCGGCCCGCGTCGAAGAGTTGAAGGCGCAAGCGACCGCGTGCGCCGTGAACACGCTCACCAGCGCCATGAGCCTTGCGGCCGAAACGCTCGTCGGGTTGCTCGACGGCGTACCCGACGTGCGGTTGCGCGCCGCGAAGACGATCATCGAGATGGGCGTGAAACTGAACGAACACTACGACCTAACGCAGCGCATCGCCGAACTCGAACGGCAAGCCGCGCACCCGTCGCGCGAGGGGCCGGGGCTTCGTGTGGTCGCGGACGAAGACGTGCTGTAATCGGGGGCCGCGATGAGCCTACGCGCGCGAATCGAGCGGTTGGAAGCACACGCGCCACGAGTGCCGCGGCGCGCGGTGCCGTTGGAGTTGGAAGCGTTCGCCGCCGCGTTCCGGGCCGGGCACATCGGCGTTGCGGACGTGGACATGACCGACTACGAGCAGACGCAGGTGTTCTTCGCGTTCGCCCTCCGTGCGCTGGTCGCCCACCGCGAAGCGCTCCAAGCAGCGACGTAGCCCTTCCCCTTACCTCCTACCTCGCCTCGCTCGAATCGCCAGCCGCGTGAGCGGTAGGACTTCCGCGGAAGCCCAACCGCTCACTTCGATACCGACGAGTGCTCCTCGCGCCTGCGCCTCAGTCGGGTGGCGCGGATCTCGGGACTACTTCGCCATACGGAAGCCCGAGGCGCGAGCGCGAGCCAGATCGAAGACTTCTTGCGCGGTGGATTTGACCGACCCCTTGCCGCCCCAAATCAGGCGGTTCCTGAGCGCGTCGATCTTCGCGCCATCCGGGACGACGACTTGGAGTTCGCTACACTCGCCCTCGTACACCTTCCCTCCGACCGTGTACGTGTGCCTCTGGTGGGCAGAGGAAACGAAGGATACCCCCTCCGGGGCATCTTTGACGGGGAAGGTCCTTCGATGCAGCGTGATTTGCATGGTGACACAGCCCCAGCAGGTGACGAAGTACTGTTCGGCGAACTATCTGAGTCATCTTATTGAAACTCGTCGCTGACCCCCACACCGGAGGCGAACACCGGAAGTTGAAGTCGCGTCCCGCTTGCGCTTACCCCCTTACCTCCTACCTCCCGGGGCTGTGGGCGTTTGGTGCTTCAGCGCCGGGGGCTTTCCCCTTACCTCCTACCTCCCGGCCGCGGCGCTCACGACGGGCGGATGAGAATGCTGCTGATTCGGTGGCGTCGCTTTTGCATCAGGTACGAGAGGAACCGGCCCAACAATTCGTGCGGGTTGTTCCCACGCTTGGCGATGGCGCGCACGATCAGCGTCTTGGCTGCGGCCTCCCAAGATATGTTCAGCTTACCCGGTAACCCTTCCGCGCTGACCTTGGCCCAGCCGTTCGGCCGACCGGGTTTCTTCTCCAAGTCCACGTTCAGTTCGTGTCGGCCCTTTTCCAAATCTGAAATGATGATGTCGCGCAACGAGCCGGAATACTTCGGCTTGCAGATCACGGTCACGACGATTTGCATGGCACCGGCTCCGTGGGCGTCAGCACTCGTACCAGCGGTAGATGCACAGTTGGGCGACTCGCCGACCGCTGATTGATTCGAAGAGATCGGCCGCAACCTCCACGTCGCGGATCGTTCGTGCGGCGTCGGCGAGCGGCCAACGCCCGCGCCACGCGCGGCGAAGAAAGTCGAAGAACAAACGTGTCTGCACCACTCCAAGCGCGTTGCCGGTATCGGGTACGAGGTTCGGGATGTCCGGGAACATCGGCGCGGGCACTCGTTTCATCACGGCCTTGATTACGGGCGCATCCGCGCCCGTGAGCGGCCCAATGTACGACGCGTGCAGATGGTACACCGCTGCCAGCGCAGGGAGCGTTATCTCGCCGCGCTCGTGTGCCCCGACCGCACAGCCAACGATCTCGGCAGCGTAGGTGTAATCGCCTTTGCCGATTTCCGCGCCGCCACAGACGAGGTCGAGGTTCGCGATATCGAGCAAGCCCCAAAGCATAAAGAACGCGTCGTCCGAATCGCGAAGGGTCGCGCGCACCGTCTTGGTTGCGACGATCCGTTCTGCTTCGTAGAGTTCGCACCCCAGCGCCCACTCCGTGAGGAACGCGGTTGCGGTATTCCACGACGACATGCCCCAGTGCTTCTTCTCGAAAGCGGGCCATTTCAAGGCAAAAGCACGATCGACCTTCGCACGGTCAAAGATCGTGTACTCGTGTGTGTTGGGCATGTTGCGGCGCTCACTTGCTCGCGGCCTTCGCGGGTACGGGGTACACTTTCAGCACTTCGTCGCCGAAGTGGTTGATGACCTTCACCGCGATGTTGCCCGTGCTCGGCGGGTCGAAGGGTTGGCTCGTTGCGCTGTAGAGCTTGCTCCATTCGCCTTCGTCGATTTCCGCGCGCAGGGCTTTCTTGAGTTTGTCGTAGGGGCCTTCTTTCGTGTCCTTGCCGCCGTACAGGAAGTACGCCTGCCGCACGAAGAAGCTCTGGCCGTCGTAGTCGGTGTCGATGAACCAGCACGCGATGTCGTCCGTGTCGCCGGTGCGCACCGCGCCCGTGCTCGGGTCGAACACGTCCACGCCGCGAACCGTTACCGTCACCTTGCCGCCCTTCGTGTCGATCTTCACGTCCGGTTCGCCGAACACCGTGAACAGGTTGCCGCTGCCGGTCTTCTTCAGCAGTTCGTCGCCCATCGCGAGGTCCGGGTTCATGCGCACCGGCAGCACGTTCAGCTTCCCGAACTTGATCTCCTTCGTGAGTTCCGCGGTCTGGTCGTGAACGCCGGCCTCGAACGCGAACGCGCACACCAGCAGCAGTTCGCACTTGCTCCCTTTGATCGCTTCGAGTGCGGCCTTCTTGATGTGTTCGTCGCCCACGGTGCCGAACTCCGGCCCCACCGACACGCGCACGGATACGCCCGTCTCGGTTTCGCCCTCGGCGTGAACGTACTGGCCGGGGAACGCATCCAATCGCGCGAAGGTGATGCGCTGGCTCTTGTCCGTGCCCTTCACGCCGGCCTTGCGGAGGTTTTCGAGGATCGAAGACAAGAAGTTCACCGCAGAGACCGCGGAGGACGCGGAGGAAGACGGTTGAGTTTTGTCTTTTGTACTGTCTCCTGTTTTCTCCGCGGTCTTTGCGGTCTCCGCGGTGAACTCTTCTGGGTTCGGTAAAGCGCGGTGCGGCGACAGGCTCTCGACGGTGAACGGCCCGGTGAGGCGCACCACGTCCTTGTTCTCGTAGGGTTGGTCGTACAGCGTTTCGCTATCGGCGTGCTTGCGGATGGCCGCGTCGATCTCGTCGCGGGTCATGCCCTCGCGGATGTCGGGGTTGTTGGCGATGCTTTTGAGCGTGACGTGCGGAACGGTGCGATACACGAACCCTTTGTGTAGGTCGTGCTGCGGCGCGGGCGCGGCAGGGTCAAATGGCGCGCCGGTCAGTTCGCTCTGCTTCTTGCGGCCGTCGGCGGAATCGGCGAGCAGGTAGTAGGGGAAGCGCGCCGCCATAAGGCGCGTGCGAGCGAGCGCGAGCGCCACGCGGCTCGTGTCCGTGGTGATCCACCGCCGGCCCCACTGCTCGGCGACGTAGGCCGTGGTGCCGCTCCCGCACGTCGGATCGAGAACGAGGTCGCCGGGGTCTGTTGTCATCAAGATGCAGCGCTGAATTGTCTTTATGCCTGTCTGTACGACATAAATCTTGTCGTCAGTGAAACTGCCTGTTGCCGTGTCTGTCCAAAGCTTCGTAACCGGCACGCACGGGAAGTCGGTGATGTACCGGACGTACTGCAAACTATTTGCAGCAACATGAAGTCGCTTCGCGTGTGCTAGTCGCTCCATTCCAGCAACAGTAGTTTTCCAACCTTGCTCATAGGATTTCCCATCGTGTTCAAATCGAACGACCGGGTTACCCTGTGATGTGATGTTGTCCGCTTTGTATATTCGCGCCCCAAACGGAATCGTCGCCGGATCGTTCTTCTCGGAACGGGTCATCCCGCGCCGAGTCCCGTCGATAAGTTCAACCCAGCCGTAGTTGGACGCTGTCCCTTCCTCGAAACTCTTCTCAAGGTAGAGTTGGCGAAACTTTACCTTGTCAATGTCTTTCGCGTACCAAAGAAGAAAGTCAAAGCGATCAGCCAACAGTTTGCTACCCAGTCCACTCGTCTTGCTGAACGCGATTTCTCCGCAGCAGTTCTTATCTCCAAACACTTCGTCCATCAACATTCGGACGCGATGCACGTTCTCGTCGCCGATTTGCACGAAGATGCTGCCGCTTTCGGTGAGCAGGTCGCGGGCCGCGGTCAGGCGGTCGCGCATGTAGCTCAGGTAGCTGTGGATGCCGAGTTCCCATGTGTCGCGGAACGCTTTGATCTGCTCGGGCTGGCGCGTGAGGTCTTCGGCCTTCGCGTCCTTCACGTCGCGCTTGCGGGTGCTCACCTGCCAGTTGCTACCGAACTTGATGCCGTAGGGCGGATCGAAGTACACGCACTGCACGGTGCCGCGCAGGCGCTCCTTCTCCGCGAGGCTCGCCATCACGAGCAGGCTGTCGCCGAGGATGAGCCGATTCGTCCAGTGCTGCGAGTGCTGGTAGAACTCCAACTTCTTCGACATGTCGTCGATGCCGTTGAAGTCCGCGAACAGTTCCAGTTGTCGCGAACCGGGCTTGCCCTGCTTGGCGCGGGCCTTCACGTCTTCGACGATGGCTTGCGGGTGAACCTTCTCCTGAACGTGGAGCGCGACCGCGGGCACTTCGAGCGGCTTGGCGTCCTGTTCGTCTTTGCCCTTCCACACGAGTTGCGGGTCGAGCGAGCGGTCGCGGTGCGCGACGAACGTCTGCGGCGCGTCGTCGCCGGCGAACGCGGCCGTCTCGCGCGTGGGGATGTTGGGCCGCGTGTCCGCGACGTGCTTGTGCGCCTCGACGGGAACCGACGCCGCCGCGGGTTGCTTCTTCTTCGCCATTAGGGCACCTGTGGCGCGGGCGGGTTGGGCTTCACGACGCGAACCAATTGGCCCGCGGGCACGGGCAGCGCGGCGTGAATGCGTGCCGCGAGTGCGGCAAAGTCCTGATCGACGGAACAGAAAACGATGCCGGCGTGAGTCGCACCGGCCTTGTGGAGCTTGTGGTAATCGCGGTCGTGAGTGAGAACGGCGCGACCGTTCGCGGTCGCGTGGGCGAGCACGTCCGGGTCGGCGGTTCCGCTCAAGCCCTCCGCGCGGGCGGTGACCACGTCGTGCCCGAGCGCGATCAGTTCGGCAACGACTTCGTCCTCGAAGTTTTCGTCCGCGAGAAGTTGCGCCACGGTTCAGCCCGCCCGCCGCAAGCTAGCGACTTCGCGCCCGACGCGCGCCGGATCAGCGCGGTACTCGGCCCACGCCGCGCCGATGGCCGCGGGCGCGAGTGGCGGCTCAAACGCCTCGCAAATGGCGTCGTCGTCCAACCCCAGCAACCGGCCGGCAACGACCACTGCCGCCGGCGGTGCAACCCCGTCGGGCACGTTTGCCGCAACATCGTTCAGCCAGATCGACTGTTCGATTTCGACCGGGTTGTGCTGGTAGAAGTCCCAAGCGGCGTCGAGGTCCGCTTGCGTGAGTGTGGGGTAATTGTGCAACACGCTCGCGTCCGGTTCCCCGCGCGTGCGACTCAGCACGAGAATCCACACCGGAATGCGCGTGTTGCGCACCCGGGCTTGCCCGCCACACACGCCGGGCGTCTTCTGAATGGCCGGCGCTTCGACCGCGTTCATGGTTCACCTCCGCGTTCAGTGTATCACGCCGCGCCGCCCTTCAGCAGCTTGCGAATCTCCTGCTTGGTCTTGTGCAGGTTGCTGCCGTCGATTTCGAGGAACGCCCAGCGGCCGAAGGTGCCGAGGTTGTTCACGCCGGGCACCCACAGCGTGCGGGCGGTCTGCACCTTCGCGTCCTTCTCCTTCTTCTTCTGCCCGGACACTTCGAGCACGAGGTTCAGCAGGTCGTTGTCCCCGTGGCCGTCTTCGAGCTTCACGATGAGGTCCGGGTAGTAGTTCCCGGCGCGGCCGTCGCATGTGTACGGGATGCGGAACCCGATGCCTTGATTCTTCGCGTAGGCCCGCACTTCCTCCATGCTTTCGAGCCGCTCGCACACCGCCGTTTCCCAATCGCTGTCTTGCGGCACGAGATTGAAGTGGCACTTCGTCGGGTCGGTCGTCCAACACGTCTTCACCGTGTCGAACGACACGCCCGCGGTCGTGCCGATGACATCGTTGGGTTGCAGTTCGGCGCGTAAGCGCTCCGCGCCGCCGCTCGCCGCGACGATGGCGTTCTTGATCTTCTCGCACACCGCGTGCTTCTTCTCGCCGAACAGCAGCAAGCCGGGGAACGTGTCGTCGCCGTAATCGACGTTCGGTGAATCGCCGTCCGGGTCGCCGAGCCACTCGCGCACGATGCCGAGCAACTGCGGGAACAGCCACGGCTTATCGGGGAAGTGGTGCTGTTGCAGGTGCGTCGCCAGCTTGAACGCGACCGCTTGCGTGCGCTGCGCCTGTGCGTCGTCGAGGATGAACTCGGCCCCTTCGCCCACGATTGGTGAGTTCGTCGTCCACGTTGGAATGTCTTGTGTGGTGAGTACCTCGCGGTGCGTGCGGTCGAACTTCGCGCTGAGGCGCTCCGCGGGCACGTCGAACCGGTACGCGACCACACGCGGGAACTTCACTTCGAGCCACGGCGCGCCGATCAGCCGTTCCGGCACCGCGCGCACGGCCTTCCCGGGCTTCGGCGTCGGCGGCGCTTTCGTTTCCGGCAACCCCGCGACCGGGAACCCGCTGAACGGCACGCCGAAGATGTCGGCATATTCCGGCGTCATCATGCCGTCGCTTCCGACGGTGTAGCTCATGCGCCGCAACCCGCGGCCCATCACCTGCTCGCACAAGAGCCGCGTGCCGAACGCGCGCACGCCGAGAATGTGCGTCACCGTGTTGCAGTCCCAGCCTTCGGTGAGCATCGAGACCGACACCACGCACCGCACGTTCTCGCCGAGCTTGCCCTTCTTCCCGACCGTGTTGAGCACTTCGCGCATCAGGTCTTCGTCGGTCAACTTCTCGGTGTCGCGCCCCGGGAACCGCCGCCGGTACTCCGATTTGAACTCGTCGATCTGGTGCCGCGCCAGCTTCTTGAAGTCGTCCGACATGCTCTCGCCGGATTCGAGTTGCCGGCTGTCCACAAGGATCGTGTTCTGCCGGTGCAACCAGCGCTGGTTCTTCTCGTTGTTGAACAGCGCGAGCGCGCCCGGTGCGACCACCGGTTCACCGTCCGCGTGCTCGTGCCCGGTCTCGTACCCGGCCACGTAGTCGAACACGGCCTTGCTCACGTTCGTGTTGTTGCACACGACGATGAACACCGGGGGCGTGCTCCCGTTCGCGCGGCCCTCTTGGTCGGCTTCCCACGCCTCGAACTGGTGCTGGTAGTGCCCGTACAGGCTCTTCAGCGCGCCTTCGAGCAACCCCGGCAGCAGCGGGGGCGTGTGCGCTTCGTCCGGGCCGCGGCGCACGTCCTTTAGCCCGTCGCGGATGTCGGCCCAGAGGTTGCGGTACTTCGGGTACTCGCCGGTCATCGCGTTGTCCGCGACCGGCACGCGCGGAATCTTGACGATGCCGGATTCGATGGCGTCCATGAGCGAGAAATCGGACACCACCCACGGGAACAGCGTGCCCTCCGGGTAGCCCGAACCCTTCAGGTAGAACGGCGTAGCCGACAGGTCGAACACGGCCTTCACGCCGATCTTCCGGTGAACGGCTTCGAGACCGGTGATCCACAACCGCGCCTCTTCATCGCGAGCCTTCGCTTCCTTCTTTTCCTCTGCGGTCATCCCCTTGGTTTCGGCGGGCCGGCCGCGGTAGCAGTGGTGCGCCTCGTCGTTAATCACCATGATCTCGCGGTGCTTGCCCAACTCGTTGCACACGCGGTTCACCATCTCCTCGGGCGATTCGGTGAACGCGCCGGGCGTGTTCGCTGTGAGTACGCGCTTCGTCAGCCCGCCGGCGTCGCCGCGCTCGCGGAGCTTGAACGAATGGAAGTTGGTAACGACGATCTTCGCCGTGCCGAGGTCCGCGCGGTACTCGTCGGGCACGATGTTGAGTTGGCGGTAGTAGTTGCCCGGGTCGGACGGCAGCAGCACGCGAAGCCGGTCGCGGATGGTGATACCCGGCGCGACCACGAGGAACGAATCGGTGAACCGCTTGTCCTGCGGGTAGCGGCGCTTGTTGAGCACCTGCCACGCCACGAGCATCGACATAACGACGGTCTTCCCGCTGCCGGTCGCCATCTTGCACGCGACGCGGAACAACTCGGTGCCAGCTTCTGCGGCCTTCTCCTTCAGGTAGGTTTCGATCCAGTCCTGCCCGTACTTGGTCTGCTTCGCGCACTCGGTGATGAAGATGAGCGTTTCGAGCGCTTCGAGTTGGCAGAAGAACAGCTTCCGCTCGCGGTTCTCGTCGTGCCAGTGTTCGAGCAGCACCCGCGTAACCGGCGTCACGTCGGGCCAACCCGCGACGCGCCACCCGCTGACGAGTCCGCGGATGCGGTTGACGTGAACGCTCTCTTCCTTCTTCTCTTCGATGTCGTTGTCGAAGAGCGTGGGTGCGGCCTTCTTCTTGGTCTGCGCGATGGGTAGGAAGTAGCTGCTCGAGCGCCGCCCGGTGTCGATGGTGTCGGTGATCTGGTCGTTCACGAACCGCCAGTGCCGCGTCGGCTCGGTGTACGGTGCGTTCAGAATCGGGTTCTGAATGATGACCGGCGGCATGTCGAACCATCTCCGCACGGGGCAGGTGGGAGGAAGGAGTGTAACCGACCGATGAACGTGCGGAAACGAAAAACGCGAGGGCGCAATACCCTATTGCGCGGCCCCGTGTTTGAATGTTTTCCGAGGGCACATAGCTGGGCTAAAGACGACAGCTGAACGATCAAGGCAGAGTCCTGAGGGGGCGAAACCCGCCCGAGCTATTGATGATACCGGGCCGGACGAATTGGAGGCGGTTCGCGCACCGCACGTCCACCGGTCGCTGGTAGGCCGCGCCGCCCCGAAAAAGCCTGAACGCCTGCTCGTCAATTTGCAAATCCTGCGCGATTTCCGTGTCCTCCTTTTGGTTCGTTATGTATCGCAGGTACGGGCCTTCGCACCACTCTAAGGCGTTCCCCAACCCGTCGAACAGCCCCAACTCGTTCGGCCGGAGCCGACCCACCGGCCACGCACGTTCCTCTGAAGTCTTGTTGCACCACCCGTACCGCGGAAGCAACTCCTCCCCGCGCCCGTGGTACCGCGCCGTCACAGCTTCCGCGCGGCACGCGAACTCCCACTCCGCTTCCGTCGGCAGCCGATACCCCGTCAACTTCAGGTGACCCGGCCGAATCTTCATCCCCTCCGCGTACGCGCCCTTCTCATTCGGTTCGTAGCACCACTGGTCCCGCGGGATGCCCTCCCGCGCACTCAACCAGTTGCAGTACTCCGCCGCTTGGTACCACGTAATCGACACCGCCGGCGTGTCCGGCCCCGAGCTGTACTGCTTCTCCCAGAAGTGCTTCGGCCGGAACCGCAAGAACTGCTCCACCGTCACTTCCTTCGTGGCGATGGCGAACGAGCGCCCGATGCGCTTCGCGTGCGGTTGCTCATTATCTGCGATGCGCCAGGGCTCCGAGAGCGGCGAACCCAAAGTGAACTCCACCGGCCCGCGCACCACCGCGAACGTTTGCCCCTCCCCGTTCACGAACCAGTCCTTCCCGCGAGCAACAGCCGGCGCTGGCAACAGCGGCCCGGCGAGCGGCACCGCCGCGCCCGCGAACTCGCGCGCCAGCACCGCCCCCCGCGCCGCCCGCGCCAACTCCGAGTCGATGCCCGCGAGTTCCTGCGCCTTCCCCCACTTCTGGCGCAACAGCCAATCAATCGCCCCGTGCAACCCCGGGTCCGCGTGCTCTCGATACTGCACGAGCAACTTCGCCGTCAGCGTCTCGCGTTCCCCCACCGGCACCACCGAGAGCGGGAAGTCGCCCAGCGCCACCAGTAGCGCCCGCTTCGCCGACAGGTCCGCTTCGGCCTCGTACCGCGCCGTCAGCGCGCCCGCGTCCGCCCCGACTACCGACAGACGCGCCAACAGGTAACTCCGCGCTGTGGGGTCGCCGTCCTTCGGGAACGCGAGCACCGGCCACACGCGAGCCCCTTCGCCCAGCGACACCAGCGCCGCACCCGCGTACCCGCGGCGCTTGCCCCACGCTTCGAGCGCCGCGTCGAGTTTGTCCACCGCGAGTTTCTCCGGCGGCTTCTTCGCCAACTCGGCCGCCAGCAACGGCACTACCTCGGCCCGCTTCGCGCGAAGGGCCGTCGCGAACAACTCGAAGTGCAGTGGATCCGCGAGCAGTGCCAGTTCCGCGAGGTGTTCGGCCCTCTCGGTGTACCGGGCGAGGAGGGTCGCGGCGCGGTCGAACGCGATCGCCGCGCCCGCCGCGCCCACCAACCCCCGTGCGTCCAACTTACCACTCTCGATCTCACGTTGGAGGTCCGGATATCGCATCAACAAAACGGGCACGAGTGGGATACTAAGGTCGCGCGCGAATGACGCAACGGCAAACTCCGCCGGCGTTGCCCGCGTCGCCGCGTCCGCGACCGCCGGCGCGAGCATCGCCCACCGCTCATCTTCTGGCGCGAGAGCCGCGAGCGCACCGGCGGCGCGAACCCGCTTCGCCACGGTCGTCTTCGCGTCTTCGAGCACCGCCCACAGCCCCGGCGCGACAGTGCCCGCGTGCGCTTTCAGGAACTGCGCCACCACCGGTAACTCTTCGGGCTTGCACACAGTCACGTACGCGGCCAACTCCGCGGCTCGCTCCGGCTCGGAACCCAACAGCGCCAGCCGCGCGTGCAACCCGGCCCGCGTGTCGATAGGTTCCGCGGCCCGCGCGCGGAGCTTCGGCCCAGTCAGGGCCGCGAACTCTTTCAGGTCCGCGACCAACCGCGGCACGGCGCTCGTGTCGGACGCCATCAGCGCTTCGTCGATGAGCGCGTCGGCTTTCGTCTGGCGCTGTTCGGCGCGCGCCTTCTCGTCGGCCGCTTTCAAATCCGCTTGCCGCTTCTGCTCCGCCGCGAACCGCTCTTCGGCTTGCTGCTGCTCCGCCGCGAGTTTGTCGGCGGCGCGCTTCTCGATGACCAGCGCCGTCGCGATGCCCGCCCCCGCCAGCACCGCGACCACGACACCCGCGAGCACCAGTTGCACGCGCCGCCGCTTCTTCTGCTCGGCACCCTTCGCGCGCTCGGCATCGGCCTCGCGCCGCTCCGCGTCGGCTTTGGCGCGTTCCGCGTCGGCCCGCGCTTCGGCCTCGCGCCGCGTGTTCTGCTCTTCGCGGGCGCGGGCTTCGGCCGCGGCGCGGTCTTGCTCGGCCTTCCGCAACCGCGCATCCACACCGGCCCGGTAAGCGGCGACAGCTTCGGTGAGCGAGGTGCCATTGGCGAACCGGTCGTTGGGCTTCGCCGCAAGGCACCGTTTGCACAGCACCACCAACTGGGCATCGACCCCGCTCGCGTCCAGCCGCGCGAACGTGTCGCCGAGTTCGGCTTGCGCCGCGCTAATGATCGTGTCCAACACACTGTTGCCCGCGAACGGCGGCTTACCGGTGAGAATCGCCGCGAGAATGCCGCCCAGCGCGAACACGTCGGCCCGCGCGTCCACCGCTTCACCGCGCGCTTGTTCCGGTGCCATGTACGCGGGCGTGCCCTTGATTTGCCCCGCCACCGTGGCCGCGATGTCTTCGAGAGCGCCGCTCGCGTCCGGCACGGTCGCTTCCGGTTCCGCCCCGCCGATCTCCTTCGCCAACCCCCAATCCATCACCTGCACTTCGCCGAACGCCCCCACCATCACGTTCGCGGGTTTCAGGTCGCGGTGAACGATGCCCTGCGCGTGCGCGTACCCCACCGCCTGACACATCTGCTCGAACGCCGCGAGCAACCGCGCGCGGTCTGCGGTCGCATCGGCGCGCCGTTCGAGCAAGTCTTTCAGCGTGTCGCCGCGAATGAGCTTCATTGCAAGGAACGGTCGCCCGTCCGAGAGCGCCCCGAGCGCGTGAACGGGCGGGATACCGGGGTGCGGGAGCCGGGCCGTGATGCGCGCTTCGCGGTCGAACGCCGAGGCGCTCATGCCCGGGAGCATCACCTTCACAGCCACTTTGCGCCCGAACGCGCGATCAATGGCCGCGTACACGACGCCCATGCCCCCGCGCGCGATCTCACCTTCGATCTTGTACCCCGCGACCACCGGCGCGCCGTCGGCGCTCATGGCGTCCGCGGACGCGCCCTTCACGCGCGTTACGTCGTCGGCCGCTGCGCTCGCGCCACCTCCAATGGTGGCACCGTCTACGGCGGGCGGGGAAGTCGCGGGCCGGTTCGAGGCGTGCGTTTCGTTCGAGTTGGGCACGGGGCGCAGCTCCGAGAAGTCGGGACACGCCCGATGCTACCGCCCAACAGTCGCGCACGGAAGAGGGCACACCAATTCAGGTAGTGCCGGGTGCGCTCGTATCACGGTATGGTTCGATCAGGGCGATAATCGCCAGACGGATGTGTTCGGGGACGTTCGGCCACGCGGCGAGAAGGATGTTCGGCACCTCGGGAGGCGGTTGCACACCGTCCGTTTGTTTGCATCCTGTTTGCATCCGAACCGTTCCCTTTGGGTGTTTTTGGGTGCTTTCCGTTCCCTTTCCCGTAGCGGCATCTCTTCTCGATTTCGCCTGAAAATTACTGGAAATCTGAGCGGAAGGGGAGGGATTCGAACCCTCGAACGTGTTGCCACGTTGCCGGTTTTCAAGACCGGTGCAATCGACCACTCTGCCACCCTTCCGAGTGCGGCCATCTTATGAGACGCGCCCGCGGTTGTGGGTTCGCGCGCTCACTCCCACGCCGGGGGTTGGAGCGCGCCGCCGTCGCCGCCGGTCCAGCCGAAGACTTGGTTCGGGGCGGCCTTCGCGCGGCTCCGCTTCTCGCCGCGCTCGGCCCAACTCGCGTCCGCGGGCAGTGCCGTGCGGCGCTCCTTGTCCCAGTGGAACGCGGTGCCGGTGCGGTAACTTTGCACCGCCATCGTTGCCGTTGCGACCGCCACCGCGCCGAGATCCGGCGGGCTGAAGGTCGCTTGGCGGCGCGCCCGCACGCAGTCGAGGAAGTTCAGCCACAGCGCTTCGGTTTCGTTCTTCGGCGGTTCCACGCTGACGACCGAACTCGGTTCCAGCGGCCCTTCGTGCCGCGCGGGGAAGCTCGCGCCGCGGGCCGGGTCGTCCTTGAACACCTGATACCCGCCCTTCACGAACTTCAGCGCCCCGAACCGCCCGCGAATCACTTCTTCCGTCGGGTACCCGCTGAGGCCGGTCGCGGTGAGCGCGAGTTGGCAGCCCTCTTCGTAGTCGGCGACGATCGTTGCCACGTCCGGCACGTCGCGGCCGTCGTATTCGAGATACAACCCGCCGCCGGCCGTCACGCGGGCCGGGTATCTCACGCCCATCGCGGCGCTCATGCGCGTAATGTGGTGCGCGAGCAGATCGGTGAACGGCCCGCCGCCGAACGGCCACAGGCACCGCCACTGTGCGAAGCTGGAGCGCTCGAACGGCATCTCGCGCGGCGTCGGGCCGACCGCGCGCCCGGCGCACTCGAACTGGTGACCGAGAAACAGGTCCCAATCCACCGTTCGCGGGTTCATCTCCTTCGCGAGCCGGTAGAACCGCCACTGCCCGCGAACGTCGTTGCGGAACAGCCCGGCTTGTGCGTGTGCGACGTGCCCGATGGTGCCGGTGCGGATCGCGTTCCACGCCTGCACCCACACCGGGTCGGCCATGCTCTGCACGCCCACCTGCACCACGCGCCCGGTGTGCTTCCACGCGTCGCACACGGCTACCGCTTCCTCCGCGGTGCGCGTCATCGGCTTTTCGACGTACACGTCTTTGCCGGCCGCGAGCGCGTCGAGCGTCATGCGCCCGTGCCAGTGGTCCGGCGTGCCGATGCACACCGCGTCCACGTCCGCGCGATCCAGCACGACGCGGTAGTCTTTCGTGACGGCGCTCTTGTTCGCGCGGTCGAGGCCGCACTTCTTCGCGCTCGGGTACAAGCCTTGCGAATACCGCCGCCGCGTGACTTTGCCGCCGAAGTGAACGTCGTATTCGTCTTCGAGGCCGTCCCACACGTCGCACACCGCGACCGCCGCGACCGGCTTGCCCTCGCGCGCGAAGCGATTTACGAGATCAATATGCGCCTGTGCGCGACCGCCGCAGCCGAGGAACCCGACGCGCACGCGGTCGTTGCTGCCGGGGACGTTGGCGTAGCTGGCGGCCGACAGCGACAGCGCCGCGGCCGACCCGATGAACTTCCGGCGGTCGAGGGGTGTTGGCATAGCGATTGGACGCTCTCGGGGGCGAAGGCGTTCCCGGTTTCACGCATCGGGCGCACAGGGCTCCCGCCCTGTGCTACGGCAGCCAGCCCCTCCGGGGCGGAAAACGCGAGCCGTCTTGGCACCCTGCGAAGCAGGGTCGCCTGACGTAGCACAGGGCGGAAGCCCTGTGCGCCCTTCGCGAAACACCGGGAGCGGCGGAACTCGTTCCGTCATCATATCCGGTCGCGCCCCGCGTTCGTATCATGCATCTAGTTTGCGCCGAACTTCCCACCCGTGAGGCACCCACCCGAAATGACGCACGCGAAATTGGCTCTGGCGGACGGCACCGTGTTCACCGGTCGCGGGTTCGGCGCGACCGGCGAGACCCTCGGCGAAGTCGTGTTCAACACCTCCATGATGGGCTACCAAGAGGTGCTCACCGACCCGTCGTACACGGGGCAGATCGTCACGATGACCTACCCGCTGATGGGCAACTACGGCACCACGCCCGAAGACGCGGAGTCCGGCGGCGTCCGCGTCGCGGGGTTCGTCGTGCGCGAACTCACGCGCGAACCGAGCAACTTCCGCTCGACGCGCGACCTCGACGGCTTCCTGCGCGACGCGAACGTGGTGGGCATCGAAGGCATCGACACGCGGGCGCTCGTGCGCCGGCTGCGCGTGCGCGGCTCGATGAACGGCATCCTCAGCACGGCCGACCTCGACGACGCTTCTCTCGTCGCGAAGGCGAAGGCGTTTCCCGGCATGGAGGGCCGCGACCTCGTTTCCGAAGTGGTGCCGAAGCAATCGTTCACGTGGAGCAAAGGCTTCGGGCAGTTCGCGGAGCACGTGCTGCCTTCGCGCCCCGCGACGAAGCGCGTCGTCGCCATCGACTACGGCATGAAGTGGAACATCCTGCGGTGCCTGACGCAGATCGGCTGCGACGTGACCGTGGTGCCCGGCACCGCGACCGCGGAGGAAGTGCTGAGCCACAAGCCGGACGGCGTGTTCCTCTCGAACGGCCCCGGCGACCCGGCCGCCGTGGGCTACGCAATCACAACTGTCAAGAACCTGCTCGGCAAAACGCCGGTGTTCGGCATCTGTTTGGGCCACCAACTGCTCGGCCTCGCGCTCGGCGCGCGCACCTTCAAGCTGAAGTTCGGCCACCGCGGCGCGAACCACCCGGTCCGCAACGAGCTCACAAAGCAGGTAGAGATCACGACGCAAAACCACGGCTTCGCGGTGGACCCGAGTTCGCTGCCGCCGGGCGTGACCGCAACGCACATCAACCTGAACGACAACACGCTTGAGGGCCTTCGCCACGCAGACCTGCGCGCGTTCAGCGTGCAGTACCACCCCGAAGCCGCGGCCGGCCCGCACGACTCCAGCTACCTGTTCGAGGACTTCCGCACGCTGATGGGGTAACAGCGGGACTACCGAACGCCCCGCGGCTCGCAAGGGCCGCGCAGTCGCTACAGTAAGACCAGTCGGATCGGAACCCGTCTCACTTGGGGACTGCACGCGTGCGCACACTCATTACCGGCGGGGCCGGGTTCATCGGCTCCCACCTCTGCGAACGGTTCCTCCGCGAAGGGCACGAGGTCGTCGCGGTCGACAACATGATCACCGGCGACCTCGCCAACCTCGACGGGTTCCGCACCAACCCGAAGTTCCGCTTCGTCGGGCACGACGTCTCCAACCCGCTGAAGGTGAAAGACAAGATCGACATCGTGCTGCACTTCGCCAGCCCGGCCAGCCCGGTCGACTACCTCGACCACCCGATTCCCACGCTGAAGGTCGGCTCGCTCGGCACGCACAACATGCTCGGCCTCGCGAAGGCGCACGGCGCGAAGTTCCTGCTGGCGAGCACCAGCGAAGTGTACGGCGACCCGCTGGAGCACCCGCAGAAGGAGAGCTACTGGGGCAACGTGAACCCGATCGGCATTCGCGGCGTGTACGACGAGGCGAAGCGGTTCGCGGAGTCCATCACGATGGCCTACCACCGCGTCCACGGCGTGGACACGCGCATCATTCGCATCTTCAACACCTACGGCGAGAAGATGCGGCTGAACGACGGGCGGGTGCTCCCGAACTTCATGTATCAGGCGCTCATGGGCCAACCGCTCACCGTGTACGGCGACGGCAAGCAGACCCGCAGCTTCCAGTACGTGAGCGATTTGGTCGAAGGCATCTGGCGGCTGCTTCAGAAGGACTACCACGAGCCGGTGAACTTGGGGAACCCCGCGGAGATCACCATTCTGGAGTTCGCGGAGGAGATTCGCGCGCTCGCCGGCGGGAACAGCCGCATCGAGTTCCGCCCGCTGCCGCAAGACGACCCGAAGGTGCGCCAACCGGACATCGCGCGCGCGCGGGCGCTGCTCGGGTGGGAACCGGTGGTGGGCCGCGCCGAGGGGCTGAAGCGCACGATGGACTTCTTCCGCAAGAAACTGGGGAAGTGAGTTCCCGTACGGTCGCGTGCGCGCCTTCACTTCGCGCGCCGCGGCCGTATGCTGTCGCACAACTCTCTCCGCCCCCGCGAACACACCGAGTTTCACATGGCGACGGACCCTTCCACCGGGCCGGCGAGCGAAGCCCCCGCGCACCAGCCGTTCGTGCCGCCGAACGAAACGCGGCACGAGCTGACCGTCCCCGCGGTCGTCGCGGGCGCGCTGCTCGGCGTCCTCTTCGGCGCGTCGTCGCTGTACCTCGTGCTCAAGGTCGGGCTGACGGTGTCCGCGTCGGTGCCCATCGCGGTGCTCTCCATCACGCTGTTCCGCGGCATCTCCAAAGCGTTCAAGGTGCGCAAGACCACCATTCTCGAAAACAACGTGGTGCAGACCGCCGGCAGCGCCGGCGAGAGCATCGCGTTCGGCGTCGGCGTGACCATGCCGGCGCTGCTACTACTCGGCTTCGAGATGGACCCGGTGCGGGTGATGACCGTGAGCGTGCTCGGCGCGATCCTCGGCATCCTCATGATGATCCCGCTGCGCCGCGCGTTCATCGTGAAGCAGCACGGCAAGCTGATTTACCCCGAGGGCACCGCGTGCGCCGAAGTGCTCGTCGCCGGCGAGAAGGGCGGCGCGACCGCGCAGATGGTGTTCGTCGGGTTCGGCATCGCGGTCGTTCACAAGTTCTGCTCCGCCGCCGCCTACCTGTGGGCGCAAGCGCCGAGCATCAAGCTGTACTCCGTGAGCGCCGCGGGCACGAAGACCGGGCTGAAGGGCGGGGCGCTGAGCGGCGAACTCGCGCCGGAACTGATCGGCGTGGGCTACCTCGTCGGGCCGCGGGTCGCGTGCCTGATGATGGCCGGCGCGGTGCTGTCGTACTTCGCGCTCGCGCCCGCGATCGCGACGTTCGGCGAGAGCCAGAAGGAACCGCTCGCGCCCGCGAAGTGGGACGAATCGAAGCCGAAAGACGAAAACAACCCCGGCCTGATTCGGAACATGGGGCCGGGCGAACTGAAGGGCAACTACGTCCGGTTCATCGGGGCCGGGGCGGTCGCGGCCGGCGGCATCATCAGCATGTGCCGCGCGCTGCCGCTCATCCTGTCGTCCGTGGTCGGCGGCATGCGCGACCTGCGCGGCTCCGGCGGTGCCGGCGGCACACTGCGCACCGATCGCGACATGCCAATCACGGTGGTGATCTTCGGCAGCCTCGCGCTGGTGGTGGTGCTCGCGGCGGTGCCGCAACTCGGACTCGGCTTAACGGCGTTCGGGCTGCTCGGCGCGGGGCTGATACTCGTGTTCGGGTTCCTGTTCGTCACGGTGTCCAGCCGGCTCACGGGCGAAGTGGGCAGCTCGTCGAACCCGATTTCCGGCATGACCATCGCCACGCTTTTGCTCGTGTGCCTCATCTTCCTCGTGCTCGGGAAGACCGGGCCGGAGGCGATGCTCACGGCGCTCACGGTCGCGGCGGTCGTGTGCATCGCGTCCAGCAACGGCGGCACCACGTCGCAAGACCTGAAGACCGGGTACCTCGTCGGTGCGACGCCCTCGAAACAGCAGTGGGCGATTCTGATCGGCTCGGTGGTGTCGGCGCTGGTGATCGGCTTCACCATGCTGCAACTGAACAAGGCCGGCACGCACTACACGAAGAAGGGCATCCCGGACGCCGTCGTGGCGGTGCCGGCGAACGCGCCGGCGCAGAAACCCGGCAAGCCCTACGACCGCGCCCAAGCGCCGTTCACCGACGCCGACGGCAAACCGAACCCCGGCTGGAGCGCGGACGGGGCCGAGTACCGCGTGGTGCACGTGCGCGCCGGCGAGCACCCGACGCTGGACGCGGGCCGCTACCTCGTGACCGAAGCGGGCAAGCCGGTGTACCGCGCCGACGTGCCCATCGACCGGCAGAACAAGAAGGACGACGCGGGCGACGACGCGCCCCGCGACTTCTCCGAAGCGCCGCAACCGGGGCTGTTCTCGAACATCATCAAGGGCATCCTCGGCGGCACGCTGCAATGGGCGCTGATCGTGACCGGGGTGATGATCGCCATCGCGCTCGAACTGTGCGGGGTCGCGGCGCTGCCGGTCGCGGTGGGCATGTACATTTCGCTCGGCTCCACCACGCCCATCTTCGTCGGCGGGATGTTGCGCTACGCGGCGGAGAGGTGGCGCGGCAAGCCGCAGAGCGACGCGGAGGCCGAAACCGGTTCCGGCGTGCTGCTGGCGAGCGGGTACATCGCGGGCGGAACGCTGTGCGGGCTGATCGTGGCGTTCCTGTCCATCGACCCGGACGTGAAAGCGTTCTTCAACTTCGGCGCGCAGCTCTTCGGCACCGTCAACGCGACCACCGGGAAGCTGGAGTGGGACGCGGAGGAACACGAAGGCGCGAAGTGGGCCGCACTGGCGCTGTTCGGCGCGCTGGGCGCGTTCCTACTGTGGGTGGGGGCGCGGAAGGAGAAGCCGGCGGCGGGGTGACGTGAAGGGCGAACGGCCGGCGCGCGCCGGCCGTTCGCCAAGAGCTTTCGCGGCGCGCTTAGCGCCGGCCGCCCGGGGGCGGGCCGCCGCCCGGCGGCTTCGACATCACCTCTTGCGCGCGGCGCTGGAACTTGGTCATCTGCTCGCGCAGGCCGGCGTCGCCGCGCTGCAAGATTTCCAGTTCGTGCTGGATCTCCGCGTTCAGCCGCTTCAGCTCGGTTTCCTGCCGCGCCAAGAGCGCGCGCTCGCGGGCCATCGACACTTCCATCTGCCGCATTTGCGTTTCGAGCGCCTCTTCGTCTTCGCGCAGTTGGCGGCGCTCTTCTTCGAGCTTGCGCCTGTCTTGGGCGAGTTTGGCGCTGTCGCGCTCGAGTTCGTCGCCCCACTCTTCCAGTTCGGTGCGGGTCTTGGGAACCGGGGGCGGCGGGGCCAGTTCGCCCTTGGCGATCTGCTCCTCGATCGCGCCCAGTTGCGCCGAGAGTTCGGCGATTTGGCCGTCCTTTTCGGCGAGCGCGGCCTCGAACTCTTGCTCCTTCGCCACGAGCCGCTGTTCGGTCTCGCTGGCCTCTTGGAGCAGGTGCTTCATTTCGTCGAGCAGTTTGCGCAGCTCGCCGTTCTCGGTGCGGAGCCGCTGTATTTCGCCGTGCGGGGAGTCGTCGTAGCGGGCCCCGCCGGGCGACAGGTCCGCGAGCTGGCTCAGCGCGCCGGAAATGCCGGTGTCGTAGCGCGCGGAGCCGGTGGCCGGGGCGCGGCGCCCGGCCGCGGCGCGGG
>JALHNS010000091.1 GCA_022843445.1 Gemmata sp.
CCGAACTGCGCGCGCCGCCGCCCGGCGTGCCCGCGTTCCCGAACCAACTGGCCGAAGCGCCCGGCCTGCAAGCCTACGCGCTCGCGTGGAAGGACGACCCGTACTCGCTGGACCTGTCGCAGCGGTTCCGCGACGTAATCGCCGAGCAGGGCGCGACGCCCGGCCGCCCGCGGCTCGCGGTGGAATCGGACCTCATTCCGTTCAGCACCGGGCGGTTCGCGCGGCCCAACCCCTACGAAGCGCAGGTGGTGGATCACATCGTGTCCAACCTGCCGCGGCGCGGCGAGCGCACGCTGATTGTGGTGCCGACGGTGCCCGCCCCGGCGCGCCGCGTGTTGAGCGCGCTGGCTCAGGCCCGCGGGAGCGCGACGCGGCTCGTCGCGGTGACGGGCGACGGCATTTCGGTGAACACGCTCTTCCGCGACGGCGAGTTCGCGTGGCCGGTGCGCGCGCTGCCGATTCCGCTGGTGCTGTTCACGCACGCCGACCCGTTCGACTGGGACGACGCCGGCGACGCGGTGCCGCCCAAAGGGTACGAACTGCAACCGCCGCGGCCGGGCGCGGTGAAGAGCACGGTGGAAGACGTTCACCTGTTCACCGGCATGGCGCGGGCGCTGGCGCGGGGCGCGTTCCCGGACGGCGGCGCGACCGTGCCCGGTGCGGCCGAGTTCGCGCGCAACCTGCGCGCGCTCGGGCTGTTCGACGCGAGCGGGAACCGCGCGCGCGGCTCCGGCGAGCACGTCGTCGTAGTGCGGCCCACGCCGCGCGTCGAGGGCGCGGTCACGGCGGCCGACGCCGCGATCGAGGTTTGGACCCGCGCGAACGGCGAGTGGGCGCGCCGGCACGCGCGGCCCGTCGTTCAAACGATCCGGCCCATCGACGGGAGGGCCGGCGAATGAGTGGCCCGTCCCCTTCTGCCGAACCCGCCGCCGCGCCGTCGGTGTGGCGGTACGCGCAGCGCATCGCGCCGCTCGCGGTACTTTGGGCCGTGCTCGTCGGGCTGCTCGTGTGGCTCCTGTACGCGCGCGCCACGTGGAACGAAGAGTCGGACCGCGCGGACGTGCGGGAGTGGCTCGACAACGCGCGCGTGTTCCGCAAAACGCTCTCCGAACTGACCCGCGACTACGCGGACCTGCTGGGCGACACGGACCCGGGTATCGATCACCTCGATCGCGTCACGTCGAAGCGCGCGGAGATCGAGGAGCACCTGCGCGCGCTCGTGGAACCGACGCGCATGTACTCGGGGCAGTTGCCGCTGTTCCCGAACGTGTACGCGCTCGAGGTGGAGGTGCCCGGCGCGCCGGGGCCGGTCGCGTGGGTGTCGCCGAAGCCGCGGCCCGGTGGCGCGGCGAAGGCGCAGCTGCGCACGCTCGAATACGCCGTCGCGCTCGGCCGGCCCGGCGCGCCCGCGACCGTGCGGTGCGTGTACCAACTGCACTCGTTCAACCGCGCCCAATCGCAGCAAGACGAGTACCGGTTCTGGCAAACCGTCGCCGCCGCGGTGCTCGTCCCCACCACGCTCGTCGCCGGGCTGCTCGTCGCGCGGTTCCTGCGCCGCGAGCGCGCGCGCGAGGTGGAGAAGCTGCGCGCCGCCGCCGCCGCCGAGCACCGCGAGCGCGAGTTGCTCGAAGCTCAGGTGGCCCGGGAACTCACCGAGCGCAGTTTGCTCGAACTGCGCGTGAAGCAGCAAGAGGCCGAGCGCGCCACCGAAGAACTCGGGCGCAAGCTGCTCGAACAGGAGCTGGAAGCCGCGAAGTTCGAGAACCGCGCCGCGGAGGCCGAGCGCGAGGCGCTCGAAATGAAGTCGCAGCTCTACGCGAGCATCGGCATTATGGCCGGCAGCTACGCGCACAACATCAAGAACCTGCTCGTGCGCCCCAACGACCTGATCGCGCGGTGCATGGAGAGCGCGAACGGCGACCGCGAACAGCAGGGGATGCTGGAAGAGGTGCGCGCCACGCTGGGCACCGTCACGGAGCGGCTGCAGCAAATCTTGCGCACGGTGCGCCGCGACCCGGCGAGCGCGGAGGTGACGCGCGTGGACGTGTGCGCGCTGGTGCGCGACGCCGAGCGCACGTGGGCGGGCATGGCCCGCGAGAAGTGGAAGATCGCGGTGACTGCCGACGCGCCCGCGGAGCCGGCGCTCGTCACCGGCGACCTCTCGCACCTGCAACAGGCGCTCGAAAACCTCATCTTCAACGCGCGCGACGCGACCTTCGAGATGCGCAACCAACTGCGCGACGACGCCAAGCGCGAGCCGGACCCGACCGCGCGCCGGCAGAAGTTGCTCGACGCCGCGTCGTGGCGCGGCGAGGTGCGAGTGACCGCCCGCCGCGACGCCGGTTCGCTCGTGCTGGAAGTGCGCGACAACGGCATCGGCATGACGGACGAAGTGCGCCGCAACTGCCTGAAGACGCACTTCACCACAAAGCGCGACAACGCGCTGTACGAGGGCTACAGCGCCGGGATGGGCTTGGGGCTGTCGTTCGTGGCGATGGTGCTCGAACACCACAACGGCGAACTCGAAATCGACAGCGCGCCGCTCAAGGGCACCACGTTCCGGTTGCGGTTCCCGCTCGCGGCTTCTTGACCGCACGCGCGGCGTCGCGTACTTTCGGCGCACCCCTTCAGTCAAGGAGCCGCCGATGATCTCCCGCCGCGAAGCGCTCGCCCTTCCCGCCGCACTCGCTCTTCCGAACGTCACCTGCGCCGCCGACGGCGACGACCCCACGCGCGTGTTCACCGACGGCAAGAAGCCCACCGACGTGCGCCTCGGCCCGCCCAAGACGCTGAACGACTACTTCCCGTTCGTCGTGCCGAAGACGAAAGAGGCGTGGGAAGCGCGCCGCAAGCAGCTCCGCGAACAGTTGCTCGTAGCGAACGGCATGTGGCCGCTGCCGGAGCGCACCCCGCTGAACGCGACCGTTCACGGCGCGTGCGATATGGGCGCGTACACCATCGAAAAGGTGTTCTTCGCCAGTACACCGGGGCACTACGTGTGCGGCAACCTGTACCGTCCCAAAGCGAACCCCGACCGTAAGGTCGGGGGTGACGCGAAGCGGCCGGGCGTGCTGTTCGCGCACGGGCACTGGGCCAACGGCCGGTTCCACGACGCCGGCGAAGCCGCGGCCAAGAAGAGCATCGCCGACAAGGGCGAACCGGATACGGATCGCGGCCGGTTCTTCATGCAGGCGCTCCCCGCGACGCTCGCGAAGCTCGGGTTCGTCGTCTTCCAGTACGATATGGTGGGCTACGCCGACAGCACCGCGATCCCCCACCGCGAAGGGTTCAAAGACGCCGAAGCCGAACTGCGGTTGCAGAGCCAGATGGGGCTTCAGACGTGGAACAGCCTGCGCGCTCTCGACTTCCTCGCGGGCCTGCCGGACGTGGACCCGGAGCGCCTCGGTATGACCGGCGCGAGCGGCGGCGGCACGCAAACGTTCATCACCGCGGCGCTCGATGATCGGCTGTCGGCCGCGTTCCCGGCGGTCATGGTGAGCACTGGGATGCAGGGCGGGTGCGTGTGCGAGAACTGCTCGCTGTTGCGCGTCGGCACCGGGAACGTGGAAATCGCCGCGCTGTTCGGGCCGAAGCCGCAGGCGATGAGCGCCGCGAACGACTGGACGAAGGAGATGATGACGAAGGGCTACCCGGAGTTGCAGCAACTCTACGACCTGTACGGCGCGAAAGACAAAATCGCGGTGCGCGCGTGGCTCGAATACGGGCACCAGTATAACGTGCACGCGCGCGAGATGATGTACGGGTGGTTCCTCAAGCACCTGCAGGGCAAAGGCGAAGAGGTGAAGGAGCCGCCGTTCAAGCCGGTACCGGTGAAAGAACTGAGCGTCTTCGACGACAAGCACCCGCGCCCGAAAGACGAGCTGAACGCGAAGGCACTCCGCACGGCGCTGACCAAAGCGAGCGACGAGCAAATCGCGAAGCTGCTCCCGAAGGACGCGGAGGGGCTGAAGGCGTACCGCGAGGTGGTGGGGACCGCACTTCGCGCGATGGTGAGCAGCGAGCTCCCGAAAGAGGTCGCGGTGCGCGGCGGGCCGTTCGAATCGAAAGTGGACGGCCTCACGATGCACCGCGCGATCATCGGGCGCGCGGCCGACAAGGACGCGGTGCCGGGGTGTGGCGTGTTCGGGCCGAGGTTCACCGGCGCGAAAGCGGCGATCTGGTTGCACCCGCGCGGCAAGGCGAGCCTGTTCGAAAACGGCAAGCAAGTTCCCGCGCTCAAGGCGCTCACCGACGCCGGGTTCGCGGTGGTCGCCCCGGACCTGCTCGGCACCGGGGAACAGCAGTTCGCCAAGCCGTTCGCGGTGGACAAGGGCTTCGCAGGATACACTTACGGCTACAACCGCAGCCTGCTCGCCAACCGCGCACACGACGCGCTTACGTACATCGGCTTCGGCACCAGCATGTTGAAGGCAAAAACGCTCGCACTGGTCGGGTGGGACGAGTTCGGGCCGGTCGCGATCCTCGCGAAGGCGCTCGCGGGCGACGCGGTGGCGAAGACCGCGGCCGACCTGAACCAATTCGACTTCGCCAAGATCACCGACACCGTGGACCCGATGATGCTGCCGGGCGCAGTGAAGTACGGCGGGATGGGCGCGTTCCTCGCGCTGTGCGCACCGGGCGAAGTGCTCGTGCACAACCACAAGGGCACCGAGACCGGGCGCGCGTCCCGCGCGACCTACGAAGCGGCCGGTGCGGCAAACAAACTCACGCGCAGCCCTGAGAAACTCGCCCCCGCGAAGGTGGTCGAATGGCTGCTGAAGTAGCCCCGCGGCGCACGGGGGTGAGTCGGGCGCTTTGGCTCGCGCGCCGAGTTCGCGCCGGTCAACGCACGGCACGCGCCGCGCGCGCGCCATCCGCGAATCACGTCGGGCGCGTGACAACGGAACCGCCCGCGCACGTCATCTCGAAGTGCGCGGGCGGCGAATGACCCTATCGGGATTCGAACCCGAGTTTGAGCCTTGAGAGGGCTCCGTCCTAGGCCACTAGACGATAGGGCCGCCACTAGTTCTTTCTTTCTACCCGCGCGCGGCGCGCTGTCAAGTGTGCGCGAGCGCGGCAACTCGGCGCGCGTTATTTTCGCGCGGGCGTGCGTCTGGTATGGTAGTGGGTACACCGCGGGCGCGCCCGCAAGCGGGGACGCACATGGGCATTCAGGACCGCGACTACTACCGCGAAGGCCCCAGCTTCCTCGACCGCGTCGGGGAGCAGGGCGCGGTCGTGTGGCTCATCGTCCTCACGGTGGCCGCGTTCATCGTCCAGCACCTGCCCGGCATCCCGCTGTTGGCGGTCGCCAGCTACGACTACTTCGCGGTCGCCAGCGGCGAAGTGTGGCGGCTCGTCACGCCGCTGTTCGTACACCTCGGCGTCTGGCACCTGTTCTTCAACATGCTCGCGCTGTACTGGGCCGGGGGCCGCCTCGAAGAGCGGTACGGCTCCGCCGAATTCGCCCTCTTTTACCTGCTCGCCGGCACGTTCGCCTCTACCGCGAACCACCTCGTGGTGGAAGCCGGCGTGAACGCGACGATCTTCGGAGCGGGCGCGAGCGGGGCGGTGTGCGCGGCGCTCGTGGTGTTCGCGTTCCACTTCCCGCGCGAGCGGTTGCTGTTGTTCTTCGTGATCCCCGTGCCGGCGTGGGGCTTGGTCGCTCTGTTCGTGGCGCTGGACCTCGCCGGTGCCGCGGGGATGCGCCCGGGGCAGAACATCGGATTCGTGATTCACCTCGGCGGCGCGCTGTTCGGCGCGCTGTACTACCTGAGCGGGGTGGAACTGGCCGCCCCGTTCCGCCGGTCGCGCGGTCCCCGCGCGCGGCCCAAGTTGCGCGTGATCCCGCGGCCCGAACCCGATTCGAGCGAACCGGTTTCCGTGGCGGTGCCCAGCGCCCCGCCGCCACCGGCGGCGACCGCGCCGAGTTCCGCCCGCGGACCCGCCGACGAGCAAATGGAAGCGAAGCTGAACGCGGTGCTGGAGAAGGTGTCTGCGTCCGGACTCGACAGCCTCACGCCCGAGGAGCGCGAGTTCTTGGTAAAGGCGAGCGAGGCGCTCAAGAAGCGCCGCAAATCACTTTCGGGCTGAGAGCGCTCGTGCGGTATCCCGGCCGTTCTCATCTCACAGGCAGTAGGAGGAAGCAGTGCCGCTGTACGAATACACGTGCCGCAAGTGCGGGCACTCCTTTGAGGCGCTGGTGTCGGCGCGCGCGACCGCAACCGCGGTCGAGTGCCCGACGTGCGAGAGTGCCGATCTCGAACAGCTCATCAGCCTGCCGGCACAGGGCAAAGTGACCGACGGCCCCGCAACGAACTGCAGCGGCACCGGCCCGCCGTGCGGTGCCCCGTGGTGCGGGCGAAAGGGGTAGTTCGGGCGTGGGTCGCCACATTTCGCGCGGCCGGCTGTTGTCTCCGGTGTGCCGCGCGCCTATAACACTAATGATCGAATAAGTCTGTGGGATGTTCCACATCTCCTGACAGGCTATTCGGTTCCGCGCGAAACGTGCGGGGCGGTACTCGCGTGTGCCGCCGAACTTCCCTCTCGGACCTACTCAACATGACAGACAAAGAGCAAGCGGAGAAGTGCGCGAAGATGCTACAAGCCATCGCGGAGCCGAACCGCATCCGCATCATCGAAGCGCTCCGCACCGGGTCCATGAACGTGACGCAACTGGCGACCGAACTGAACGTCGAGATCGTGAACGTGTCGCACCACCTCGGCGTGTTGCGACACGCCGGGCTTGTGGAAGACCAAAAGGACGGCCGGTTCGTGGTGTACTCGCTGCACCCGAAAGTGTTCCAGCACGACGCCTCGAAGGCCACCTTCGTCGACCTCGGCTGGTGCCGCGTCGAGATCCCGCACAACTGATCCACCGGGTGCGCGTCGAAGACGGGCCGCGACCGCGGGGCAACCGCTCCGGGTTCGCGGCCCGCGGCCGTTTCCATACGCTGACACACCAACCGGAGGCCGCACCGTGACCGATTCCCCGTGGGTGGTGAACGTTTCCGCCGAGAACTTCGACGCGGTCGTCGTCGCGGGGTCGCGCGAGCGCACCGTGGTGGTCGACTTTTGGGCCGAGTGGTGCGGGCCGTGCAAGCGCCTCGCACCGATGCTCGAGCGCCTCGCGGTCGAGATGAGTGGCGCGTTCGTGCTGGCGAAGATCAACACCGACGAGAACCCGGAACTGGCGCAGGCGTTCGACGTGAGCGGCATTCCCGCCGTGTACGCCATCCGCGACGCGAAGGTGGTGAACGGGTTCACCGGGGTGGTGCCCGAAGACGAGTTGCGCGCGTTCCTCGCGGACGCGACCGCGCCGCAAGCGCCCGCGGAACCGACGCCGCTCGAAGCGGCGGTCGAGTTGGAGGGCCGCGATCCGAAGGCCGCGAGCGCCGCGTACCGCGCGATGCTGGTGGCCGAGCCGACCGACCCCGCGGCCCGCGTCGGGCTGGCGCGCGTGCTGCTGGCCGCACGCGGCAACGAGGCCGAAGCGCGCGAACTGCTATCGGGCGTCGAGTTCGGGGACTTCGCGCCGGAGGCGGAGCGGTTGGGCGCGATGCTCGCGCTGCGCGAGCACCCCGCCGACCCGCTGCCGCCGGGTACCGACGGCGCGAGCTGTTTGGAAAAGGGGAAGGTGCTCGCGGCCCGTGGCGCGTACGAGCCGGCGCTCGAAGCGCTCTTGGAAGCGGCCGAACACGACCGCGCCCTCGGCCGCGGCCCGGTGCGCGAGCTGATGCTGAAGGTGTTCGCGGTGATCGGCGCGCAGAGCGACACGTCCAACCTGTACCGGCGCAAGCTGCAAGCGCTGTTGTACTGAGCGCTACTTCACGTCCACCGCGGGCGCGCCGAACTCCGCGAGCCGCGGCACGCACCCCAACCCGGGCGCGCCCGGGGCCGCGAGCCGCCCGTTCGCGCGCTTCGGCGCGCCGTCCGCGATGTCCCGCGTCACGTAGCTGTTGAAATCGGTGCTGCTGAACAGGAACTCGGTGGGCGTGCTGTGCGCGAGGTGCGCAATTGCGGCCGTGACGAGGTCGCCGCCCCAACTGTCTTCGAGCGTCATGCCGATGCCGAGCGAGACGCACAGGTCGCGCAGTTGTTTCGCTTTGGTGAGGCCGCCGAGTTTGCTGATCTTGAGATTCACCACGTCGGCCGCGCCGTCCGCGTGCGCGCGCATCAACATATCCACGCCGTCGATCACTTCGTCCAACACGAACGGTTGGGTGATTTGCCGCCGCACCGCGCGGCACTCCTCGTAGGTGTAGCACGGCTGTTCGATGTACACGTCGATATCGCGCACCGCTTTCGCCACGCGAATCGCCTCGTGTTGCAGCCAACCGGTGTTCGCGTCCGCGACGAGCCGGTCGCCGGGCTTCAGCACCGCCGCGACCGCGCGAATGCGCTCGATGTCCGTGTCCGGGTCACCGCCCACCTTGAGTTGGAACCGGTGGTAGCCCTCGGCGCGATAGCCCGCGACCTTTGCGGCCATCTCGGAGGGCGATTCTTGCGAGATCGCGCGGTACAGGTGGAAACTGTCGCCGTACCGCCCGCCGAGCAGCGCGCACACCGGCAAGTCGCTCACTTTTCCCAGCAAATCCCAGCACGCAACATCGACCGCCGATTTCACATACGGGTGCCCCTTGAGCGCCGCGTCCATCGTCCGGTTGAGTTTGCCGAGTTGCGTCGGGTCTTCGCCAATGAGCTTGGGTGCGACTTCGAGTAGGCCCGCGCGCACGCCGGCCGCATACGCCGGCAGGTACGCCGGCCCCAGCGGACACACTTCGCCGAACCCGGTTACGCCCGCGTCCGTTTCCACCGCGACGACCGTACTATCGAACACCGTGACCGACTTGCCGCCGGACCACTTGTAAGTGCCCTCGTGCAGGGGCAAGTCTACCTGCCAAGCCGCGATTCGCGTGATGCGCATTCTTGATCCTAACGAATGAGGTCGTTAATAACGTGCCCGTGAACGTCGGTCAGTCGGCGATCGATTCCGTTATTGCGAACGGTGAGTTTCGTGTGATTGATTCCCAATAGATAGAGAATCGTGGCGTGAATGTCGTACACTTCGGTCGGGTTCTTGCGGTCCGCGGGCTTGTAGCCGAAGTCGTCGCTCGGCCCGTATGTGACCCCGCCCTTGATGCCGCCGCCCGCGAGCCAGTTCGTGAAGCAGTACGGGTTGTGATCGCGGCCCTTCCCGCCCTGCGACGACGGCATCCGCCCGAATTCGGTCGTCCACAGAACAATCGTATCTTCGAGCAGTCCGGTGCGCTTCAGGTCCGCGATCAGCGCCGCCGCGCCGCGGGCCATGCCGTAGGCGAGCGGGCCGTGGTCGCGCTTCACGTCTTCGTGCGAGTCCCAGTTGCGCCGCGGGAACCCGTTGTCGTTGCCGCTCCAGATTTGCACGAACCGCACGCCGCGCTCGAGCAGGCGGCGCGCGACGAGGCACTTGCGCCCGAAGTGGTCCGCCTCTTCGACCGGGTTGATGTCCTTGTCGAACGTACCCTTGCCGTGATCGAGACCGTACAGCTTGAGAGTCTCCTTAGTTTCCTTGGAAATGTCGAGCGCTTCCGGGGCCGCGAGTTGCATGTTCGCGGCCAGTTCGTAGCTCTTGATGCGCGCTTCGAGGCGGGCGTCGCCGGGCCGCGCGGTCGCGTGCTCGCGGTTCAGTTGCGTGAGCAAGTCGATAGCGGCTTTGTCGCTCGCGGGCGTCACGAACTTCGCGCGCTCGTCCGGGAACAGGTCTTCGACGGGCGTCTTCGTACCGGGGTAAATCGCCACCCCTTGGTGCTGCGCCGCCAGGAACGCACTGTCCCAGTTCTTCGTTCCGTTTGACGCCAGCCCGCGGTGGTCCGGGAGGACGACGAACGCGGGCAGGTTTGCGTTCAGCGTGCCGAGACCGTAACTCACCCAGCAGCCCATACCGGGGAACCCCGGCCGGTTGAACCCGGTAGTTTGCAGCAACGTTCCTTGAGAGTGAACACCGGTCTTGCCGATAACATTATGTACGAACGCCATCTCATCAATCACATCGCCGAGCGGGCTAACCGTCTCACTAATCATTTTCCCGGATTTGCCGTAGGCTTTAAACTCCCATAACGGTTTGAGCCACGGGCCGAGGCCGTTCTGGAACGCCTCGACGTGTTCGCCGAAGTTCGCCACTTGGCCGTGCCGCTTAACCAGTTCCGGCTTGTAATCGAACAGGTCGACGTGGGACGCGCCACCGGCCATGAACAGTTGCACGACGCGCTTGGCCTTCGGCTTGTGGTGAACACCGCCGTCGGCGCGCGCGGAGTCCGCGCCGAGGAGCGCCGCCAGCGCAACGCCGCCCAACCCGCCGCCGGAGTGAAACAGGAACTCCCGCCTGTTCATGGCTTCTCTCCGCTGGGGTTAATCCACGAACACGAATTCGTTGAGGTTCAGAATCACGCGGCAGGCGTTCGCGAGGCCGTGCTCTCGAGCATATTTCGTGAGAGCGTCGCGCTCCGCGACCGTCGGGGCGCGGCCCAGCGCGAGCCGGAGCGCGGCGCTCACGCGCTCCGCGTCGGTTGTGCCGAGCTGTTCCGCGCGGGCCGCGAAGTGCTTCGCCATCGCGAGCGCGAGCCGGTTGTTCAGGAGCGCGAGCGCCTGCTGCGGCGTCTGCGTTTCGTTGCGCTTCTCCACCGCGAGCGAAGGGTCGGCGCAGTCGAGCGCCGCCATGAACGGCTGCTGCTTCGAGCGCACAACGAACCGGTACACCGCGCGGCGGTGCGCCTTCGCGTCTTCCGGGTCGTACAAGTGGTATTGGTAGTGCGGCGAGTGCTCGGGTTTCTCCACCACGAAGTCTTGGAAGCTCGGGCCGCCCGCGGTCAGGTCGAGCTTCCCGGCGACGGAGAGAATCGAATCGCGCACCGCTTCGGCTTCCAGCTTGCGCCGGTTCTGCCGCCACATACAACGATTGTCGCCATCAACCTTGGCGTTCGCCGCGATTGATGTGGATTGCTGCTTGTAGGTGGCGCTCGTGAGAATCAATTTGTGGAGGCGCTTCACGGATTGGTGATCGCGCAGCTCCGCAGCGAGATAATCGAGCAGTTCTGGGTGCGTCGGCAGTTGGCCCATCTTGCCGAAATCGTTCGGTGTATCGACGATCCCGCGGCCGAAGTGGTACTGCCAGACGCGGTTCGCCATCACCCGATACGTGAGCGGGTGGTTCGCGTCCGTGATCCACTTCGCGAGCGCCGCGCGGCGCTCGCCTTCGGCGTGAGTCGCGGGCAGCGTGAAGGTGCCTTTGACGCCCGGCAGCGCGGTAATCGCGCCCGGTTGCACTTCCGTCAGCGGCTTCGTCACGTCGCCGCGCGCGAGCAGGTGAATCGGTCGCGGCTCGCCGCCTTTACCGCCGGTCCCCACGAAGTTCCCGCCGCCGGTGTGAACCGCGCCGATGTACGCAGTGCGCCGTGCGCCCGCGAGCTTGCCCAACTCCGACTCCGCGTCGTTCGCCGCTTTGCGGGCCGCGGCGATATCGGCCGCGCCGGTCGCGCCGAGTGCCTTGTTCATCAAGGAATCGCGGCGTTCGGTGAGCTTCGCAAGTTCCGGCGCGCTCAACTTCGGGCCGGGCGCGGCGAGTCCGTCCGTCAGGTTCGACTTGCGCCACCGCGGGCCGGCTTCGATGCTGTCGAGTGCCGATACCGGCTTCCCGCGCGCGAGGTTCTTGCCGGTCGCGTCGAGCGCTTCCAGCTCCGCGAGCGCGAAGATGAAGTCGTTCTGTCGCGGGGCGAGTTTCGTCGCGGTCACGCGAACGTAGCGCCCCTTCGCGCCCTTCGCGCTCGCGTATGCGGTCATCCCGGGTCTTGGGAAGTCGGTCGCGGTTTCGTCGGCGATCACGGTTGCTGTCTTGAAGCCCGCGTCGTCACTCACTTCGATCTTGAACCGCACCGGGAAGCCGAACCCGGCGCCGATGTTATTGAAGTCGTCGTCACACGGCTTCAATAACACGCGCTCGATTTGTTGAGAATCTTGAAGATCGATCTGCACCCATTTTGTTAGGTCGGCTGTCGGTGCGATCAGAGAGTGATAGCCGAACTCGGCCGGTTTCGGTGCACTCGCGGGTTTGGTCGCTTCTGCGAGTTGCGTTTCCAGTGCTGCCAATTCTGCGCCGGCGGTCGCGCGCGCCTTTGCGCTCAATGCGGCGATACGCTCGTTTGCGCCGCGCTTCTGGGCCTCAAGTTCGGCGCGCCGCGCGGCGGTTTTCGGGTCCGCGTCGTAGATCTTGTCGGTGCGGTCGATGGCCGCGAACACCGCTTGCAGTTTGTAGTAGTCTTCTTGCGAAATCGGGTCGAACTTGTGGTTGTGGCACTGCGCGCAGTGAACCGTGAGGCCGACGAACGTGCCCATCGTGTTCGATACGAAGTCGTCGCGGTCGAGGTGCCGCGCGACCTTGCCGTCGATCTTCGATTCGGGCACTTCCGCGTGGCCGATGAAGTCCCACGGCCCGGCGGCGAGGAAGCCGAGCGCTTCGATTCCGTCTACCGTGCCCGGAAAGAGCACGTCGCCCGCGATCTGTTCCTGCAAGAACCGCGCGTACGGTTTGTCGGCGTTCAGCGCGCGAATCACGTAGTCGCGGTACGGCCACGCGTTCGGCCGCGGCTTGTCTTTGTCGTAGCCGTGCGTTTCGCCGAAGTGAACCACATCGAGCCAGTGGCGCGCCCAGCGCTCACCGTATTGCGGCGACGCGAGCAGTTTATCCACAAGCAATTCGTAGGCGTTCGCGCGCGCGTCTTTCTCGAACGCTTCCACTTCTTCCGCAGTGGGCGGAAGCCCGATGAGGTCGAAGTAGAGGCGGCGAATCAGCGTGCGCTTGTCCGCTTCGGGCGACGGCGCGAGTCCCTTTTCTTTGAGCTTCGCGCGCACGAAGTGATCGACCGGGTGCGCGCCGGCGGGCACCGCGGCGCGCGCGACGGGCTTGAAACTCCACCAGTCCGCGGGGTTCGCGGCGGCGGAACCGTCGTCCGGCCACTTCGCGCCTTGTGCGATCCACTCGCGCAGCGTGTTCACTTCGGCCGCCCCGAGCGCGGGCTTCTTCGGCGGCATGCGCTGGTCCGCGTCCGCGTGCGTGACCAACTTATAGATGAGGCTTTCGGCGGGCTTGCCCGGAACGAACGCCGGGCCAGTGTCGCCGCCTTTGAGCGCCTCGGCGCGACGGTCGAGGCGCAACCCGGCGCGCTGCTTCTCCGCACCGTGGCACGAAACGCAGTGCGCCGCGAAGATGGGCTTCACGTCGCGCGCGAAGTCGATCGGCTTCGGGTTTTCGCCGTGCGCGGTTGGCAACGCGAGCAGAGCGAGAGCGAGCGGAGGGAGACGAACGAGCATTGCGGACTCTCCGCGGCGGGGTTGCAACTAGCGTACCCAAACTGCGGCGCGGCGTCAGTCCAAAATGCCTTCGGCGAAGTCGCTCGCTTCGTCCGCGGGCGGCGCGACCGGGGTCGTCGCGATGAGCGTCTTCGCGTGCTCCTCGCCTTCCACCACGTCCGCGCCGTGCGCGCGCTTGATCGCGTCTTCGGTGCTGCTCGGATCGACCGCGCGGCAAATGTCCGTCAGCTTCTCCGCGATCTCACTCAGTTCGCGCTTCCAATCTTCGGCGCTCAGGCCCGGCGGCGTGAGTTGCTCGAACTCTTGCGTCAGCAGGATGAGCCGCAGCAGGTGCCGGAAGATCAAGCCTTCCTGTTTCGTGAGGTCTTTGCTCGTCACGTAGGTGTTGAAGTTGCCGTAATTGAGGATGTCGCCGGCGGCCCACACCGCTTGCGTGTTGAAGTCACCCACCTCGGGATACTTCGCGTCGAAGAGCATCCGCGCTTTCTCCGCGAGCACCGGCGGGCGCTCGTCCCACGGCACCCACTCGTCTTCTTCTTCAGGAGCGCCCTCTTCCTTCGGCGGCTTCGCGGTGAGCAACCCGCGGGCGATGAGGTCCGGGTCGAGTCTCTCGGTTTGCAGCGGCCCGGGTGGGAGGTCGAACGGCACGCGCACGAACTTCAGCAACGGGCGCGGCAGTTCGAGCACGCTTTCGAGAAGCTGAATTCGCTCGTCGCGGCTCGCGGTCGCCATGAGGTCGATCAGGTACGCCCCGTACAGCGGGTGGCACGCACGGAACACGAGGAGCTTGTCGAGTTCGGGCGTGGGCGTCGCGGTGAGCGGCGTGTAGACGGGCAGAGCTGATTCACCTCCCCCCCCCGGCCCCCCCTCCCTAAAGGGAAGGGGGGAGACAGAACTGGCGGCGCGATTCTGGGATTCGAGAAGCCGACTCAGTTCCGATAGGTCTGCCTCCCCCCTTCCCTTTAGGGAGGGGGGGCCGGGGGGGGGAGGTGCGGCCGAAGCACTTGAAGTCATCGCCCCTTCCGGCGGCGCGGGATCAAGCTTCACGAAGCCCTTGTCGTGCAGCGTGAGCAGCATGCGCGTGAGCTGCTTCATCCCGGCTTCGATGCGCGGCTGGTCGAGTAGGCGCTTGCGAATCACGCTGCGAATCTTCTCCACGTCCGGCGACACTTTTAGCAGGTACGCGAGCAGCCGCCACGGGAGCGGGCCTTTGCTGTAAAGGCGCGCCGGGGCCGCGGTGCGCAGCTTCTCGAAGTCCGAATCGGTCCAATACTTCTTCTGCGTGTTGCGGCTCGGCTTCTTCTTCAGAAGCGCCTTCTTCGCCTTCATCAGGCCGGGGTCTTTGGTGTTCTCGGGAATCTGATCGTACTGCTGCTTCCAGCGCAGGATGCGCACGTCGTCTTCGTCCGGGTACGCGTAGACGAAGCCTTCCGTGTCGAACTGCGGCCGACCGGCGCGGCCGAAAATCTGGTGCGCGGTGCTGGGGTCGATCAGCTTCTCTTTGCCGAACGGTCCCTTTACGAGTGTCGTGAGCACAACCGAACGCGCGGGCAGGTTGATCCCGGCCGCGAGCGTTTCGGTGCAGAGCGCGACGCTGAGCAGTTTCTTCTCGAAGAGGTGTTCCACCGCGCGCCGGTACTTCGGCAGCAACCCGGCGTGGTGGACGCCGACGCCGCGCCGGAGCATCTGCTTCAGTTTGGGGCCGACGCCGTGCGGCCATTCGAGCTTGTCGCACTCTTTGTTGAGCGCCGCCTGTTGGTCGGCGCTCATCAGGCTCAGGCCCTTCAGTTGCTCCGCGACGCTCCAGCACTCGTCGCGGTTGAACGCGAAGATGAGCGCGGGCGTTTTGCGCGCGGCCTCGTCGCCTTTGCACAGATCGACGACCAGTTCGTTCAGGAACTGGTCCGGCACCCAGCGGTACGTCAGCGGAATCTTGCGCTCGCGGCCCTCCACGAGTTCGATCTGCCGCCCGTGGCAGCGGTCGAGCCAGTTCTGGAATTCGACCGCGTTGCCGACCGTCGCGGAGAGCAGCAACAAGCGCACGTGCTTCGGGAGCATGTTCAGCGACAGTTCCCACACGATCCCGCGTTCGGGGTCGGCGAAACTGTGGAACTCGTCCATCACCACCGCGGAGACGTGCGAGAAATCGAAGCCGTCTTGGTGCAGCAGGCGGTTCAGCAGAATCTCGGCGACGACGATGAGCACGCGGGCGTTCGGGTTCACGCGCCGGTTGCCAGTCACCAGCCCCACGTCGTCGGCCTTGAATCCCCACCGCACCGCGGCGGCTTGCATCTCCGCGAACTTCTGTTCGGTCAGCGCGATCAGCGGCGTGGTGTAGTAGGCGACGGTGTTCGTGTGTAGCGCCTCGAAGAGCGCCGCGTGCGCGATGAGCGTCTTCCCGGTGCCGGTGGGCGCGCACACGAGCACGCCCTGATCGCTGCCGAACCACGACAGCAGCGCCTCTTCCTGCACCGGGTACGGCGGGTACGGGAGCTGGTCGATGTATTTGGACGCGAGATCGGAACGGCTCGGCGCGCTCATCGCAGGCTCCAAGAGGAAATCTGGGCGAACGGCCGGTGTGAACCGGCCGGTGTTCGCGCGCTCTCAATCACCGGCCGACTCACGTCGGCCGTTCGCCACGGAGCGGTTCACACCAGCACGTTCAGTTTCGCCTTCAGTTCCGGCGGCAGCTTGGCGTCCAGCACCTTCCGCACTTCGTTCGGGTGGTAGCGCGTGCTGAAGTGCGCGGCCACGATCAGCTCGTTCTTGAACCGCGGCGCGCGCTCCAAGAAGTCGTCCAAGTGCATGTGCCCGAACTTGTGAATCTTGTCGCGCCGGTGGCTCGCGCGAATGAAGCTCATTTCGGTGATGAGCACTTTCGCGTCGTAGAAGGCCGGTTCCGCGTCCAGCCCGGCGGGGGCGGTGTCGCCGGTGTACGCGACCAGCGGCAGCCGCACCTCGCGCGTGATCTCCACGCCGCTCAGTTTCAGGTCGCGGATCTGCAGACCGGCCAAGCCGACGTACTCGTCCTTCAGCTTGTTGCGGCGCTCCCACACGACGAACCCGCGACTCGGCACCGTGTGAACGGTGTTCGTCACGGTCACGACGTGCTCGCGCGACAGTTCGATCTCGTCGCCGGGCGCGACGCCGCGCACGTCCGCCAGTTGCCGGCCGCGGTCGAGGCGCTGGAACAGCAGCAGCAGCTTCTTCACGTCGTCCAGCACTTCCACCGGCACGTACACCGTCGGCGGTTCCATCTTCATCATCCGCCGCCGGGCGACGTACACCGGGAGCGCGGCGATGTGGTCCAAGTGCGCGTGCGACACGAACCAGTTAGGGGTGCCCATGAAGTCCCACGGCTGCGCGCCGAGGTCGAACCCGATCTTCAACTCCGGCACGCGCCAGTAGCTCTGCACCGCGGCGCGCGACCACCCTTCCACCGTGAGACCGGCGTGCGCGAGCGAATAGTACGGGGCGTTGTCCACCGGCCGGTCGTCGGTCATCGTTCGGTCTCGTTGCGCGGCTCGCTGTACCATACCAGACCGGACGCGCCGGGCGGCGCGGCGGTTCGGACGAATAGATGGTGTGCGGGGCGCGCGGGGTCGTGTCAACGCAAGTTCGCGGGCCGCCCGCGTTCGGGAAGGGAACCGCCGTTGACCCCGCGGCCCGCCGCGGGCATAACGGCGCGCGATTCGAGGGCCACCATGAACACGCGAACGCTGTACTTGCTGATTGTGCCGTTCGTAACGACCGGATGCGCGTCCATGAATGCTACCGAGCGCGGCGCGCTTGGTGGCGGTGTGCTGGGGACGGCCGCGGGCACAGCCATCGGCGCGGCGACCGGCCGGCCCTTACTCGGCGCGGCGCTTGGCGGCGCGGCGGGCACCGCGACCGGCGCGCTGATTGGCAACGAGGCCGACAAGCGCGACGCCCGCGAGCGCGAAATCGAGCTGGCAGAGGCGCGCGAACAGCAGCGCCGCATGGGCATTGCCGATGTGATCGCGCTCGCGCAAGCCGGGCACTCGGATCAGGTCATCATCAACCAGATTCGCAGCACCCGCAGCACGTTCCAACTCGCCGGCTCCGACTTGGACATGCTGAAGAACGCGGGCGTCTCGCAACCGGTGATCGCGGAGATGCAGGCGGCGCGCGGCGCTCCGGCGCGCGTGGTACGCGAACCGCGGCCGACGGTGATCTACGAAACCGGCCCGGTGATCGTGCGGCCGGCCCCGTACTACTACTACGGCCCGCCGGCCTACGGGTTCCACTTCCACGGCCGCTTCCGGTAGCAAACGGAACGCGCGCGGCTCGGCGGGGTTCGATTCGTGAGAACCGGCAAAAGGCCGGTTCGCGCGCCGTGTGCGAGTGCGCGACGGGCCGCTAAACTGCCCCTTCTCTCCCGCGCACATGCCCGGCCCCACCTCGGAGACGCTGCACACATGATTCGTTCGTTCCTGCTGGCCGCCGCATTTGCGGCGGCCGCTACCGCGCTCGCAGCCGACTGGCCCGCGTTCCGCGGCCCCAACCGCGACGGCAATTCCCCCGAAACCGGGCTGCTCAAGAAGTGGCCGGAAGGCGGGCCCAAGTTGCTCGCCACCTACAAGAACCTCGGCCTCGGGTGGGGCACGCCGTCGGTGGCGGCCGGCCACATCTTCGGCATCGGCACCCGCGACGGGAAAGACGGCGTGTGGGCGCTCGCCGAAGGCGACGGCACAGAGAAGTGGTTCACCCCGATCGCGGACGCGGCCGGCAAGCTCGCGAAGCAGACCAACGGCCCCGCGAGTACGCCCACGGTTCACAACGGGAAAGTGTTCGCGGTCAGCGCCAACGGCACGCTCGCGGCGCTCGACGCCAAGACCGGCAAACTGGCGTGGTCGAAGAGCTACACGAAGGACTTCGGCGGTTCGGTGCCCACGTGGGCTTTCACCGAATCGGTGTACGCGGACGGCGACGTGGTGATTTGCACCCCGGGCGGCAAGGACGCGGCCGTGGTCGCGCTGAAGGCCGCAACCGGCGCGGTGGTCTGGAAGACGCCGTTCGGCGTCGGCGGCGGGTACGGGTACTCTTCGCCCGTGAAGGCCGTGATTCACGACGTGCCGCAGTATGTGGTGCTCACGGGCACCTCCGGCGGCGTGGTGGGTGTCGAAGCCGCGACCGGCAAGTTGCTGTGGCAGTACAACGGCCTCGGCGCGTCCGGGGGCGTGGCACAGATCCCGATTCCGCTGGTGAAGGGCAACAAGGTGTGGGTGTCGTGCAGTTACGACAAGGGCGGCTCGGCGCTGCTGGAAATCACCAAGGACGGCACCAAGTTCACCGCGAAGGCGATCAAGACGCACCAGAAGAAGGACCTGAACAACCACCACGGCGGGATGGTGCTGGTGGGCGATTACGTCTACTTCGGGCACGAGCAGAACCAAGGGCAACCGGTGTGCGTGGACATCAACACCGGGGAAATCAAGTGGGGGCCTGAGAAGCCGCTCGCGGGCGGTCAGCGGTCGGCCGCGACCTTGTACGCCGACGGGCGGTTGTACTTCCGCTACGAGAACGGCGTGGTGGTGCTGACCGAGCCGTCGCCGGAGCAACTGAAGGTGGTGTCGTCGTTCAAGCTGCCGGCGGGGGACGTGAAGAGCTACCCGCAGAGCTGGCCGCACCCGGTGATCGCCAACGGCAAGTTGTACCTGCGCGACCAGAACGTGATGTACGTGTACGACGTGAAGGCCGGCGCGGGGAACTGAGCCGCACTACCCAAGTCCCCCGTCCCGCGCCGCACACGCCCTACCGGGCGGCGCGGGAATTCGCGCAAATTCGGCTATCTTTTTCCCGCCGCGGGGATATAGTCAAATCAACCTTTGGGGGCGGACCCCGAGGGCGAGGAAGATTTCGGACAAGTCTTCGCGAACGCGGCTCGGTTTTCGGCGGATCGGCTTTGAAGTCTTGCAGCAGTTCACTACTGACCGGCACGCTCCCAAGCTCATCAAGCTGGCTCTCCCCGCTGTGCGCCCGCACGGCCGGAACGCACGCGCATGCGCACCAACTCAACACGCACGGCGCGGCGCACCCGGCGGCGGTGACTGTCCCCATGAGGTCTTCCCGGGCGCGGCGGCGCGCCCGGCCTTCGCAAGTTCCCGGGCGCGCCGGTGAAGACGCGCGCACCGGGGAGGGATGACATGGCCAGCAAGAATCTGTATGTGGGGAACCTGCCGTTCCAGACGACGCAGGCGGACCTCGAGCAACTGTTCGGGCAGTACGGCACCGTAACCCGCGCGCAGGTCATCATGGACCGCGAAACCGGGCGCAGCCGCGGGTTCGGGTTCGTCGAGATGTCGGCCGGGGCTGAAGAGGCCGTCGCCGCGCTCAACGGCGCCGAGTACCAAGGCCGCCGACTGACGGTGAACGAAGCCAAGCCCCGCGAAGAGCGCCCGCGTGGCGGCGGTGGCGGTTACGGCGGTGGTGGCGGCGGCTACGGCGGCGGCGGTGGCGGCTACGGC
>JALHNS010000092.1 GCA_022843445.1 Gemmata sp.
GGGCCCGCCCGAAATCCCGCGACCGACCGACGGGACCGACGGGGAAGAGAATCGGTTGGTGTTCTTCCCGGTTCAGCCAGAGAGAGGGAGCGTGGTGAGGGTGCGGCGGCTTGCGCGCCTTCGGCTCGTGCCTGCGACTCAACCGGGTCCGGCGTGCGCAACGAGTCCGAGTTCGGCGCGGATGGCGTCGGCGAGTTGTGCGAACAGGCGCTCGGCGTCGAGTTGCGAGGCGGACCGGCGGTCGCGGTCCAGTTGCTTGGTCCAGACGCCCTCGGCCTCGCGCCAGCGCCAACCCGCGTCGTGGAGCGCGGTGCGGTGGTGCTCGGCGGGCTTCTGGTCGAAGCGGATCGCCATCTGTTGGTAGCGGTTGTTGCGGAGCAGCGTCATGCGCGGTGCGTCGCGCCCCTTGCCCAGCGGGACGGTCATCAGCGGGAACGGGTCCGGTTGCCACGTCTTCCGCGCCTCGCCTGTGGTGTGCTGCGCTTCGTGCCCTTCGTGCGGGGCGTGCCCGTGCAGTGCGGCTCCCGTGACTTCGGTTCCCGGCGCGGGTGCTACCGCGTGCGCGTGGGTTCCGTGCCCGTGACCGTGCGGGCCGTGGGCGTGCGTTGCCCCGCTGTTCTCGTGCGCGGGAACTTCGACCGGTTGAGCGGCCTCGGGTGCCGTTTGGTGAGTTGGCTCCGCGCTCGTGTGCGGTGCGGGTTGTGAGTGCGATTCGGCGTGTGCTTCGACGGCCTTTCTCTTGCGTGGTGACATGGCGCTCCTCCGGTTGCTGTTGGGTACGCGCTCCGGATAGCGCATTCGCCGGCGCGTGTAAAGCGCCGCGACACATTCGCGCATCACGAGTTGGCTTCGTCGTCCCTCACGCGTCAGTGGCGAAGGCCGGGCCGAGTTCGTCGAGCCAGTGGTCGGGATCGGAGAGCGTGACGGCTTGGTAGGGCGTGCCGATGCGGCGCGGGGCCGACAGCCTGCGGCGTAGGCACTTGCGCGCGAACGCACGGGCCGAAGGCTCATCCGGGTGCGCCGACACGCGCGTGCGCCCCGGTGCGCCGATGCGCCCGAAATTCACTTCGACCATCCACGTCCCGAACAGGTCCGGGGCCGCGGCGAGCGCGTACCGCCGCCACACGTTGCGGGCCGGATCGCGGGCCTCCAGTTCGACGCGCACGCTCACGCGGCCTCGCGGATCGCGCCGCGCCCGCCGGGCAGGTGCCGGTACAGCGTGGACACCGCTACGTTCAGATGAGCGGCCACTTCGTCCACAGTTAGCGCCGGGTCGCGGAGCAGCGCGCGGGCCGCCGCCAGATCGCGGTCGGAGAGTGCGGGCGGTCGCCCGCCCACGCGCCCGCGGGCGCGAGCCGCGTCCAGTCCGGCGCGAGTGCGCTCGCGAATTACATCATTCTCAAACTCGGCGAGTGCCGAGAACAGGGTGAATACGAGACGACCGCCGGGCGTCGTGGTGTCGATCTCTTGGGTCACGCACCTGAAGCCGATGTCGCGCGCCTTCAGCCCTTCAACAGTGTCGATCAGTTGCTTGGTGCTCCGCGCAAGTCTGTCTAATTTCCAGACGATGAGCGTGTCGCCGGCGCGCATGAAGTCGAGCGCGGCGCGCAGTTGGGGTCGGTCGGCGCGGGCTCCCGAACCGGTTTCCTCGAACACGCGGTCGCACCCAGCCCCGCGCAACGAGTCCAGTTGGAGGGCGGGGTTCTGGTCGCGCGTAGAAACGCGGGCGTAACCGACCAACACTTCAACGCGCTCCCGACCGGAGGTGACGCGAGACCCCACTCGCGCTCACGATGCGTGCGCGACGGGAATTCAACCGGGACGTGTGGAGATGTGTCATGGAACCTCTCGAAACTCGTCCGAAGGGGTAGCACGATTCGGAGCCGGTTTCAAGAACCAGTTTTCGGAACCGCGCCGCCGCGCAAACCCGTCGGCGGTCGGGTGCGCGGGTGCGGTTCCCGAAAACGTTCGATTCCGAGAATCGAGCGCGGTGCAACTGCATACACGCACGAGCGGGGTGCTCGCGGTGCGACAGCAGAACAGTTCAGGGTTCATTTGTGCGACGGTGAACCCTCGGGCGAGAGAGTATCGACGGACACGGGAAGTCGTCCGCACGGCCGATGCGCCGCGCGGGCCGAAGCATAACGCACCGTGCTGCCTTGGACGGCGTGGGCGACTCGGTGTGGTTCGGTTCGAAACTTAGACCGGGCTGTGATCAGTGGTGCGGATTGGCGGAACACCGTTGGACACGCGCAGCGTGTTTCCGATGTCTTCAAAAACAGTTTGGACCCGGCGGTACTCCACTCCGGGGTTCGCCCCGAGCGACTTCCCCCACGCACACCCGGTTGGGGCACGCGCGAAGCCCGCTGCGGCGAGTACGCCGAGTACCTCGCTCGGCGGTTCATACGGGAAGACGATGACGGATCGATGGTGCCCCTCGGGCGTGCGCTCGCGGAGGAGGACCACTCGTTGTGCGCCTTCGGTGTTGGTCAGCGCAATGGAATATTCCGCAAACGGATTCGGCTGGGCTTGGCCCCGGGTTACTCCCCCCTTCGGTTGGCCGTGCAGGGGCCGCGGGGCGCGGCGTGCGGAGTTCCGAGGGGTCTGAGGGACTGATTCGTCGGGCACATCGGTTCCTTTGCTGTGCATCGATCTGTAGCGCCGAGCGCCACACCCTGTCAAGCAGTTCTTGCAGTAGTGTGCGCGTCCGGGCGATGTTAGGGTGAAAGTGCGCTCCCGCTCACTGAGGGGAATCCCGTGCCAGCCATCCTGAACCCGTTGTGGATGTGGGACGAACTCGAACCGATGGACGAGTTGGTGACCCGTTCGAGCGGGTACATCTACGATCCCGACTACGGTTCGGCCCTTCCACAACGCGTGTTCGTCTGGTGCGTCGAACGCGCGCGTGAGCACGTGAGGGACATTCACGCTTGGCTGTCCGCGGCCCTCGGCTTCGGTCCGGAAACCGTCTGGGCACAACAGCGCGCCGCGTACGAGCGCGAATTCGCGAAGTTTCTGAGGGGAGGGAGCGGGGTACTCTGGGGCGTCGCGCAGCCGGTACGTCGGCCAATTCGCGAGCGACTCCGAGCGGTCAACTTCGACCAGAAATGTTCGACTCCTCGACCGCTCGTAAGCCCGGACGCGGTAAAGTCGATCACCCTCGGCACCCACGCAGAAGAGATCGCCCTGAAAGGTTTTGTTTTCGATGGCGTCGGTGCCGACGCGGTGGTCACCACTGTTGCAGTTCGACGCACCTTCCCGGCGCTCGTGGGGCAGGAAGCGTGGTGCTGCTTGACCGCAGGCGGCGGGGATCTCGCGCTCCTCAAGACCGGCGTGGTACCCCGGACGCGCGCCTACGTTCCGACTACTCGTGCTCAAGCTCTCAACAAGTGTGCGATCTTCACGCTCGCTCGAAACGGCTCGGATAGAGAAAGTCTTCGCTTCGCGGCGCAACTGGCTCCGGGAACCGGGGCAACGATCGACTTCCGGGTGGCTCGCGTGTCGCTCCAAATGAGTTTGCGGATGGACGAGACCGAAGACTGTTTGCTCCGTCGCGCGTACCGGCTACCACCGGTTCCCCCAGATCACGAGCACTCGCGCCTCGCCGAGCTGTTCGAGATCGACCGCCACGCGGTCGAAACTGCGTGGGATCTGACGCGCCGGCTCGACGGTCGGGGAGTGAAGGAACAGGTCGAAACCCTTCAGTTGCTCGAGAAACTAGGGTCGCTCAATAAAGTTGCGCGGTGTTCGCGCGCGTTCTTGCAAACGGTTCAAGCCCGCCTTGAGGCCCTCGGCCATCTGTTGGGCAAAGACGTCTATATCCCACACAGCGACCGAGACGCCGGTGGCCCTGTCGTCACACACGAAGGGAAGGTGCTCGCCGAGGCTCTCCGTCTGTTGCTTGCCTCAACTGGCGGATGATCGAAAATAATGCACATGAGATCACGTCAAATTGGGTGCGCGAATGTCTCAGCATTCTTGAGATGTTTCTGCTGAGGACCCCCATCCAGAATGGCTTCAAACCCGCCGCACAGTGCGGTAGGTGCCGTGGCCACCCGCTCTGTAGGGGTTCCCATGACTACTCCGATCTTCGTCGCACGCCGCGCCGTCAAATCTCACGTGCCCGTCGCGACCCCGCTTCCACCACAGCCCACTCAGTCGTGTCCGATTCCCTTCGACGCCGCGGCGGTTCGGGACGCTGCGTACCGGTGCGCGCGTTCCATCGTCCAACACGCCGACGCCGAGGACGCGGCGCAGGACGCGGTGCTCGCGTGCCTCGAAGCCGCGCAACTGCCCGACAACCCGGCGGCATTCGCGGCGCGCGCAGCTCGTAACGCCGCACACTACGTGTTGCGTCGCCGGAAGACGGTTGTCGGGCGCGCAATTGCGCTCGACCCGACGAGCACCGCGGTCTGTGCGGATGAGCGCGATCCCGAACTGCCGCGCGCGATCGACGTCCCGGCGCTGGTCGCGGCGGCAGAGGTGGAGTTGGGGGAGGCGGCTACCGCGGCGCTCGCGTTCCTCCTCGCCAAGTACACGCAGGTCCAAATCGCGGATGCGCTCGGGATCACCCGGCAGGCCGTCCAACGGCTGCTCGCGCGCGCGTGCAGCATCCTTTGGACGTACGCGGCGCGGGTGTGAGGAAAAAATCCAAAACACGGCGGGCACCGGTCGCTCCAGCGCACCAATTGTGGGGCGAGCAACCGGTGCCCGCACCGTTTCCTCAAGTCGGAGGCGCGCCAATGGCGAGCGGTTCGTGCGAAGGCCGGGTGTCGGAACCGAAACCGACAGACCCGGACGCGGCCGAGCAACGGGCGAACGAGGCGTATGCCCGCCACCGCGCCGCAGGGGCATATCGCCGCCCCCTCGACTGGCTCTACGGGTTGTGGCCCACCTACTGGGAGCGCTACTTCGGGAGCGACGAGCGCATGCGCCCGCCGCACATCACGATCGGGCCCACGAGCGGGAAGCGGTTCAGTGAGACCCGACTTACCACCGGGTACGGGGCCCGCCTCGACATCGTCTTTGCCGAGCGGATCGTCTTCGGGACCGACCGCCGGGTGATCAAAACGGACGACCCCGATGCGGAGGGGGTACGGCGGTTCCTCGCCGATCGCCTGCTGGGCGAGATGGTCAAGCAGTTCGTGCTCGAGGTTCACGGTTCGACCGAGGACACGTGGGACGGGTACGGCCCACTTTACGCCCGCGAGGCAACCCGGATCGGCGAACTGTTGGGCCGCGAGGCTCCCGGCGAGGGTCTGCCCGAAGTGCACCCGCGCCGCCGCGGCCCCCGACTGTCGGGCGTGCCCGTGGCGGGGGCGTGGCCCCACGCGTTCCGGCCCGACGGCTACTACATGGGGCACGTGTCTTTCAGTCACCTGCGCCTGCTCGGCCGGAGCCGGACCCCGGGCGCGAGGCGGGCCGTCGTGCCGGGCGTCTTCGAGTACCTGTTCCTCCTCGCGGCGACGGGGCGATACGCGCGGCTGTTGGACGTGCTCGGGCGCGAGGTCGAGGCCGCGAAAGTCGCCCGCGCGCCTGCCCTCGCGGCGGCCGAGCGGAACCCGCGCGATTCGTCGGGGGCACCGCTGCCTCTGCCGGTGATCGATCCAGATTGGCTGCGCTGGAACGGCGGCTGTGTGAAATCGATTGCCGAAGGCATCCGCGCGCGGCTCGCGTTCGACGCGATGCCGATTTTGGCGGACGCGCTCGAGGATGCCGGGTGCACAGACCCAGTGCTGCTGGAACACTGCCGCGCTCATACCGACCACACGAGCAACTGCTGGGCGCTCCGACTGCTGACCGGAACACCGTAGCACCCAGAACTCGCACGCTCTTATCGCCCAACTCGAATCGCACACGAGGTTCCCATGAAAGCGCTCCGTACGAGCGCCGGGGCGGGCACGCGCCCGCCGCCCGACGCGGACCCGCCCTACGACCTCGATCTCGCCCGCTGGCTCGACGACGGCGGCCCCGACCGCCGCAACCCGAACGACGACTGAACCGGTTTCCGCGCCCGCACCGCCGGGTCGCACTATGCGGCCCGACCACTCCACAGGAGGCTTCGCAGATGAATACGCCGACCGGCGGCAAGCCGGAGTTCCGCCACGCTCCGGTTCACCACCTACAAATGCCCAACCCGGACCAGCGGAACCGCACGGACCCGGCCTACGTCGAGTACCGCGACCAGCGCCTGCGCCCCGACATCAAACAACGCGGCGTGCAGCAACCGCTGCTCGTCGTTCCGGCGACCGATGGCATGTACCGCGTGCTCGATGGTGGTACGCGGCTCGAAGCGGCGCGGCTTGAGGGTCTCGTCGAGTTGCCGGTGCTGATCCTCGACTCGACGACCGGTCCGCTGGATCTCGAACTCGCCACGCACATGGCGAACGAGATGCGGCGCGACTTCACCGCGGCCGAGCGCGCCCAGTTCTACCTGCGCGTCATGGCCGAGCGCCGCTGGACCCGCGCCGAACTGTGCCGCCAACTGCACCTGACGCCCGCCAAAGTGTCCAAGACGCTCATCGTGTTCGACGAACTCCCGGCCGAAGTGCTGGAGCTGATCGGTGAGGGCGACGGGCGTATCCCCTTCCGCGCAGCGTACGCCCTGACGAGCGTGAGCGACCCGGCGGTCCGCGCCGATCTCGTGGCGCGGGTCACGAGCGGGAACCTCACGGTCGAAGCCCTCGAAACGGAAATCGCCGAACTGCTGGGCAAGCGCCCGCGGAACGCCAAGCCGCTCACGGTGAAGTTGCCGGGTGGGGTGGAACTCAAACTCCCACCGGGGATGCCGTGGCCCGAAGTGGGTGCGCTGAGCAAGAAGCTCGGTGCGGCCGCCGCGAAGGGCCAGCGCGATCACCGCCCGATCCGCGCCTTGCCGGAATTGTTCGGCGGCGAGTGAGGCCAATGCGCCGGGCGATTCCCGACACGACCGCCCAGCGATCCTCAACGGTCGCTGGGCTTCCGAGATCGAATCTGACGACGATCACGTTCGGCGCGCGCAACACCGGTGCGTGCGCTTCACCGACGAGGAGTTGCCGATGGGCTTGTTCTGGCGACGAACGATCCGCGCTCCCGTCAATCCGTTCGACTTGTCGCGGCCGCTGTTCAGGGTGTCGGACGCGGACATCGTCACACTTGGGCAGGCGTGCGAGGGCGTGCTGATCTGCGGGGCTACCGGAGCCGGGAAAACCAGCGGTCCCGGTGATCTGATCGCCCGCGCACTGCTGAACGCGGGAGCCGGGTTTCTGGTGCTGTGCGCGAAGACCGACGAGTGCGAACGGTGGGAACGCCTATGCCGCGAAGCGGGCCGCGCGGCGGACTTCGTCCGGTTCGGCCCCGGCGGGCCGGCGAAACTGGACGTGCTCCAGTACGCCCTATCCATGCCGGGCGGAAGCATCGACGCGGTGGCGCAACTGCTGGACCAACTGGCCGATCTGTCGAGCCGGTCCAGCGGTTCGGGCGGCGACGACAAGTTCTGGCAGTTGCTCGCCGCCAAGATCGCACGGCGGTGTATCGCCATCGCGCGGCTGGGCGCGGGCGCGCCGACGTTGGCTGAGGTGCGGCGCGTGTTGGCGTCTCTGCCGCACACGCCCGAAGAGGCGGTTTCGCGCGAGTGGGCGCTGAACTCATTCGCCGGTCGGTGCTTGGCCGCTGCCGTGGATCACAAGCTCACCGGCGCGGACGCGCGGCTGCTGGAGCAGTGCGGCGCGTTCGTGGAGGAATGGGCCGCGCTGTCCGACAAGACGCGCAGTATCGGCTACACGATGGTGGACAACGTCTTGGATCGGTTCCTGTTCGGCGAGATGGCCGGGTTGGTCGCGGCGGGCGAAACGACGCTCAGCCCGGAAGATGTGCTCGCGGGCAAGGTGGTGGTGCTGGACGTGCCGGTGCTGCGGTACCGCGAACCAGCGCGATTCACCCAACTGGCGTGGAAGCTGCTGGTACAGAGGCGCGTGCTTCAACGGGACGTGCGCGCGAACCCGCGCCCGGTCGTGATCTGGTCGGACGAGGCGCAGTTCTTCGTGTGCCCGTCGGCCGACTGCATGGCCCAGAGCGTGGCGCGGCAGGCGCGCATGGTGACGGTGATGATGACTCAGTCCGTTCCGCTGCTCGTCCAAGAACTCGGGGGCACACCTAAAGCCGAGCAAGAGGTGACGGCGCTGCTCACCAACTTGCAAACCAAAGTGCTGTGCCAGAACACCTGCCCGGTCACGAACGAGGCGTTCTCGAAGTTGCTCGGCGAGCACCGGGACGTGCTGTACTCAGGTTCGTCGCAGATGGGTAACGAGTTCGACTTCGTGGGCGATCTGATGGGTGCGACGCCGGCGGCGTCGTGCTCGTACTCGGAGCAGTACCGGCCCCAGTACCCGCCGTGGAAATTCGGTTTGCTTTCGAAGGGCGGGCCGCCGGGGTTCGCGGTGGAGGCGGTGGTGTTTCAGGGCGGGCGGGTGTGGTCCAACGGGCGCACGTGGTTGGTCAGCACGTTCGAGCAGCCGCGCCGGTAGGACCCCGTTTCCCCGACCGTTCCCGCCCGCGCTGCAACGGTCACGGACCCAAATCGCATCAGGTAGTAGAAGCCCGCGTCGCGGGCTCAAACGCACACGACAGTTCGGCCCGACGTTCAGTCGCCCCGCGGTGGGGCGCGCCGCGCGGGCCGCACCGCGAAATGGAGGTGACGCATGTATCGCGATCCGGGCTCGGAACCGCGCGGGCCGCTGGCGGAGGCGCGCCAGAACGTGTCGGCGCTCGTGGCCTTGCTCGGCCTCGTCGCCGCGCCGCTCAGCGCGCTCACGGCGCGGCTGGGCACGCTGGGCGAACGGTACACGGGTCTGCCCATGTTCTTCGGCGTGGTCGCGCAGTTCCTAATCGTCGGGTTGTCGGGCGGTCCGACCGCGGGTCAACAGGCCGGGTTGCTCACTGGCGCGACGCTGCTGGTGCTGGCGCTGCACCGGGCGAAGCGTGCGTCGGCGCGGCGGCGTTGGGGCAACCCGCACTCCATGTACACCGGCACGACACGCGGGTCCGGTGACGAACTGGCGAAGAAAGGCGTGCGGGTGCCGGTGCTGGCGCTGTTCGTCGGGCTGGTGCTGGCCGGCCCGCTGCCCGGGATCGCCGCGTGGGTCATTTCGGCATCCGTCGCGCAAGCGCTCACCGTATCGGCTTACCGCTACGAGATCGACGCGCGGGCGCGAGCGCTGCGGGACGCGCGGATCGACCAAGAGGTACTGCGGCAACACGAGGAGGGGCGCTGATGAGCAAGCTGCTGGAAGCGATGCGCGGCGCGCTGGCGTCGATCCGCGCGGCGAGCGATTCGCCGGGTGCCGCACCACTTTACGCCGCGTGGCGCGGCGGCCTGAAGGACTTGCAGGACGCGGTGATGCCGGCGTTCCCGGATTCGCAGAAGGCACGGGACGAACCCGGTGGCATCGCCTCGCCCACGCCGCAGTTGGTCACCGCGCAACTGACGGGCAGCGACGTGGACCGCGATGTCGAACCGGACCGCGAGTGAACGGTGCGCGATCCGCCCGCGCGACGAATCCCGAAATCGAAGCAACGGAAGTGCGCCCCCGCGAGATGTACTCACGCCGGGACACTTCCTTCCCAACGGGCGCAACGAGTGCCCCGAACCACTGTGCCGCCGACGCACGACGCCGGAGCGGCGCACCGATGGAGGTAACGCACATGCTCTGGAATCTCCCGATGATCGCGGCCGCGCTGGGCTACGAGGTGTACAAGGCGTGGAGCGCGAGCCGCGGTTCGCCCCCCGGCCCCGCGTCCCCGCCGGCGTCGAACATCCCGCTGAAGTGCACGCTGTACGCCGTCCCGGAACACGAACTCGACGAGTTCCTGCGCACGCACTCGCCGGTGCTCCACTTCACGGACTACGCCCGCAAACTGGCCGAGGCCGGCCACCACGACTTCTCCTGCCAAATCACCGCGAAGGGCCGCGAGCTCCTGCGCCGCTACGACGGCGAACGGATCGTGGTGTGCGCCGACTTCGAGTAACCCCTTCGGGCGCGGCGGCCTTCGAGCCGCCCGCCCACTTCGGAGTTCAGCATGCTGAACAAACTACTGTCCGGTGCGGGCTGCGTGGTGCTGGTGGTGTGCCTCGGCGTGTTCGTGATGGGGGCGGGCACGGACTGGAAACTGGGACACCTGTGGATGCCCGAACCGGTGGTGATCGACGGGCGGTACCCGAGCGGACGCCCGGTCGATCCGCTTACCCGAACCTTGGTGGACGCGGGCGTGCACCAAAAGGTGCTGTTCGCGCTCGCCGTGCCCATCGGTTCGGGCTTCGTGTGGCTCGTGTGGTCGATCTGGCGCGACGAACGACAGCGCCGCAAACTGCTCGCACTCGACGAAAGGAACCGTGCGCCATGTGCGAATCGTCGGACCTGCTCCAAGACGTAGCGGCCGCCAGCGCGGCGTATCTCGTCAACATGCTCCCGGAATACGCGGCGCTCAACAGCAGCGAATTGTTCGAGCGCTTCAAAGACCACTTCACGGCGGCGCTCACCGCGCTCATCGACGGCGCGAACGGCTGGGGCGTCCCCGAACCCTCCGACAACTAATCGGAGGAACACCATGAGCCGGAAACCCAATCGCGCGCAAAAGCGGCTCGCGAAGCGGTACGCGCAGAAGTTGCTGGACGAACTGGCGGACGGGCTGCTGGACGCGGAGCAGGACGCGCTGGTGCGCGGCACGGCCCGCGTGATCTTGGGCGCGCTGCGCGAGGCCGACCGCAAGAACAAAAACGCGGGCGGGGACGGGCGGTAACCGCGCGCCGTGTTGGTGCCGTGGGGCCGCGCGACGCAGGTGCAGATCCAGCGGGGTGCAGTCGCGAGCGAAGCGGGGCGCGCCGACGCGCCCCGCGATTTCCGAACGGGAGGAACACATGCGCGCGGTGCGCGAGTTGAGTTCGGCAGTGGATCGCGGGGTGGCGGGTTTGGACCGAATCGATCCGCGGCTGGGTTGGATTTTGTTCGGTGCGTCCGTGGTCTTGCTGGTGTTCGGGTTGTGGCGCAAGTGGCACGACCGCGGGGGCAAGCCGCCCGGCGACCCGCGCGCCGGGCTGTGCTGAAACAACACGCGCTCGCGGATGCGGGCGCACACACTCACACGGGAGGAACCGGCGATGTGCCCAGAACCGGACGAGTTGATCGAGACCGTGGCGGGCGCGACGGCCGCGTGCCTGAGCGAAGTGCTGCACGAGTTGGTCGCCGCGCCGGCGGACGAAGCGTACTGCCGCGTGGCGGCGCACGTCGAGGCGGCGCTCCGCGTGCTCGACGAAGAGCGCACCCGTCGCCGCGGGCGAGCGCGGCGGAGCGATCCGTCTCGCAACTGACGCACCACGCCGGCACGGTTCAGCAACCGGCACGCATCCTGTCAGCCTGCCAGCCGGCTTGCAGACCGGCCGGCCTGCAAGCTAGCCGCGCAGCGTTGTGGGTTGGTTTCCGCTGCACGGCACGAACATGTACTCGTGCTCAACTTGATCTGTGCGGATTGATTTCCTTGGCACTTACGGAGGCGTTCGTGGTCGGTACACCAATCGTCAGTCCGTATCTGACCGCCGCGGAGGCGGCAGCCTACCTGCGGACGACGCTCAATGGCATTTACTCGCTGGTCAAACGCGGCCGGTTGCATCCGATGCCCGGTCGGCCCGGTCGGCTTCTCTTTACCCGTGAGGCGCTGGACCGGTACCTGACGACTCGCCGGCGCTGATCTTCGGGCCCAAGCATCTGCCGAGTTCTTTTACGTTCTTGGATTGCGCAATTCCGTCGGTCGCGCTACAACACAAGAGATTCCGTCGCATGGGCAGGGACGCCCCTCACCGTGGAGTACCCACATGCCGCGTTCCGCTCCCTTCGGTCACACGTCGCACGGCCGCCTCGTCGGCTACTCACTCCTCAAGCGGAAGAACGAACCCACCTACACGGTCTACTTTCGCGCGCCCGACGGTGCCCGCCGGAAGCGGGACACGAACCAGACCGGATTGGAGCGAGCCAAGCAAGCCGCCACCGCAATCATCGACGAGGTCTACGCTCCCCAGCACGCACCCGCCCAGACGGTCACTTGGGACGAGACAGTGGCGCAACTGGAACGCGCCGCACCCGCCGCGGGCCTCCGGCCGGAGTCGCTTGCGTACTACTTGAAACTGATCCGTCGCATTCGGACGATGTACGCCGCAACAGACGGCCCGGCGAACATCTCCGAAGGTATGGCCGAGACGTGGAGAACGGAGTTCTCGACGACCAACACCCGCCGCAAGAAACTGCCGTCCCAACACACGGTGTTCTCGATGGTGCGCGGGTTCTCCGCCCTCTGGCAGAACTGGTTCGTTGACAAGCTCGGCATCTGCCCCGGCAACCCGTGGCAACGGGTGGAACCGCCGAAGACTGACAAGATCGAAGTGAAGGTGATCGATGACGACACCCTCACGCACTTCCTCGGGTGGCTCGACGAGCGGTTCGGTGAGTGGCAACTCCCGCGGCTGTTTCTCGAAGCGAAGGCGGTGACGGGGTGCCGCCTGAAGGACCTGTGCTCGGTAGAATCGTCCCAACTTCGGGACGGGCGGTTGCACTTCCGGGCCGACCAGACCAAAGGGCGGAAAGCCCGCAGCGTCGTGCTGCCTGAAGCCCTCGCCAACCGGTTGGGGGCAATTGCTGGCAAGACGTACTTGTGGGAGTCGTATCCGACGGGGTTGAAAGCCGCAGTCGCGCGGATGAAACGCCCGACGCACCGCATCAAGCCAGAGTTCGTTCCGGCGCGGCTGTACCACTGGATCGAGACGCTGTTCCTCGACTACGGGAAAGCGCACCCGGACCAACCGAAGATCAACTCCCACCAACTGCGCAAGCGGGCGTTCACCGCCGCGTGGGGCGCGGGTATCGACCCGCGGAAAGCGGCTATCGCCTACGGGTGCAACGTGGACACGGTTATGCGCCACTACGTTTCGATGGACGAGCAGCAGGTGACGGACGAAGTGACGAAACAACTCGCTGGGGCGCTGGTGCCGAAGATGCAGCCAAGGGAGTGACGACCGCTAGAGGTTTTTGCGGAAGTCGAGGTACGGCAGGAACATTTCCACCGCTTCCTCGCGGTACTTGTCGAACTCCGAGGTCAAGCGGTGGTACGTCCGGTTGGCCTCGCTGATGTCCTCCTTCGGGATGTTCTCTGGGTTGTGGTTCTGCGCCCGCTGGTTGATTCGGCGAGCGTTGTTCATGCTCCGCGCGTCCCGCAGGAGTCCGCGGACCCACTGATCGACCGGCTTGTCGAACAGGAATTGCATCTGCTCCAGTTTTCGGACGTGAGCGGTGTACTCTGCGTCCGGGATTACTCGGCCCTGTAGATCGTCGATGAACTCGACAAGCGCGAGGTAAACTTGGTAGCGCTTGTCGTAGAGGTCCAACCGCAGTTTCGCCCGCGCCGTCTGGTACTGTCGCCACGCGATCACGAGAGCGGCTACTGCGACGATTGCCGTGACCGCGGCCTGAATTGCAGTCATACGGCCTCCCCGATGTCTGTGGCCCTACCGGGTAATTCGTTCGCGGCGAACCCGGATTGGTCGGGGAGCAAGTGGGAAGAGTTGTTATCTGAAGAGTGCAATGGGAATTGCGACCCTATTGCGACTCGAAAACACACTCGTATGCTCGGACAAATAAGAAACCCCCGCAAACCCTTGTGGTTGCGGGGGTTTCGGAGTTACCCGGCTAGGATTCGAACCTAGACAAAGAGAACCAAAATCTCTTGTGCTACCGTTACACTACCGGGTAATTGGTCGAACACGTCGCGAGCAGCACATTGACTTTATAGCCCCCGCGCCGAAGTTGGTCTAGAGGATTTGGACACCGAAACGCACAACCGGGTTCGCTTCACGCGCGCCGCGGTCGCAGCCCATGCGCATCAAGGTTCTGGGTGCCGACGGCCAACTCGGGCGCGATCTGCTCCCCAAACTCGGCGCGCTCGCACTTCGACGAGCCGATTGCGACCTCGCACGAAGCGAAACCGTTGCGCCCGCGGTTGCAAGCGCTGCCGTCGATGTGCTCGTCAACTGCGCCGCGTACAACTTCGTCGATCGCGCCGAAAATGAGCCGGACATCGCGTTTGCCGTAAACGCCCTCGGTGTGCGGCTCCTTGCCCGCGAGTGCGCCAGTGCCGGGGCGAAACTCGTTCACTTCAGCACCGATTACCTATTCGGCCACTCGGTGCGAACCGAACCGTACAGCGAAACCGACGCACCCGGCCCGCTCAGCGCGTACGGTGCGAGCAAACTCGCCGGCGAACACTTCGTCCTCGCCGCGAGCGCCCGCAACCTCGTGATCCGCACCTGCGGGTTGTACGGCGCGCACGGCGTCGGCGGAAAAGGTGGCAACTTTGTCGAGACCATGCTCCGACTCGCGCGCGAAGGGAAACCGATTCGCGTCGTAAACGACCAGCGCTGCACGCCGACCTACACCGTCGATCTCGCGGACGCGACCAAAGTGCTCATCGATCGCGGCGCGAACGGGTTGGTTCACGTCACCAGCGGTGGCGATTGCACGTGGTTCGAGTTCGCGCAAGAAATCTTCCGGCTCGCGGGACTGAACCCGGACCTCGCACCGATCACCAGCGCCGAGTTCGGGGCCGCGGCACGGCGACCGGCCTACAGCGTGCTTTCCAACGCGAAACTCCACTCCCTCGGCGTGAAGCCGCTGCGCCACTGGAAGGACGCACTCGCCGCGTACCTCGCGGCGCGCAAGGGGTAGCGGCTCGGTACTTCCCGCGGCGCGTTCCGGTTCCTACACTAACTGCCTTGCAGTTGCCGCACCGAACTTGGGGTTGGGGTTATGGCGAATCGGATGTCGACGCGGATCCGTTACGACCGCATCCGCGACAACGGCGCGCTCTCGCGCACCGTGAACGGCCACAAGAAGCGCAAAGAGCGGGCCAACCGCGACAAGCGCATGAAGGCGCTCATCGCGGGCGGGAAGTTCCCGTTCACGCCGGCTGTGCAAAGCTGGATCAGCGCGCAACTCGGCGTCCCGTTCACGCAAGTGAGCGAAGCGCAAGCGAAGGAACTGGCGAAGTAACTTCGCATTGCGTCTATTCGGCCGCACGCTACCCTCCCGCGCAATCGGGAGGGTTTTCGCATGCGCACGCGCGCCGTCGCCGTCGGCTTCGTCGCACTCGTGGCGACGGGTTGCCTGAACCTCGACTTCTCGACATTCGGGAGCTGGGGCGGTGGCGCACTCAGCCACGGCGGCCAAACGGGCAACCTGCGCACCAATTACACGCTCGTTCACCTCACGCACGAGAACCGGATATACTTCGTGATGCTCGTGGACGGTGCCAGTGGCGGGCGCGTGAGCAGCGGCGCGAGTGGCGCGCACGGCGAGTTCCCGGCGCACGAGGGCAAAACGCAGTGGGAGGTGAGCACGCGCAACGCCCGCACCGGCTGCGTGACGATCGGGGGCCAGTCGTACAAACTCGAAGACGGCGCGGCGTTTCTGGTCGATGCGCGCAATGAGAATCTGAACATTACGCAAGTGAGAATCGACCTCGCGGCGCTCAACGAGGGCATTTGGTCGCCGGACGACCGCGTGCGCCGGTTGGCCGTTTCAAACGATCGCGTCGGGGCGTTTTTGAAGCAGTGCGAAACGCCGAAGTGAGCGCTACTCTTTGTCGGCCGCGGCGCGGGCTGCACCTTCGCTCGAACCGATCAACCCGTACAGGTCTTCCGGCGCGAAACCCGGCGGCACCGGGTCGCCGCGGTGGTGCGCCTCGGCATTCTTTTGGCAGTCGGCGCACAGCGTGACGCCGTTCTCCGCGACGTACCCGCCGTTGGGCATTTCGTTGCGGTCGGTGATGTGGTGGGCGTCGAGTTCGGCCTCGGCGCGCTCCGGCGACGACCGGAACCCGCACGCGCGGCAGGAGTAGCCGTCGCGCTCGAACACCGCGGCGCGGAAGGCCTTGCGCACTTGCTTCTTCTGCGCGGACATGCGGCACCGGACGCGGCAACGGGCGACCTTATTCGGACGCCTCCGGTGAGTTCGGGTTCGCGCTCGCGGGCTTCGGCGCGTGCAACTCGCAGTAGGCGAACACTTTCGGGAACACCGGGAGCAGGCCGAAGGCGCGGTACCAGCGGCGCGCGTGCTTCACCGCGGGTCGGCTGCAACAGCTACACCGCAATGCAGTTCCGTCCGAGAGCATGATCGCGCTCGCGCGCCGCTTGGCGTCGTGTTCTGCGATGTCCGCCCGCGAGACGCCGCGCCGGTCCAATTCGCCTTCCATCAGATCGAGAGCCGCAGGTTCCATGCCCTCGCGGTACACCGTGACGCGGTCGAGCAACTCCTCGGTGTCGGCGCGGCGGATGTACTCGGCCACGCGCTTCAGGTCGAACTGCATTCCGTGCCCTCTGCGGAACGTTCGGCCGCTCAGGGGGTTCACCCACTAGAAGGGCGCGAGTTCGGGAACTTTGCGCCCGCGGCGCGCGTCTCACCGGTGTGCCGCGCGCCGCGCCGCGCGAAAAACGCTAGACCCGCTCGTTCGCCCTGAACTAGACTACGAGAATTCCGTACCGGCCGCTGCCGCGGTTCGGGGCGGCGCGACCTTCTCTCCGACGGACCTCAGAGGACTCCCGGATGATCCGCCACACGCTCGCCGCCGGCCTCGCGGTCGGCTTCCTGTGGGCGTCCGCCCGCCCAACCGCGGCCCAAGAGCCGATGGGCGGCGTCTCGCCGCAGACCGCGAAGATCAACGAACTGATTCGCAAGGGCTACGAGTCGGCCGGGATCACCAAGCCCGCCGAGAAGGCCACCGACCTCGAGTTCATGCGCCGGGTGTTCATCGACCTGCAAGGGCGCGTTCCCACCGTCGAAGAGATCAAGGACTTCGAAGCGGACAAGACCGCGAACAAGCGCGTGAAGCTGGTTCAGCGGTTGCTGAACGAAAAGGCGTACACCCCGAAGGTGAACGGCAAGCCGGTGACGGAAGTCGAAGGCCTGAAGAAGGTGCCCATCAACTACGTGTACGGCTACGCGGCCAACTTCGCGGACATCTGGAGCGTGTGGCTCATCACGCGCAGCGGCGTGGACGACGTGTACCGCAACCAGCTCGAGCAGTGGCTCTCGGAGCAGTTCGAGAACAACGTGCCGTACCGCGACTTCGTGACCGCTCTCATCACCGCCAGCGGCAAGAGCCAAGACAACGGCGCCGTGAACTTCATCTTCCGGCACCTCGGCGACCCGATCATGGCCGAAACGAAGGGCGCGGGCGTGAACTTCGCGCGCGACGGCCGGTTCGACAACGTGCCGGTCACCTCCCGCGTCACCAAGCTGTTCCTCGGCATCCAAACGCAGTGTACGCAGTGCCACGACCACCCGCAGGCCAAGGAGTGGAAGCAGCGGGACTTCTGGGGCGTGAACGCGTTCTTCCGTCAGACCGACAAGCGCGGGCAGCAGACCGCGATGGGTAAGAAGGCCGCCCCGGTCGGCAACTCGGTCGAACTGACCGACGTGCCGGAATGGAACCGCGAGGGCACCGTGTTCTACGACCAGCGCGACGGCCAGCGCAAGGCCGTGTTCGCCACCATGCTCAAGGACGTGGCGCAGGCCGAAAAGGACCAGCGCTCGACCAAGACGCTGAACAGCGTCGGCGCGCTGGGCACCAAGACGCGCCGCCAACTGCTCGCCGAGTGGGTGCTCCAGCACGACAACTTCGAGAAGGCCGCGGTGAACCGCATGTGGGGCCACTTCTTCGGCCGCGGGCTGCACAAGGAGCCGACCGTCGACGACTTCAAGAGCGACAACGAGGTGGTCCACCCGGAACTGCTCGAGTACCTCGCCGCCGAGTTCAAGAAGTACAACCACGACACGAAGAAACTGCTGGAGTGGATCTGCACCAGCGACGCGTACAACCTGAGCCACGTGGCCGGCACCACCAAGGTGAAAGCGGGCGACAAGACCAAGGCGCTGACCGACGTGGACTTCGACCCGTACTTCGCACGCATGCCGCTGAAGGGCATGTCGCCGGACGTGCTGTTCGAGTCGCTCGCCGTCGCCACCCGCGCCCGCACGCGGCTGTCCGACGACGCGTACACGACGCTGAAGCGCACGTGGAGCTCGCAGCTCGTCAAGAACTTCGGCGACGACGAGGGGAACGAGGCCAACTTCAACGGCACGATCCTCCAAGCGCTGATGATGATGAACGGCAAGACGCTGAACGATCAGATCAAGTCGGACCGCACGAAGGGGGTCATCTTCGACGTGGTGAAGAAGTACACGAAGGGCACCGCGGTCAACTTCGCGGGCATCACCGACGAGCTGTTCCTGATGACCGTGAACCGGCACCCGACGCCCGCGGAACTGCAGAAGATCGAGCAGGTGCGGCTGGGCGCGGCCCGGATCAACCTCGGCACCGGCGCGCCGAGCACGGGCAGCACGGGCGGCACGGGCGCACCGCCGAAGAAGGGGCCGGCCCCGAAGGGACCGACCCCCGGCACCGGCGCGGGCACCCCGGTTCCGGGCGTGAACGGCAGCGACGGCAACGCGCTCGTCGGGTTCTACGAGGACGTGTTCTGGGCGCTGCTGAACACCAACGAGTTCATGCTGAACCACTAAGCGCCAGCCGGCGGTGAGCGCGACGGGGAACCCGATTGGGTTCCCCGTTCGCGTTCGGTGGCACCGGCTCGAAAGTTCGTGCCACGAGGGTCATTTCGGTTGCAACCAGCTCGCGGCGAGCGCCGCGGGCGCGGCCACCAGCAGCACCTTCGCCCAGTCCGCCGCATCCAAGGGGCTGAGCCGGAAGAAGTCGGCCGCGAGCGGCCAGTACATCGCCACCGCGTACAGCGGCACCACCGCGAGCGCCGCGAGCCGCAGCCAGCGGTCGGTGCCCACGCGCTCGCCGTCGCCGCCGAGCACCCGCCACAGCACCGTGACGCCCAGCGCGATGAGCAGCGTCAGCAGCGCCGTGCGCTGTGCGGCTTCGTCCATACCCCACGCGTGCTTTGCCAGCGCTAGCACCGCCAGCCCGGCCGCGGCGAAGCACAGCCCGGTGCGCAGTGCGAAGCCGCCCGCGTCGCGCACGAAGGGGGTCTTGTTCGCGCGCGTGGGGCGCTCGCGCGACAGCGCGATTAAGAGCGCCGGCACCCCGATCACCATCCAGTTCAGCAGGCTCACCTGTTGCGGCTGGTAGGGAAAGGGCATGTCGGCGAACCCGACCGCGTACGCGGTGACGAGCACGCACGAGTACACGTTCTTCACGAGAAACAGTTTCGCCGCGCGGCGCAGGTTGCGCACGATCGCCCGGCCCTCCGCCACGCACTCCGGCAGCACCGCGAAGCTGTTCTCCTGCAGGACCAAGCTCGACACCTGCTTCGCCGCGGCGGTGCCCTCGCCCATCGCGATCCCGAGGTCGGCCTTCTTGATGGGCAGCACGTCGTTCACGCCGTCGCCGATCATCGCCACGTTCGCGCCGCCCGCTTGCAGCGCGTCCACGATCTGCACCTTCTGGAGCGGCTCGACCCGGCCGAACACGGAGTGCGCCCGCGCGAACGCGACCGGGTCGGCGGCGGCTTCGAGGTCTTTGCCGCTCACCACCGGCTCGCGCGACAGCGGCAGGTCGAGCGGCGCAACGGTCGCGGCCACGGTCTGAGGGTTGTCGCCGGAGATCGCCTTGAACGCGATGCCCTGCGCCGCGAGCGCGCGCAGCACCTCGGCCGCGTCCGGGCGCAGCTCGTCGGCGAGCGCGACCAGCGCGACCGGCACCGCGC
>JALHNS010000093.1 GCA_022843445.1 Gemmata sp.
TTTGCCACAGGCTGGGGACGGCGCGGCACTCCAGAAACTTCCCGAACCCGTCCGCGAACTGCTACTCACCACGCTCGCGCCCGCCGCCTGAACGACCGACAATCGGCATCAGTCGAGCTCAGTACGCGTGTTTCTGCTTCGAGAACACCATTCGCCACACGGTGAGGAACATGATTCGGAGGTCGAAGAGCGGGTTCCAGTGGCAGATGTAGAACAGGTCGAATTGGATGCGCTTGCGGAGCGACGAGTTGCCGCGCCAGCCGTTCACCTGCGCCCAACCGGTGATGCCGGCCTTCACCGCGTGCCGGGCGTTGTAGTTCGGGATCGTCTTCGCGAACTTGCGCACGAACACCGGGCGCTCCGGGCGCGGGCCCACGATGCTCATGTCGCCCCAGAACACGTTGAAGAACTGCGGCAGTTCGTCCAAGTTCGTTTTGCGCAGGAACGTGCCGAGGCGCGTGCGCCGCGGGTCGTTCGCGGTCGTCATCTGCGGGCCGCCCTTCTCCGCGTCCGCGCTCATCGTGCGGAACTTCAGCATCATGAACGAGCGCCCGTTCAGCCCGCACCGCTCTTGCCGGTACAGCACCGGGCCGGGGCTTGTCAGCTTAATGGCAAGCGCGATCGCGCCCATGAGCGGCGCGAGCATTACGATCGCGAAGGTCGAAAGCACCATGTCCATCGCGCGCTTCACGACCATGCTGAGGCCGTAGTGCGGGTTCTCGCGCAGGCCGATTACGGTCATGCCGTTGATTTCGGTGGTGGCGAACGTCATCCCGGCCATCGCGGGCAGGTCTGCGATGAGTTGCACGTCCACGACCGTTTGCGACAGCGCCGCGAACACCCGCCGCGCGTCCGCGTAGCGGTTCAGCGGCAGCGCGACGAACACCTGCTTGACGCCGTGCTTCTCGACGAGCGCCGGAAGGTCCGCAATGCAGCCGAGTACCGGCAGGTCGGCACCGCCGCCGCGATGCCCTTCGTCTTCTACGTAGCCGAGCGGTTGAATCCCGGACCAGTTCACGACGCGCAGCGTGCGCACGGTGCGCCGCGCGAGCCGGCCGGTTCCCACCACGAGCGCGTACGACTGGTTCACGCCGCGAGCGCGCAACCGGCGCATGGCGGTCCAACTGGCGCGCCGGGCCGCCAGCACGCCGACGAGCGCGAACACACCGAAGAAGGCCATCGCGGTGCGCGACTCGTGCTGCGCTTGGCGCGCGAAGCTGGACGCCATCACCATCAGCACCATCAGCGCGACGCCCTTCCCGACCGCCGCGAGTTCTTCGCGGAACCGCCGGAGCCGGTGCGCTTCGTACATCCCGGCGAGTCGGAACGCCAGCACCGCGAACAAGAGCACGAACGGGAGCGCGATGAGATAGAGCCGCGGTTCGGGCACGCCGCGGGGCGAACTGAACGCGCCGCTGAGGAACCGCACCGCGTACGACGCGAACCACGCGCTCGCGGTCACGACGAGGTCCCACAGGAGGAACCACGCGATCAGTGTCTGGTTGACCCGGCGGACCATGTGCGCACTCCCGCCGCGGTGCCGCGCGGCGGCGGAGGGTATCACCCGCGCCGCGCCCGGTCAAGGCGGGTACAATTGCGCTATTCCCCACCGAGGACCGATCCCGTGCCGAACGCGGACCAACTGCTCGCGAAGCTCTACGCGCTGCGCAAGGACTACGCCGACGACCCCGAAGACGAAACGTACATCGCCCTGCACCACGCGTTCCTGTTCATCAGCTACAACATGGGCGCGTTCAAAGAGTACGTGAAGAAGGAAGCGGAGAAAGCCGACGAGGAGTAACGCTCCGCACAGGAGTACAGTCATGGACGACCGGCGGGCGCTGATGGCGGCGATCGCGGCGAACGCGGACGAAGACACGCCGCGGCTCGCGCTCGCCGATTGGCTCGACGAGCACGGCACCGCGCCCGACCGCGCGCGGGCTGCGTTCATTCGCCTTCAAATCGAAGCCGCGAAGCACCCAATCAACAGCAAGAAGTGGAACGAATGGATTGATAAGGCTGACGAACTCCACAAGCAACACGCGGCAACGTGGTTCGCACCGCTCACACCGCTAACCCCGAAGACGTTCGGTTCTGGAGCCGAACGGCTGCGCACGAAGCGTGGTCTGCTCGCGTACCTGATGGTTCATACTGACGGCTTTCTGCTGAAAGCGAACCAAGTGCTGATCCCCGAAGCGCTCGCGGCGGTCGGTGTCGAACTGCTCCACTTCTACAGCAGCACGAAGAAGATCGAGGCGTTCGCCGCATCGCCCGCGTTCAAGTGGGTATCGGGGTTCTCGTACCACGAGGCCGACGACACCGCGCTCGGGCTGTTCGGCACGTCCGAACAGATGGCGCATCTCAGCGAGCTTCAGTTAGACGCAGTCAAGGTAACTGATGCCGGGTTGGAAGCGTTCGCACGCGACTCGCGCACCACGAAGTTGCGCACCTTCGGCTGCACGGTCGCGGGCACCATGAAGACGCTCAAGGGCAAGTACACCGCCGCCGGTCTGCTCGCCGTACTCGGCTCGAAACGGTTCCCGCGCCTGCGCGAACTGAACATGGGGACCGAGCAACCGGCGAAGTTCGATTGGGCCGCGTTCTTCGCGTCGCCCGCGCTCAAGCGGGTGCGCTCGCTCACCGTCGGCGGGAAGGCCCCGTTCGCGGCGCTCACCGCGTGCCCGCACCTCACGGCGCTGGAAGAACTGCTCGTGTTCAACGCCGTCGTCACGGACGCAGACGTTGAAGCGCTGCTCGCGTCAAAGGCGCTGAAGAAGCTGACCGGCCTCATCTTCCACGGCGCGAACTGGGGCCGACCGAGACTCGCACCCGCGGTGCAAGCGCGCCTCGAAGAGCGGTTCGGCGAAGGCGCGATTAGCTACTCACCGGAACAGAAGTGACGCAACCAGCGATTCACCATAAATTCCCTGAAAGCCCGTTCCCCGCGGTATTGCTGTCATTGGTGGCGGCTTGTCGCGCCATCGGACCGCCCATACTTCTCGAACCCGTCCCGCCCGCCCGCACCGCGGAGGCGCGTTCATGCCCCGGTTCGTCTCGCTTCTCGCACTCGCGCTCGGCGCGCCGGCACCGCACGCCGCCGATTGGCCGCAGTGCGGCGTGTTCCTGTACCCCGAATCGTGGCTCCAAACGTGGGGACTCGCGGTGCTGCTCGTCGCCGGCACCGTGGGCTTCGTGTTCGCGGCGGCGTGGCCGATGCGCTAGCCCGTGATCGTGCGGCCGATCCAGAACAGCAGGCCGGCCAGCAGGATGCACGACGGCAGCGTGAACACCCACGCGGTCAGAATCTTCGACACCGTCTTCCACTGCAACCCGCTCTTGTTCGCCGCCATCGTGCCGGCCACCCCGCTGTTCAGCACGTGCGTCGTACTCACCGGCAAGCCGGTCACGGCGCTAATCAGGATAGTGCTCGCGGCCACCGTCTCCGCCGCCGCGCCCTGCGCGTACGTCAGGTGCTGCTTGCCGATCTTCTCCGCCACCGTCACCACGATGCGCTTGTAGCCGATGGTGGTGCCGACCCCCAGCGCGAGCGCGGTGCCGATCACCACCCACAGCGGCACGTATTCGATCGTCGGCAGGAATTTCTCTTTGCGCAGTTTGGTGAGCGCGGCCCGCGTTTCTTCGGGCAGTTGCTCGTCGGCCTCGGCCACCTTCAGTTCCTTGGCGATCGCCATCACCGCTTGGCGCACCTCCCACCGCGTGTCCTTGTCGCGGGGCAGGTCGTTGAGGTTCGCCACGTCCTTCAACTCGGTTTCCACCCTCTTCAGGCTCTCGTCGAGTTTCTTGGACGGCTCCGCGTTCGCCTTCGCGAGCGCCGCGCGCGTCTCGCCGGCGGCCTTGAGCACCTCCGGCGCGCTCTCCGGCTTGTTCACGGTGAGCGCGTAGTGGATCGGCATGAAGCCGATCAGCACGAGCAGCAAGAGGCCCATGCCCTTCTGCCCGTCGTTCGAGCCGTGCGCGAAGCTGACGCCGCCGCACGTCGCGATCAGCACCCCGCGGATCGCGGCCGGCGGGCGGTCCTCGCCCTGCGGCGGCGTGTACAACCGCGGCGACCGGAAGAACGCCTTCAGCACCAGCAGCAGCACCGCGGACAGCACGAACCCGACCATCGGCGAGAACAGCAGCGCCAGCCCCACCTTCTTGCACTCGTTCCAGTTCACCCCGCTCAGTCCGGTGCCGTTCCACAGGCTGTTCGCGATGCCCACGCCCAGAATCGAGCCGATGAGCGTGTGCGAACTGGACACCGGCAGGCCGAGGTACCACGTGCCGAGGTTCCACGCCACACCCGCGAGCAGCAGCGACAGCACCATCACCAGCGCCGCGCCGCTCCGCGCGTCCACGAGCAGATCGACGGGCAGCAGGTTCACGATGCCGAACGCGACCGCGGTGCCGCCGAGCAGCACGCCGAGAAAGTTGCAGAACCCGGAGTAGATGACCGCGGGCGTGGCCGGCAGCGACCGCGTGTAGATGACCGTGGTGACGGCGTTCGCGGTGTCGTGGAACCCGTTGATGAACTCGAAGGCGAACGCGACGGCGAGGGCCACAAACAGAAAGAACATCGGGCCGGTGGCGAGCGTTCCAACAGCGTCCCAGAAGTTCATACGACGGTACCGTGGGGTGGGGTATCGAAAGGCTACTCGCGCCGCCCGCCGTGCGGCACCAACCCACCCCCAACCTTCGCGCAAACTTCACATTCGACCCCGGCGGAACCGGCCCCACCGCGCGTGTAACGGGCCGATTGCACCAATGGCACTTACTTTGTGGCTTTATGCTTGTGGCACCGGCCTCTGGCCGGTGTCAAAATGCCTTGAATTTGCACCGGCCAGAGGCCGGTGCCACAAATCCAACGAGCCAAAGTAAGTGCCATTGGGCCTCTGGCCGGTGCAACCGAAAACACCGGCCAGAGGCCGGTGCCACGAAAAACAAACGGCAACTGCTCAACGGAGAAAGGCGAGCGGCACGCGTGAGCGTGCCGGTTGCCGACCCGCTCCCGGCACGCTCGCCGATGTGCCCTGCGGTCACGCCGCGCCCGCGGCGGCGGCGTTCTCGCGGGCCTCGTTCTCGGCCGCGATACGGTCGTTCTCGGTTTCGGGCCGCGGCTTCAGGCCGGTCAACTTCGACACGACGAACTCCATCGCCGGGAAGAACCCGATCGCGGTGAGGATCGGGTTGCACCAGCCGTTGGTGATGCAGTAGTTCGCTTGGAACGGCACCTTGTGGTGCTTCTGGTGGTGCGGGCGCGTCAGGATCAGCCGGCAGTTCTGCGCCCACCGCACGAGGCGCGGCGGCGCCTTCATGTGCGACCACAGGTGGAACTGGCTGGTCCACATGCCGCCGATGCCCATGATGCACACCGTCACGCCGAGGGCCAAGCCCCACGTGGTGTCGAGCGGCATGAAGAACGGGAACAGCAGCATCGGCATCGCCGCGAGCACGGTGTCGCCGTTGGTGGTCCAGAAGTTCGTCTTCAGCATGTCGAGCGGGTAGGCGTGGTGGAACCGGAACGGGCGCACGAACCGCCAGCCCAGAACCGGCGTCTTCTCGGTGCCCCACGTGTCGCCGGCCCAGTGGACCACGCCGGACACGAAGTCCGCGCCCAGCCAGCCCAGCGGAACGAGCAGCAGCACCCACCAGCTAAAGAACTCCGGCTGTTCCGCGAACCGCACGAAATTCCACACGACGACGGCCAGCCCGATGAGCGTGAAGATCACCTCGCTCGGGCGCAATTGGAACTCGGACTTCTCTTGAGGTTGAGTGCGCTGCAGACCCATGCCGTACTTCCTTCGATCGTAATGACAGTGGAACCGGAACCGAACGACGCGCCGCCCGATGCGAGCCGGGGCGAGCGAGTAGAAGGTACGCGAGCGGCGCGCGACGTGCAAGGGGGTGTCGCGGCAAGAGTGCGCGCCACTAACTTACGAACTCCCGAGTCAGTCGGTGCGAATCTCCAACCGGGCGCGGCCCATTCGGGCGCGCTCCGCGCCCTCCCGCGAAACCTTAGTACCGCGCGCGTCCAACACGCGCAATTTCGGGGCCGAAGCGAGCAACTTCGCGCCCGCGTCTGTTAACTTGGACCGCCCGAACCCCGCGTCGGTTAACTGCGGCAACTTCGCCAGTGCCGCGGCGGTCGCGTCACCGGCGGCCGTATCGCTCAGGTCGACCGCCGTGAGCGCCTTCAGCGTGCCGAGGGCCGCAAGCCCTTTGTCCGTCAGCGGTTCGCACCCGCTCGCGTCCAACCGCGACAGGTTCGGGAACCGCACCACGAGCGCCGCGCCCGCGTCGTCGAATTTCGTGCGCGCGACGCTCAGTTTCCGCAACCGCGGGCGCTCCGCAAGCCCGGTGAGCCACCCGCTGCCGATGTGCGTTTCCGACACATCGAGCGAACGCAGATTCTCGTTCTGCACCGCTAAGCGGACACTCACGTCCGTTATTCTCGTTGCAGAAAGCGAAAGTTCCACCAGATTTTTCGCGCGGGCCAAACCCGGCAGCCCGGCGTCGGTAATCGGCGCGCGATCGGCGCTGAGGCGCGCGAGCAGTGGCAGCGCGAGTACGGCCGCACCGCCTTCGTCCGAAAGCGCCGAGCGCGCGAGGTTCAAGTCGCGCAGTTTGCCCCAGCCCGGTGCAGCGAACGCGGTGCCGCTCACCGGCACACCTTCGAGCGAGAGCACTTCGAGCGCGGGCAGCGCCGCCAGCGCGCGCAGCCCGGCGTCGGTGAACCGCGCGCCGTCGAGGTTGAGTTCCTCAAGTGCGACGAGCGCGGCCAGCGCGCGGGGCGCGGCGTCGGTGAGCGCGCAACCGGTCGCGGAGAGCGCCTTCAACGTGTTGCACGCCGCGAGCGCGCCGAAGCCGGTACCCGTCACCTGCGGGCAGTTCGTGAGCGTGAGCCGCTGAAGGGCGGCGCAGCCGCTCAGGTGTTTCAGGTCCGCGTCGGTGAGCGTACCGCTCTCGATGCTCAGGCCGACCACGGCGCGGTTGCCCGCGAGCGCGGCGAGCGCCTCCGCGGCGCGCGTGCCGCGCTCGACGCGCACCTCGTAACCGCCTTCCGCGTCGTGAACCGTCGCGCCGTGCTTGATCGCGGCTTCGACACCGGCGGCGTCACGCGCGCGCGGCTCCGGTTCCTCGAGCTGCAGTTTCTCTTGAATCGGCGGCACGACGCGCTCGGGCGGGGGCGGGGGTTCCGGCTTGGTGCCGCAACCGGTGACCGCGACGAGTGCGAGGAGGGAGAGCCGCATGACCGCGTATTGAACCACACCGGGGCGCGAAATGGAAGTGGTGCGCGCGGCCCGGTAGCGGTACGATGCGCCGCGCCCAACAGGAGCCTTCGCATGTGCGCGCCGTCCGTGATCGCTGCCGCCCTCGCCGGGATGAACCGGCGCGACGCCCTCCACTTCGCCGCGGGCGTCGTCGCGGGCGTCGCGTGCGTGTCGTGCAGTTCCGGTGCCGCGCGCGCCGCGAGCGGCGACGAGTGCCACCCGCCCGCGCCGGCCGCGCCCAAGCGCAGCATCGCGGCCGATACGGTGCTGGACCTCACCCACACGCTTTCGCCGCTGTTCCCCATTTGGCCGAACAACGCGCCGATCAAAATCACCAACAAGAGCACCTTCGAGAAGAACGGGTTCTACTCGAACCGGTGGGAGATCGGCGAACACCACGGCACGCACTTGGACGCCCCGGCGCACTGCTCCGCGAGCGGCGCGACCGCCGAGAAGGTGCCAGCCGCGTCGCTCGTCGCACCGGCCGTCGTGATCGACGTGCGCGACCGCGCGAAGCGGGACGCGGACGCCGCCGTGACGGCCGACGAGTTGCTCGCGTGGGAGAAGGCGCACGGCCGGATGCCGAAGGGCTGCACGGTGGTGCTGAACAGCGGCTGGGACGCGAAAGCCGGCGACGCGAACGCGTTCCTCGGCACCGACGCGGGCGGCGCGCTGCACTTCCCCGGCTTCTCGAAGGCCGCGGCCGAGTTCCTGCTGAACGAGCGCGACGTTGCGGGCTTGCTCGTCGATACGCTCTCGATCGACACCGGCGCGGCGACCGACTTCCCGGTTCACAAGCTGTGGCTGGGGGCGGGCAAGTGGTGCGTGGAGTGCGTGGCGAACGCGGGCAAGCTGCCGCCCGCGGGCGCGACGGTGGTGGTCGGCGCGCCGAAGGTGGAGGGCGCGAGCGGCGGCCCGACCCGCGTGCTGGGATTGTGGTGAATTCGTAGGACAGGCTTCCAGCCTGTCCCGTCTCTCCGCGACAGCGACACGGGACAGGCTGGAAGCCTATCCTACGGCAAACCCGCGTTGCGTCCCTTTCCCATCCTCGCTATTTCGGCGGCCTCTTTCAGGAGGCGGGTATGCGCGCGCGCTGGCTCGACGCACTCTGGTTGCTCGCGTTCGGTGTCGCGTCGTCGGCGTGGTGCGTGAGCGCCGCGGCGCAGTTCGGTGCGACCTTCGACGAACCGCTCTACGTCAAAGCGGGCCTCACGAGCTGGCGCACCGGCAGCAACAAGCTGCTCATGCGCGCCGGCACCATGCCGCTGCCCGTCGACGTGCAGACGCTACCAGTGTGGGTGTGGGAGAACGCGCGCGGCGCGGAGTTCGACCCGCTGCGCGACCTGCACGCGGTGCTGCCGGTGTGTCGCGCCGCGAACCTCGCGTTCTGGTGGCTGCTGCTCGTGTACGCGATGCGCCTCGGCCGCGCGTTCGGCGGCGCGTGGGGCGGGCGCATCGCGGTCGCGCTCGTCGCGTGCGACCCGAACTTGCTCGGGCACGCGGCGCTCGCCACCACGGATATCGCGCTCGTCGCGCTCATGCTCGTACTCGTCTACCACTTCCACTACTGCTACCGGCCGGACGCCGGTTGGAAGCGCCGTGTGCTCGTGCCGGGCGTCTTGTACGGCCTCGCGGTGCTGACGAAAGCGTCGGCGCTGATCTTCGGCCCGCAGGCGATGCTCGTACTCGCCGCGTGGAACCTCGCCGCGGCCGGCGTGCTGACCCCGCCCGAAGGCGCGCGGGTCTTCGGCAAACTGAAACACTGGTGGCACGCGACGTATCAACTTCGCAAAGACCTCGTCGCCATCGGCTTCATCGGAATGGTCGTCGTGTTCGGGTACTGCGGGTGCGATTGGGGCACCGAGCCGACGTTCATTAAGTGGGCGGACGGCCTGCCCGAGGGCCGGCTGAAAGAGGTGATGACGCCCATCAGCCGCGAGCTGAAAATTTTCACGAACGCCGGCGAAGCGCTGTGGTTCCAGATTCGCCACAACGTGCGCGGGCACGGCACGTACCTGCTCGGCGAGTGGCACACGCGGGCCACCCCGATTTACTTCTTCGTCGCGCTCAGCATGAAACTGCCGCTCGGTTCGGTCGCGCTGTGCTTCGGGGCACTCGTCGCGCACCCGCGGCGGCTGTTCCTGCCGGCGGCGGCGGTCGCGCTGCTTCTGCTCGCGTTCACGCCGAACTGTCGCGTGCAGATCGGCATCCGGTTCGTGTTCCCGCTGATGGCCCTCGCGTACATCAGCGCCGCGGCGGCGATCGGCGCGGCGTGGAACGAGAACGCGCGCCGGGCGGTGCCGCGGTGGTTCGTCGCGTCGTGTCTGTGCGCGCTCGCGGGCACCGCGGCGTGGGTGTGGCCGAACGGCGTGAGCTACTTCAACCAAGCGTGGGGCGGGCCGAACGCGGGGCGCGAACTGCTGCACGATTCCAACTACGATTGGGGCCACGGCCTGCCCGAACTGCGCCGGTGGAACGCCGAACACAACGCCGGCGAGCCGCTGTGCGTGTGGTACTTCGGCACCGACCCGGACGTGGTGCAACCGCCGTTCGTGTGGTCGAACCTGAGTTGGATCCCGCTAAAGGGCCCGGACGACGTGCCGGAGCAGTGCCGCACGAAGTACGTGGCGGTGAGCGCGGCGCTGTTCGCGAACAACCCGGCACCGACGCCGCCGCACAAGGCCCGGTTGGAGTGGCTGCGCGCCCGCGAACCGGTTGCGCGCACGACGCACTTCAACATCTTCCAACTGCGGGAGTGAGTGCGGGTCGTCTGGTGTCGGCCGCGCACTTGGGGTGTCGCTCCCGTCGGCGGGCGGCCGCGCGCCGGTCTCAATCGCTCTTCTTGTCGAACTTCACCGCTCGCGAGCCGAGGCGCGCGAGGAACCGCGCCTTCTGCGCCGCGGACAGTTCCTTCGTGTACCGCTCGCGGACCGCGTTCACCCACCGCACCTCGCGCCCGTTGTAGTCGGTCTGCACGCGCACCAGCACCGGGCCGGCGTGCGCCACCGCGCCGCGCAACTTCGGCTCCAGCTCCGCGTGCGTGCCGATCTCCGCGTAGCCCACGCCCATCGCTTGCGCCAGCGCCTTGTAGTCGATGCGCGCGAGGTGCGTGGCGGTGGTGCGCAGGTACGCCGGCTGCTGAAGCATCTGCATGTAGTGGTACGCGCGGTCGTCCAGAATCACGAACTTCACCGGCAGGCACTCGCGGGCCGCTGTCGAAAGCTCCAGCGCGCTCATCAGCGCGCAGCCGTCGCCGGTGAGCGTAGCGACCGTGCGCCCGTGGTGGACCTTCTGCGCGCCGATCGCGGCCGGCACGCTCCAGCCCATCGCTTGGTTGTCCACCGGGTTGAAGTACGTGCGCGGCTTGCACACGCGGAAGTGCTCCGCCGCGAGGTGCTCGGTCACGCTCACGTCGGTAAACAAGAGCGCGTCGTCCGGCAACACCTTGCGCAGCGCCGCGACGGTCGCCAGCGGATCGACCCCGCACTTGGGCTGCGGAATATCACAGAGTTGCTTCGCGTGCGCGGCCGTGAGTTCGCGGATGTGGTTCACGAGCCACTTGTCTTCGGCGCGGCGCAGCTTGTCCGCGCACGCGAGCACGCGGCCCAAGAACACGCCCGCGTCCGCGTGGACGCACACGTCGGTCTTGAGGATGCGCCCGAGGTTGCACTGGTTGGCGTCGACGTGAACGACGCGCTTCGGCTGCGGGTTCCCGTAGTACCCGGTCGAAACTTCGCTGAACTTCACGCCGATCGCGAGCAGCGTATCGACGCCCGAGCGCAGCGGGTGCTTCTTCTCGCCGGCGAACACCTTCTCCGCCACTTCGTTAGCGTGCGGGCCGAAGCCCCACCCCACCGCGAGCGGGTGGACGTCGCTGATTACGCCCCGACCGCTCACGCTGGTGGCGACCGGCGCTTGCAGTAGCTCCGCGACCGCCGCGAGCTCCGCGCCGAACGCCATGCACCCCGCGCCCGCGTAAATGCCGACGCGGTGCTTCTGATCGGCCAAGTACGGCAACGCGCGCTCGAACGCCGCGTCGTCGAACGGCGGCGCGGGAACGGCCGGCGGCGGCGTGCGGTAGTCGTGCGCTTCGATGAACAGGTTGTACGGCACCACCACCGCGACCGGCCCGGGCTCTCCACTTTGCGCCGTCACGAACGCTTGGCGCACCGCGGCGGCGATCTGGCCCACGGTCTGCACCGGGTAGACGCACTTGCACACCGGCTTCAGCAGGTCCACTTGGTTCAGCGCGTGAACCTGAAACGGCTTGGCCTTATCGCCGTTCGCCACGTCGCCGACGATGGCGACCACCGGCGACGAATCGAGCAGCGCTTCGCCCAACCCGGTGAGCGAGTTCGTGACGCCCGGCCCCGGCACCACGCACAGCACGCCGGGCCTGCCGGTGCTGCGCGCGTAGGCGTCGGCCATGCACGCGGCGCTGAACTCGTGCGTCACGAGCAGGTACGGCACGCCCTTCTCTTTGAGCGTGTCCCAGAGTTCGTTCTCTTGCGCGCCGGGAATGCCGTACACGCAGCCGACGCCTTCGGCGAGCAGCGCTTCGGCGAGCGCCGCCGCGCCGGTCATGCGGCCGAACACCCACCCGGGGTGCCGGTCGGCGCGCACGCGCTGGAGCGGTCCGGCCGTGGCAGACGAGGCGAGCGCACCGGCCGCGGCAGCAGACCCTTGGAACAGCCCGCGGCGCGAAAACGAGAAGTCCATGCCGACCTCGGTATCCGGACGGAATCCGAGGTTTGTATCGGCTGCGAGGGGCGTGCGAGTTTGGGCGGATATGGGGATTTTGCGAACCGCGCCGTCGTGCGAACGAGCCGCGAACGCGAGTGAGCGGCCAAGTTAAGCCGCTCACTCGCGTTCGCGGCTCGTTCAGTCGTCTCAGTTGCGGTTCACCATCTTCAGCAACTGTTCGACGGCGGCCTTGTGCTTCTCGGGCACCTTCGCCACGTCGTCGGTGTCGGTCTTGGTGTCGCCGTCGGTGATCTCGATCTTCGTCTTCGCGCCGTCCGCGGTGCCGGTGATGACGAAGAACACGTCGCCCCGCTTCGCGCGAATGGTGAAGTTGCCGCCGGAGATGGTTACCGCGGTGGAGTTGAAGTTGCCCGCGCCGCCGCCGATGACAACGCGCCCGCCGCCGTTAATCACGATGCCGCCGGGCCGCCCGCCGAACGGCCGGTTCGGGAACCGCGGGTTGGGGAACTCCGGTTCGGGTTCGAGCTTCTGTTCCGGCCCCTTCGGGCGCTCGAACGCCTTGCCCGTGAGCGCCTTCTCCACCGCGCTCAGCTCGTCCGAAATGCCGTCCACCTTCTCGCCCTTCTTCACGGCGGCTTCGACCGCGTCGCGCAGCGCGGCCAGTTCCGGGGGCGCGGTTTCGGTCGCGCCCTTCGCCAGCGCCTTTTCCAGCGCCGCGAGCGCGGCCTTCACCGGCTCCACGTTCGCCCCGCGCTTGTCGGCGGCGCGCACGGCGTCTTTCAGGTCGCTCAGGTCGGCCTTCGGCGCGTCGGCGCGGACCCCGACCGCGTACACCAGAACCGCGAGAAGCGTTGCACGGAACATGATGCGGTCTCCGCTTGGGCCGTGTTGCACGGCAATCGAACGGTAACGGGGTTTGGTGTACGGTCTAGGGTTTCACGGTCTTCAGCAGTTGCGCCGCGTCGCGCTGGAATTCGGCCGGCAACTTGTCGATCTGGTCGCTCGTGTGCATCACGCCGTCGCCTTCGATTACGGCCTTCTTCAGCACCGCCGTGCCGTCCGCGTTGAGTGCGCCGGACAGGGCGAACGTGAGAGCGCCCTTCTTCGCTTTCAGAGCGAACGAATCGCCGGTGCTGGTGTAGCTCACACTGTCGAAGCCGTCCGGCACCGCGACCGGGTTCGGGATCGGCAGCGGATTCAGTTGCGGCAGTTCGGGGAACGCGAACGGCGCGGGCCGCGGCACCTCGCGGCGCGGCACGTCCGGCAGTTGCACCCCCTTCACGTCCACCTTCTTCCCCTTGCGCAGCACCACCAGATCGACCTTCTCGTTCGCCTTCACGTCCGTCACGCGGCGGGCGAACTCTTCGGTGTTGTCGCTCACCGGTTTGCCGGCGAACTCGAGGATGATGTCGTTCACCTTCAGCCCGGCCTTCTCCGCGGGCGAACCGGGGGTGACGAAGTTGATCGCGATGCCGACGTTCGGTTCGAGGCCCAGTTGGTCGGCGGCGATGGCCGGCACGCGCTCCATGCGCACGCCGAGCCGCCCGCGGTCGATCGCGGGCACGCGCCCCAGCTCGGGGAACGGTTGCGGAAACGGAATCGGGTTCGGCGCGATCCGGCCGCCGCGGGCGGCCTTCATCATCATTTCCGTCGCCTCGCGGCGCAACAGTTGCGCCTTGGCGAGCACGTCGCGGTCGTTCGGGTTCGCCAGCATCAACTCGTTAGCCCGGTTCAGAAGCTCAACGGCTTTGTCGAACTGTTCGCGGTCGATGCCGATGCCGCCGATGCCGGCCGGCGGAACCGGCGGGAACGGGAACGGCTGAATGCCGGGGAACGGCGGGCGCGGATTGGGCCGCGGCTCTTCGGGCAACGGATCGGGTTTCGGCTTGGGCTTTTCGAGGGGCCGGCCGGCGACCGCGGTTTCCACCGCCGCGAGTTCCTTCGCGATGGCTTCCACGTTCTCGCCCTTGCGGGCCGCGGCATCGACCGCGTCGCGCAGCGCTTGCAGCTCGCGCGGCACCGCGCCGGCGTTCGGCTTCGCGCCGGCCTTCTCGAAGGCGTCGAGCGCCTTGCGCACTTCGTCCACGTTTTCGCCGCGCTTGAGAGCCTTTTCGACGGCGTCGCGCAGCGGCGCGAGATCGACGGGCTTGGGGTCTTGTGCGGACAGGTGCCAACCGGTGACGGCCACCGCGAGCGCGACGACCGCGAGTGCCGAACGGCGCATGCTTGGGTCTCCGAAACGAGCGTGAGAACCGAACACCCTAATTCAACACAACTTCGCCCGCGGAGCAAGCCCGTGCGTGTAACGGCTCGCCGAATGTGGACCGCGCGCGGGGCCGGTGCGTCGAACTCGTGCCCGGCGCGAATCTGGAACCGCTCGCGGGTCGAAAGTATAATCGCAACACAATCGGAGGGTCGCCCGTGCCCACATCATTCGCGCCGACCCTGCGTTCGCAGTCTCGGCTCAGCGCGCCGACCCTGCGTTCGCAGTCTCGGCTCAGCGCGTTTACGCTCATCGAACTGCTCGTCGTCGTCGCCATCATCGCCATTCTGATCGGCCTGCTGTTGCCGGCGATTCAGAAGGTGCGGCTCGCGGCGGCGCGGGCGAGCAGCCAGAACAACTTGAAGCAGATCGGCCTCGCGCTGCACGGCGCGCACGACGCCAACGGGCACCTGCCCCCGCAGGTCGGCACCTACCCGGGCGACCCGTCCGCGTTCGGCCCGCGCGGCCCCGGCAAGCCCATCGGCACGGCGCTCTTCTACATCCTGCCGTACATCGAACAGGACGCACTGCGCGAGCTGCGCACCACCATCGAACCGACCTACGCGTACCCGTGGGTTCACGGGGCGACCGCGTTCGCGGGCGGCGCGCTGCCGTCGCCGAAGGTGTACCGCAACCCCGGCGATCCGAGCATGCCCGGCGACGGCATTCACCCCGCGTGGCGCACGAGCGTGGGCAGCTACGCGACCAACTTCCGTGTGTTCGGGAACCGCAACCAGCGCAACCCGTGGGGGTCGCAAGGGTCGTGGAACGGCCGCATGCGGAACTTCACGAACGGCTTCCCGGACGGCATGACGCAAACCGTGGTGGTGGCCGAGAAGTACGCGCAGTGCAACGGTCGCGGGTACCCGGACGCGAACAACTGGTACTCGTGGCAGTGGGGCCACTTCGCGAACGTGTTCGTGGCCGCTCCGGGGTGCGTGTTCCTCGGAACCGACACCTTCACCGGCACCGAGCCGACGTTCCAAGTGCGCCCGCGGTGGGCCGACCGGCCGGGCGAGTGCAACGCGGGCCTGCCGCACACGCCCTTCGACGCGCTGCAAGTGGCGCTCGCCGACGGCAGCGTGCGCGGCGTGCCGCCGAGTGTGGCCCCGCAGACGTGGTACCGCGCGTGCGACCCGGAAGACGGCTTGGTGAACGCGGACTGGTGAGCGCGTCACTTCTTCGCGGGCAAAATCTCTTTGCCGTCGCCCCAGCGGATGTAGCACTTCGGCAGCGCCGCGTGCAGCTTCTCCGCGCCTTCTTTCGTCACCTTCGTGCCGCCCAAATCGAGGTCCCTCAGGTTCGTGAGCTTCAGCAGGTCGTCGACCGCCGCGTCGGTGACGGCCGTGTGCGCGAGCCGCAGGTTGTCCAGCGTGTCGGTTCGTGCGACGAGGTGCTTCACGCCCGCGTTGCCCACCTTCGTGCGGTTCAGGAATAAGCTTCTGAGCTTGGGCAGCGCGGCGATGTGCCGGGCGGCCTCGTCGCCGACGTCGCACTCGGTGACGTGCAGCCCGGTCGCGTCGCGGAGCTGCGGCAGCGCCACAAGGGCCGCGACCCCGGCGTCGGTCAGGTTCTGCTTGTGCAGCGCGAGGTAGGTGATCGAAACCGGCCCCGGGGCCGTCGGCGGGCGGTTCAGCTCCGACAGATACCGCACCAGCTCGGCGTCCCCGAACGGCTCCTTGACCGGCCCGTCGGCGGGCTTCTCCCAAATGCCCGGTCCGCTCGGCTCGAAGTACCGGCCCGATGCGACCCGCAGCAGGACCGAGGGATCGGTGAGCACCTTGTCCGCGTCGAGCGGGCCGCCGAGCGCTTTCGTCGTGCCGCGGGCGATCAGGTGCGCGACTGCCTTCGGCGCGGCGTCGTTCTGGCCCCGCGCCAGGTTCTGGCCGTACTGGCGGCCGTTCCCGCGGACGTGCGTGTGCGGCAGCGCCCGCGACAGGCGCTCGCACGCCGCGTCGCTCACCTTCGTGCCCTTCAGGTCGAGTTCGGACAGCCCGAACAGCTTGGCGAGGTGCGGTTCGATGTCGTCGGTGAGCGCCTCGCACCCGGTGAACCACACCTTCTGGAGCCCGGGCCGGGCCTGAAGGAGGGCGATCGCGCCGGCGTCGGTGAGCCGCGGGGCGTTCTGGAGGTACACGGTGCGCAGGTCCGGCAGCTCGGCCAGCACCCGGGCCGTGTCGTCGCCGGCGGCGCAATCGACGATCTCGGCGCTAACGAGCCGCCGCGCGCCGGGCGTGCGGAGCAGCGCCACGAGGCCGGCGTCGGTCACCTTCTGCCCGCGAAGGGTGAGGGTGGACAGGTGCCGCAGTTCGAGCGCCGCGAGCCACTCCAGTTCGGCGTCGGTGAGCGGGTCGGTCACTTTTCCGGTGGTCGTCCCGACGTTCCAGCCGGACGCGGGCCGTAGGTTTGGCACGAAGGTGCCGGATTCGGCCGTGAATGAGACCGCGCGGTCCGTGTTCGGTAGCCAGCGGGCTTCCGCGATGGCCCCGCCGCCGGCCAAAAAGAACGTCGCCTTGCGGTCGATCAGCGCGCCGAACGCCTCGGCCCGGCCCAGCCGCGCCTTAGGGCCGAGCTTCTGGTTGTCGTCGTAGCGGATGTGACATTTGGGCAGGGCCGCCGCCAGCCGCTTCGCCCCCGCCTCGGTCACCTTCGTGCCGCCCAGATCGAGCGCCTCCAGACGCTTGAACTGCACGAGCAGGTCGACGGCGTCGTCGTCCACGGCGGTGAACGCGAGCCGCAGGGATTCGAGCGTCTCGGCCCGGGGCAGCAGCGCCTTCACGCCGGCGTTCGTGACCTTCGTGCGGTTCAGGGCCAGGTAGGTCAGCTTGGGCAAGGCGGCGAGGTGCGGGGCGGTCGCGTCGCCCACGTCGCACTCGACGATCTCCGCCCCGAACGCCTCGCGCATCGCCGGCAGCCGCACCAGGGCCGACACGCCCACGTCGGTCACCTTCTGCTTGTTGATGGCGACGAACTGGAAGCCCGCGACCCGCAGGTCGCCGACCAGGGCCATCAGGTCGGCGTCGTCGAACGCGGGGGCGACACTGGTCTTCTTCTCCTTCTCGTCTTTCTTCTCCTCCCAACCGTTGTTCGGGAGGTGCGGGTCGAAGCGGTCGCCGTTGCGGAGACGCAGCACGACCTGGCTCGCGGCCGGGGGGAACAGGGCCGGGTCGGTGAGGGGCGGGCTCCCGCCGAGGCTCAGGGCCGGGCCGCGGTTCATCACCAGTTGCGCCGCCAGTTTGTGGTCGTAGAAGCCGCGCGCCCGCGGCTCGCGGGCGGTCTTGTCGTGCGGCAGGCGGACGGAGGTGTACGGCAGCTCCGCGAGCAAGTCGCGGGCGACGGTCACCTTGATCTTGACCCCCTTCAGGTCGAGTTCGTACAGCCGCTTGAGCCGCGCTAGGTGCGGGAGCACGTCCTCGGTGACGAGGTCGCAGTCGCGGAGCCGGAGCTTTTCGAGCATCGGGTGCGCGTCGGCGAGCTTCGCCACCCCGGCGGCGGTCACCTTCGTGCCGTTCAGGTACAGTCTCCGGAGCTTCGGGAGCCGTGCGAGGTGTTCAACGATCGGGTCGCCGATGGCGTCGCACTCGGTCAGCCACAGTTCCTCGACCTCGCGCACCGCCGGGATGGCGCACAGGGCCGCGACCCCGGCGTTGGTGAGGTGCTGCCCGTGCAGTTCGAGGTGCGACACCCGGGTCACTTTCAGTGCGTCGAAGAGGATGACCAGCTCCGGGGCGTCGAACGGCTTCTCGACCGGGTGTTTCGCCTCTTTCCCATCCCACCCGCTGGCGGGCGTTGCGGGAGTAGGCACCGAACCGCTGCGCAACGCGAGCGACACCGGGCCAGCGCCGAGGTTCTTCGGTTTGGGGTCGAGTACTGGGTTGCCGCCGTTCCACGCGATCAGGCCGCGGGCGAACAGCTCTTGCGCCGCCGCGTCGCGCGACTCCGGCCGCTTGCGGGCCGGCTGGTAGGTGTCCTTCGGACCACGGATGAGCGTGTACGGCAGGGCGGCGCGGAGTTGCGTCATGCCGTCGTCGGTGATCTTCGTGCCCTTCAGATCGAGGGCGCTCAGGAGCGGCATGCGGGCGAGTTCGGGCACCGCCGCGTCGTCGAGCGGCGTGTTCTCCAAGAAGAGCGAGATGAACCCGCCGTTGGAGCCGGGCAGGTGCTTCAGCCCGGCGGCCGTCACCCGGGTGTCGTTCATGCACAGGTGCATGAGGGAAGGGAACTCGGCCGCGGCCCGGGCCGCCTCGTCGCCCGCGTCGCAGTTGGTGATGGCGACGGCGCGGGGCCGACTGACGAGCGCGCGCAGGAGCCCGGCCGCGCCGGCGTCGGTCAGCTTCTGGCCATGCAGGTACAGACCGTCGCTCGGCAGGTCGCGGAGGAAGTCCAACTCGCCGTCGCCGAACGGCCGGGCCACCGGCCCGATCTTCGGGACGTTCTGGAACCCCCACCGCGCGCCCTGGTAGGGGCCGGACGCGAGGGCGACTTCGACGATGCCCTCGGCGTCGGGCAGGTCGGCTGCGGCCTGGAGCGGCTTCGGGACCGGGGGGCTGGCGCGCACGATGACCCCGCCGGCGTCGAGCACCTTCTGTGCGGCCGCCCGGCGGCGGGTCAGGGGCGAGGTGGTGCCCCCGTCCCAGGTGATGGTGGCCTCCGGGAACCGCCGGGCCAGGGCCGCCACCCCGTCGGCGGTGACGCCCGTCTTGCGCAGATCGAAGCTCATCTTGGACGCGGCCCGGTCGGCGCGGCCGGTGGCGACGAAGTGGCCGAGGCCGGCGTCGGTCAGGGCCGGGTTGCCGCTCAGGCCGAACGCCCGCGGCCATGTCGATCGCTGGGAGATGCCGTCGAGGCCGTCGTCGGTCAGTGTCCCTTCGAGGTGAAGCCGATCGAGCAGCGACACGCCCTTGAGGTCGGCCATGCGGAGCAGGCCCGGAGCCGACGGGTTTAGTTGCAACTCGCCCACGCTCCAGCCGTCGAGCGCCTTGCCGGCGCGGATCAGGCGCTCGGGGAAATTCTGGATGCGCAAGTCCGCGACCTTCTTGACCTTGAGGGCGGTGAGGGCCGCCGCGAGCCGGGCGTCGGTCCAGGCCGGGCCGTTGAACACCAGCACCTTCAACTCGCCCAGCGCGCCGAGCGCGGCGGCCATCTGCGGCTCGTCTAAGTCGTTCAGGTGCCCAAGGCACACGCGAGTGATCGCGATCGGGCCGGGCGACAGTTCCTCGGACCTGACCACTTGCTGCTCGCCCCCGCCGGGGCGCTCAACGTATACGAACGTGTACTTTCGCCCGCCAACTTGTTTGAGAATCCACTGGGCCGCGGCGCGGTGGTCCGGCCCCGCGAGTGGCTCCACTATCTTCTGTTCGTCCCCTTTTCCTTTCTTGTCGTTCTTGTTCGTGACCGGTGGCGGGTCCGCTTTCACCACATCGTCTTTCGGCTTGCGGCCCGAAAGCGCGACCGCCACCGCGACCGCCGCCACGATCAGCGCGCCGCCC
>JALHNS010000094.1 GCA_022843445.1 Gemmata sp.
GCGTCTTCGCAAGCGTCACGAAGTGACGCGCTCTCCCCCCGTCCCTTTAGGGAGGGGGGGCCGGGGGGGGTAGGTCGAACCACTAACGCGAAGCCGAGGAAAGCAATAACCTGAACCACAGTTAGCGCGCCCATCGCTTTTCCCCCCGCGCGGCCGGTTGACTTCGGCCCGCACTTCGGCGAATCTATCAGACATGCACCGCACTTTCACTCTCCCAGCCGTTCTGCTCGGGTCCGTGGCCGCACTCGCGCTCGGCGCGCCCGCCGACGACAAGCCCGCGCAGCCCGCGCCCGCGAAGCTCGAGCGCAAGAACTTCACCGAAAGCTCTAAGGGCTGGAAAACCGAGGTTCTGGACCCGGACGCCAAGCCGCCGCTCACGCGCCGCGTGGACATGGGCGCGAAGTTCGAGATGGTGTGGGTGCCCGGCGGCGAGTTCGAGATGGGCAGCCCGGACGCCGAAGCCGGGCGCGACGCCAACGAAGGGCCGCGCCACAAGGTGAAAGTGGACGGCTTCTGGATGGCGAAGTGCGAAACCACATGGGACGAGTACGACGTGTTCTGGTTCGACGAGACCTACCCCAAGGCGGACGAAACCAAAGCCAAGAAGCTCGGCCCGGACGCGGTCACGCGGCCCACGAACACGTTCGTCGATGCCACCTACGGCCACGAGCGCGAGGGGCACCCGGCCATCTGCATGACGCACCACGCCGCGATGATGTACTGCGAGTGGCTGCGCAAGAAGACCGGTCGCGCCTACCGCCTGCCCACCGAAGCCGAATGGGAGTACGCGGCCCGCGGCGGCAAGGGCGGCACCGCGTACTTCTTCGGCGACGACCCGGAGAAACTCGAAGAGTACGCGTGGTTCAAAACGAACTCGCCCGACGACGACCACCCGAAGGGCACCACGCACAAAGTGGGCACGCGTAAGCCCAACCCGTTCGGCCTGTACGACCTCTACGGCAACGTGTCCGAGTGGACCCTCGACCAGTTCGACGCGAAGGCGTACGAACGGTTCGCCAAGAACCCGCTCAGCCTGCGCCCGGTTACGGTTCCTACCGATGACAAGTGGTCGCACGTCGTCCGCGGCGGTTCGTGGGCGGAAAAGGCCGAGAAGTGCCGCAGCGCGACCCGTCGCGCGTCCGACAAGAGTTGGATGAAGCACGACCCGCAAGAGCCGCAGAGCATCTGGTGGCTCACCCGCATGGACATGGTGGGCTTCCGCGTCGTGCTCGCCGAAACCGAGCAGCCCGAGCTGAAGGACCTGAAGCCTAAGGTCGTGAAGAAGTCGGAGTGACCGCCTTCTGGTGGCACAGGCTTTCGAGCCTGTGCTTCACGATTGGGCACAGGCTCGAAAGCCTGTGCCACAGTGCCGTTCCCCACTCTCCCTGTCTGGAGCCTTTCCCATGTCGAACCGTCGAGACTTCCTGAAGACCGGGGCCGCCGTCGGCGCGGTCGCCGCCGTGAACGGCCTCGCCGCGGGCGCGTTCGCCGCCGGCAACGAGACCATCAAGGTCGGCCTTATCGGGTGCGGCGGCCGCGGCCGCGGCGCGGTGAAGGACGTGCTGAACGCCGAAGCCAAGATCAACGGCGCGAACCCGAAGGTCGAGATCGTCGCCATCGGGGACGTGTTCAAGGGCAAAGCCGATTCCGCGGCTAAGGCGTTCGCCGACCCGAAGCACAAGGAGTACGGCCCGTTCGTCAAACAGGTGAAACTGACCCCGGACACCGTCTTCGGCGGCTTGGACGCCTACGAGAAGGTGCTCAAGAGCGACGTGAACTATGTGATCCTCGCCACCCCGCCGGGATTCCGCCCGTACCACCTCGAAGCCGCGATTAAGGCCGGCAAGAACGTGTTCTGCGAAAAGCCGGTGTGCGTGGACGCGACCGGGGCGCGCAAGGTGTACGGCCTCATCGAAGAGAGCAAGAAGAAGAACATCGCCATCGTCGCGGGCACCCAGCGCCGCCACCAGCAGGGCTACATCGACTCCATGAAAAAGATCGCGGACGGCGCGATCGGCGACATCCGCTCGGCCCGGTGCTCGTGGAACGGCCAAGGCATCTGGTTCTACGACCGGGCCGCGAACGTGAGCGACGCCGAGTACCAGATGAACAACTGGTACCACTTCCTCTGGGTGTGCGGCGACCACATCGTCGAACAGCACGTCCACAACCTCGACGTGATCAACTGGGCGATGGGCGGCCCGCCGGTGAAGGCCGTGGGCATGGGCGGCCGGGCGCTGCGCCGCGCCGGCGACCCGAACGTGGTCGGCAACATCTGGGACCACTTCGCGATCGAATACGAGTACGCGAACGGCGTGCGGCTCGCCAGCTACTGCCGGCACATCCCGGGCGAAGACGACGTGTCGGAAATGATCGTCGGCTCGAAGGGCACGTTCAACACGCGCCGCGGGTACACCATCAACGGCAAGCCGTGCGCCGAAGACACCGACGTGAGCGCGTACGTGCAAGAGCACATCGACATGCTCAACAGCATCCGCGCCGGCCGTCCGCTGAACGAACTGAAAGCCGTGACCGACTCCACATTCACCGCGATCCTCGGGCGCAACGCCGCCTACGCGTGCCGCCCGCTGACGTGGGACGCGGCGCTGGCCGCGAACGAGGACACGATGCCGAAGGACCTGAAGATCGATTCGAAGATCGACGTGCCGCGCGCCCCTGTGCCGGGCGGCTGGAAGCTCCCGCCGAAGGCGTAACCCGTTCGCGCCCAAGTGGATCGCAACCAACGGCCGCGGGTCCGTTGCGGAGGGCGGGACTTCCCCACCGCAACGGACCCGCGAGCCGTTCACCCCAACTCGGAGGCGCGCCCGTGCGCGTTGCCCTTGTCGCGTGCCTGCTCGCCGCCGCGCCGCTGGGCGCGGCCGGCAAGCCGAAGAAGGTGCTGTTCGTCGGCATCGACGGGTGCCGGTACGACGCCGTTCAATACTCGCAAGCGAAACACTTGAAGGAACTCGCCGCGGGCGGCGCGGTGTCCGAGCGGTGCGACGTGCTCGGCGCCCGGAAGACCGGCGCGGACACCTCGACCGGCCCCGGGTGGAGCGCGGCGCTCACCGGCGCGTGGGCCGACAAGCACCGCGTGCTCGACAACACGTTCAAGAACCACAACCTGAGCGACTACCCCACATTCCTCGCGCGCTACAAGCAGGCGCGCCCCGCGGCCCGCGTCGCCGCGTTCGTCACGTGGGCACCGTTCCGCGACCACGTCTTCGACCGCAGCGCGTGGTGCGAGTTCGTTCTCGACGGCGACAAGATGGGGTACGAGGTCGGCGACAAGTGCGTGGCCCACTCCGCGGCGAAGGGACTGGCGAACACGGACCTCGACGCGGCGTTCGTGTACTTCGGCAACACGGATTCGGCCGGCCACGGCTACGGGTTCCACCCGAAGGCCCCGAAGTACACGAACAGCATCGAAGCGGTGGACGAGTACGTCGGCTTGGTGCTGAAGGCCGTCCGCGGGCGCAAGACGTACGCGAACGAGGACTGGCTGGTGATCGTCTGCACCGACCACGGCGGGAAGGGCCGCGGGCACTCGCTGGGGGAAAAGGAGCCGGAGATTCGCACCGGGTTCCTGATCCTGCACGGCCCGTCGGTGGTTGCGGGCGCGATCAAGGAGCAGACGCAGAACGTGGACGTTGCAGTAACCGCCCTCGCGCACCTCGGGGTCCCGGTGAAGCCCGAGTGGCGGCTCGACGGGCGCGCGGTCGGCCTGAAGAAGTAGCACTGGCTCGCGGGTGTCACTTCTTCGCGCCCGGCAGCTTCACGCCGGGCGGCGGTTCCTTCAGCACCACACAGTCCCACAGGTCGAACGAGCCGAACAGCGGGCGCGCTTGGCCCATCAATATCACCACGTCACCGGCCTTCACCTGCTGCAACTGCTCTTGGAACTTCTTGTCCAGAAGCGGGTCGGCCCACGCGGGTACCTGCGGCGCGCCCTTCGCGGTCGGGTCGGTTACGGTCCACAGGACCTTGCTGCTGTCGAGCTTCGCCTCCACCACCTTCACCCGCACGACCACCGATTTGTTGTCGTACTTCTTCTCGGCCGCGTCGCGGTTCTTCTTGAACTCCGCTTCGAGCGCGACCACGTTAGTTGAGAGTGCGGTGCTCGGCCCGGTCTTCACGATCTCGCAGTCGTCTAGCGCCGCGACCGCGTTCGGGCGGGTGAAGGTACCCCGCACCGTGACCTGCTGACCGATCGCGAGGGCGCGCAGTTGCGCGTCGAGCTTCTCCGGCACGAGCGCCGCGGCGCGCTCGCCCAACCCGACCGCACCTTTCTCCTTGTACCCGGTGAACATCAGCACGCGATCCGGGATCGTCGTTCGGGACACGGTGCCGCTGATCTCGACCGTCTTGCCCTTGTACTTGGCGACGAACGCCTTCGCGTCGTTTCGGGCCTCTTTCGCCTCTTTGGCGAACGCCTCGGCGGTGAGTTTGAAGTCCGGTGCCGGCGCTTTCGGTTCGTCGGCCGAAACGGTGAGGTGTGCGAACGCGACGAGTGCGATCAGGCTGCGCATGAGGGACACTCCCGGTGCGAATGGGTCACGCCGGGAGTGTACGCACCGGCTATTCGCCCATCAACTGGCGGAACAACGAAGGCTCTGTAGCTCGAAGAGAGACGGATTCAACGGAGCAACAGGAAAACCAATGACTACGCCGGAGCGGACAGGTTCTCCAAATAGTCCCGAACTGCACCGACGAAGTTCAAGTCGTAAACGGCTTCTTCCGGCTCGCTGGCAACGAATCTCAGCCCGTGCCACTTTGGAGTGAACGTGCACACTCGCAGCAAGGCCAGATACGCTGAGCGGAAGTCGTCGCTTGATGAATCGGGATTGGTTAGGATCGCAACCACATAGCGGAGCAAGTACGGATCGTCAGTGTCCGTTTTGGCCGTAGCGTATTTCGTCAGTGCCATCCCGCGGATGCTACTGTCTGGGGATGAGAGCAGTTCGCGTATCCGATCGAGTACGAGTTGATCAACAGTCTCGGGACCGGCGAGATCGAAAAGCGCACAAAACACTTCGTCAATGCTCGAAGAATTCAACTGTTGAAGCAGGAGGGCTGTCGTGTTGGACATGGTTATGCACCCGGACGAACTTGAGCCTACCCTGTTGGGGTGACGCCACAATCCCTTGTGGCTTCACTGCAGCAGAATCGCACGCCGGGAGTGTACGCGCCGGCTACTCGCCCATCAACTGGCGCAGCACCGAGTCCGGGGCGGCTTGGTAGCTGTGCGGTTCGATGCCGGCCGCGGCGCGCCCTTGGCTCAGGCTCCGCACCTCGTTCGCGTAGGTGAACAGCTTCGCCAGCGGAACCGTCGCGGTCACTTCGGACATCCCGCTCTCGTTCGAGACGGTGTCCGAGATTTCCGCGCCCCGCGCGCCCAAGTCGCCGATCACGTTGCCGAGGAACTCGGTCGGCGTCGTCACCGTTACCTTCATGATCGGTTCGAGCAACTGCACGTTCCCGCTCGTGGCTTCGCGGTAGGCTTTGATCGCCGCCGCGAGGAAGGCGTCTTCGCTCGATAGCTGCGGGTCGAACTTCGCGTCGATGATGCGGGCCTGCGCGTGCATCATCGGGTAGCCGAGTTCGCCGGTTTGCAGCGCGTCGGTGAGCGCCCGTTCCGCGGCCGCGAGGAACGCCACCGGCGTCGGGTTCTCGGCTGGCACCGCGTTGAACACCGCCACCGGCTTCTCGCTCTTGAAGTTCGTGAACGACACCTTCAGTTCCGCGAACGCCGGCTTGTCGCCGAGTTTCTCCACCTTCATTTCGATGGTGCGCGGCTGCTTCAGCATTTCGCGGTAGCTCACGCGGGGCTTACCCGCGCGCACCTTGATGCGGAAGTCGCGCTCCAAGCGGTGCCGCTTCACTTCGAGGTGCAGCGTGCCCATGCCGCTCATCAGCGTTTGGCCGGTGTCCTTGTCGGCGCGAATGATGAACGTCGGGTCTTCGAGTTGCAGCACTTCGAGCGCGAGGCCGAGTTTGTCCTTGTCGCCGCCGCTCTCCGGCTCGATGGACTGGCTCACCACCGCTTCCGCGAAGCTGATCGCTTCCAAGAGAATCGGGTGCGCGGTCTCGCACAGCGTATCGCCGGTTTTGGTGTCCTTCAGGCCCACCACGCACACGATGTCGCCGGCCGGCCCGGTCTCCACTTCCTCAAGCCCGCGCGCCGGGTCCGCGTGAACGTGGAACAGTTTCGCCACGTTCTCCTTCGTGTCCTTGCCGGGGTTGTACGCGCGCATGTTCGGCTTCATCACGCCCGAATAGACGCGCACGAAGAACCGGTTCCCGTTCGGGTGCCAGCTCGCCTTGAACACGAGGCCGCAGAACGGCTCTTTCGCGTCCGGCTTGCGCTTCTGCTCCTTCTTGCCCTTCGGGTCGGTGCCCGTCACCGGCGGGCGGTCGAGCGGACTCGGCAGGTAGTACGTTACGGCGTCCAAAAGCGGCTGAATGCCGATGTGCTCGCGCCCGCTCCCGCTCAGCACGGGGTAAATCTTGCGCGCGAGACACAGTTCGCGCACGAGTTGCCGCACCTTCGCCGGGTCCGGGTCTTGGCCCTCGAGTACCGCGGTGGTGATGAGGTCTTTCTCGTCGTGCGCGGTGAGCGCGTCGAACAACTTCTCGCGGTAGTCTTGCGCTTCGAGTTGGTTGTCTTCGGGAATCTCCGCGACGCGCACCGTCTTGCCGTAGTCGCCCGCGTCGAAGAACTTGGCCTTCATCTCGATCAGGTCGATGATGCCGCTAAACGGCGTGCGGCTGTCGGCCGCGCCGCCGCTCCCGATGGGGATCACGATCGGCACCGGGCGGCCCTGCTCCGCCGGGTTCGGCGTGAGCCGCGCGTTCACCGACGCGAGCGTTTGCGCGAAGTTCGCGCCGACCACGTCCATCTTGTTCACGAATACGATTCGCGGCACGCCGTACTTGTTGGCCTGCCGCCACACCGTTTCGGACTGCGCCTCCACGCCCTTCTGCCCGTCGAACACGACAACGGCCCCGTCGAGCACGCGAAGCGAGCGCTCGACTTCCGCGGTGAAATCGACGTGGCCCGGCGTGTCGATCAGGTTGATGTGGTGGTCTGCCCACTCGAACGGCACGCACGCGGAGTAGATCGTAATGCCGCGGGCCTGCTCTTCGGGGTCGTAGTCGGTCTCGGTGGTGCCCTCGTCCACGCCGCCGAGTTTGTGCTTCGCGCCGGCGTAGTACAGCAGGTGCTCGGTGGTGGTCGTCTTGCCCGCGTCGATGTGCGCGATGACCCCGATGTTCCGCACGCGGGTCAGGTCGGTGTGGGAGCTCTTCGCCATCGCGGCACCGGTGTGGTTGTCAGTGTTCAGTCGTCAGTCGTCAGTCGTCAGTCGTCAGTTTACGGCGGACAAAAGGAAAGTGGTCAGTGACCGGTGCCGGGTTCGCGGCACTGACCACTGACCACTGTGAACTGACAACTTCTCGTCACCACGCGAAGTGGCTGAACGCCTTGTTCGCTTCGGCCATCTTGATGGTCTGTTCGCGCTTCGCCATCGCCTCACCTTGGCGCTGGTACGCGGCCATCAACTCTTCGGCGAGCTTCATGTGGGTGGCGCGGCCTTTCTTGGCGCGAATGGCGACGAGCAGCCAGCGGATGGCGAGGCTTTCGGCCCGCTTGGGCTTCACCTGCATCGGCACTTGGTAGTTCGCACCGCCGACGCGCCGCGAGCGCACTTCGAGCGTGGGCTTGATGTTGTTCAGCGCGTCGGTGAACACCGCGATGGGGTCCGCGTCCGGCATGCGTTTCTTGATCTGGTCGAGCGCGTCGTAGACGACCCGCGTGGCGACGGACTTCTTACCGTCTTCCATCAGGCAGTTGATGAACTTGCTCAGCAGGAGCGACCCGTAACGGGTGTCCGGAGCGAGTTTCGTGTAGCTGGCCGTGCGCGTCTTGGAACCCATTGGAAAAAGCTCTTAGCTGTTGGCTGTTAGCTGTAAGCAACAACTGTTGGCTGTCGCTGTCTGGCTAACGGCCAACAGCTAAGAGCCAACAGCTTCCGAGAATTACTTACCTTCCTTCTTCGCACCGTACTTCGAGCGGGCCTGCTTGCGGTCGGCCACGCCTTGGCTGTCGAGCACGCCGCGGACGATGTGGTACCGCACGCCCGGTAGGTCGCGGACGCGGCCGCCGCGCACGAGCACGATGCTGTGCTCTTGCAGGTTGTGCCCTTCGCCCGGGATGTACGCGGTCACTTCGATGCCGTTGGAGAGCCGCACCCGGGCCACCTTGCGGAGCGCCGAGTTCGGCTTCTTCGGCGTCATCGTCTTCACGACGGTACACACGCCGCGCTTCTGCGGGCACCCCTGCATGGCCGGGTGCTTGGGCTTGGAGCGCTGCACCACCCGTTGGGCTTTAATCAACTGGTTGATCGTCGGCATTGTGGTCCGTACCTGTCTCGGCCGTGCGGCGGTCGCCGAACGGGAAAAAGTATGTTAGCGACTGTGCCGGCGGCGGGTAGGGGTAAAAGAGGGGTAAAAGAGTGGTTAGTGGTTAGTGGCTGGTGGTTAGTGAAAAACCGGGCACAAGGTTCGCGCGTGCTGTGACGCGCAAAGTGATTCTAGGCTTCGGCTTTGACTAACCACCAGCCACCCACACCAGCCACTCCTTACTCCACCGGCACCGGCATCAGTTCCGGCGCGTTGATCTTCACTTCGGCCTCGTGGTGCGTCTTGAACCCGGTCCCGGCCGGGATTAGGTGGCCCAGAATCACGTTCTCCTTGAGGCCCACCAAGTAGTCCACCTTGCTCGCCAGCGCCGCTTCCGTCAGCACCTTCGTCGTTTCTTGGAAGCTCGCGGCGCTGATGAAGCTGTCGGACTGCACCGCGGCCTTCGTGATGCCCAGCAGTTGCACCTCGTACACCGCCGGCTCCGGGATCACGAACGACGGCTTCTTCTTCTTCTTCTTGTCTTTCTCGATCAGCGCCACTTCCTCGTTGAACGCCTCGCGGCTGTACACCTTGTTCGCGATCAGCGCCGTGTCGCCCGGATCGATCACCTTCACGCACTCTTCCGTGAGGCGCCGGTTGATCTCGTTGAACGCGAACTTGTCCATCACCGCCCCCGGCAGCAGGCCGGTGTCGCCGGTCTGTGTCACCTTCACTTTGCGCAGCATCTGCGCGACGATGATTTCGATGTGCTTGTCGTCGATCTCCACCCGCTGCGAGCGGTACACCGACTGCACCTCGCGCACGAGGTACTCTTGCACCTCCTGCTCGCCACGAATCTTCAGGATGTCGTGCGGCACCAAAGGTCCGTGAACCAAAGGATCGCCTTCCTTCACGTACTCGCCCGTTTGGACGCGCAGGTGCGCCCCGGCGGGCACCTGGTGCGCCCGCACCTCGCCCTCGCTCTTGCCGTCCTCGGTTTCGCGGATGATCTCGATGATCCGCTTGCCCCGCTTGCGGGTCGGGTCGAGGCGGACGCGGCCGGGGATCTCGGCCATCACCGCCGGGTTGCGCGGGCGGCGCGCCTCGAACAGTTCGGTCACGCGCGGCAGCCCGCCCGTGATGTCGTGCGTCTGCGACACCTCGCGGGGCGTCTTGGCGATGAGCGTGCCGGCCATCACCTTCTGCTTGTCCACCACCTGCAGGTTCGCCCGCTCCGAGATGTAGTAGACGCGGTCCTCGCGCCCCTTCTCGCCCTTGATGATGATCTGCGGGTGCAGGTCGCCCTTGTGCTCCATGATGGTGAGCCGCTCGACGCCGGTGGCCTTGTCCAGTTCCTTGCGAACGGTCTTCCCTTCGATAATGTCCTTGTACTGCACCACGCCGCCCTCTTCGGCGATGACTGGCACCGAGTGCGGGTCCCACTTCACGAGCACTTGGCCCGCGTGCACCTCTTGGCCCTCGGTGACGAGCACCTCGGCCCCGTTGGGCACCGCGTACCGCTCGGTGATCGGCCCGCCCGCGGAGCGGAGCAGCAGGATCTCGCCGGTGCGCGGCGCGAGCGCGATGTTCTGGCCGTGGTCGTTCACCACCACCTTGATGCGCTCGAACTGCACCACGCCGGCCTTCTTCGCCTTGTGCTCACTTTCCACCGCGGCGGCGCGCCCGGCGACGCCGCCAATGTGGAACGTGCGCATGGTGAGCTGCGTGCCCGGCTCGCCGATGCTCTGTGCGGCGATGATCCCCACCGCCATGCCGTCTTCGACGATGCCGCCGGTGGCGAGGTCCATGCCGTAGCACAGCCGACACACGCCCAGCGACGCCTGGCACGTCATCGGGCTGCGCACCGTGATCTTGTCGATGCCGAGCTTCTCCAGTTCCTTCGCCTTCGCGGGCGTGATCATCTCGTTCTCGGCGAGAATCTCTTCGCCGGTCGTCGGGTGGGTGATCGAGTTGCGGCTGACGCGCCCGCGGATCGCGTCCGCGAGCGAGCGGTCGATCTCGTCGCCCTTGTACATGATGCCCTTGCTGATGCCCTGCGTGGTGCCGCAGTCGTGCATCGTGATGACCACGTTCTGCGCCACGTCGGCGAGCTTGCGCGTCAGGTAGCCGGAGTCCGCGGTCTTCAGGGCGGTGTCGGCCAAGCCCTTCCGCGCGCCGTGCGTGCTGGAGAAGTACTCCAGCACCGTGAGGCCCTCGCGGAAGTTCGACTTGATGGGCGTCTCGATGATGGCCCCGCTGGGCTTCGCCATAAGGCCCCGCATGCCGGCGAGCTGGCGGATCTGCTCGATGCCGCCGCGCGCGCCGGAGTGCGCCATCAGGAAGATCGGGTTCAGGTACGGCACCTCGCGCCCGGTCACTTGATCCTTGCGCCGGTCGTTGGCGAGGTCCGTCATCATCTTCTTGGTGATGAGGTCGCGTGCCTCCATCCACAGGTCGATCACGCGGTTGTACCGTTCGACCTCGGTGATGATCCCGCGGTCGAAGTTCTTCCGCACCTTCTCCACTTCCTTGTCCTTGTCCTTGAGCACGCCCTCCTTGTTGTCGGGGGTGCGCAGGTCGGACGCGGCGAAGCTCAGGCCGCTGCGGGTGGCGTGGCGGAACCCGGTCTCCTTCATGCGGTCCAGGAGCGCGATGGTCTCGCGCCGGCCGAGCACTTGGTAGCAGTCCGCGATGATGCGGCTCAGGTGCTTGCTGGACAGCGGCAGGTCGTAGTAGGCCATGCCGGGGTGCAGGATGTCGTTGAAGATGACGCGCCCGACCGTGGTGCGCACGAGGCCGTTGGGCTTGCGCGGCAGCTCCTCGGCGCGGGCGTTGCCCTTCTCGTCCTTCACCTCGCTGATCACCTTCTTCTCGATCGGCAGCCGCACGCGCACCTTCGCGTGCATCCCGAGTTTGCCCTCGGCGTGCGCGCGGAACAGTTCGCCGGGGCTGTGGAACACCATGCCGTCGCCGGCCTCCACGGCCTCGTCTTCCGCGCCGCGGCTGGCGGTGAGGTAGTAGCACCCCATCACGATGTCTTGCGACGGCGTGATGATCGGGTTGCCGTTCGCCGGGCTGAAGATGTTGTTCGTGCTCATCATGAGCACCGTCGCTTCCACCTGCGCCTCGATGGAGAGCGGCAGGTGCACGGCCATCTGGTCGCCGTCGAAGTCGGCGTTGAAGCCCTTACACACGAGCGGGTGGATGCGGATCGCGTTGCCCTCGATGAGCACCGGCTCGAACGCCTGAATGCCCATCCGGTGCAGCGTGGGCGCGCGGTTCAGCATCACCGGGTGGTTCTTGGTCACCTCTTCGAGGATGTCCCACACCACGTCGTCCTTGCGCTCGAGCATCTTCTTCGCCGACTTGATGGTGTCAGCGTGATTCAGCTCCTTGAGCCGGCGGATGATGAACGGCTGGAACAGTTCGAGCGCGATCTTCTTCGGCAGGCCGCACTGGTGCAGTTTGAGTTCCGGGCCGACCACGATGACGGAGCGCGCGGAGTAGTCCACGCGCTTGCCGAGCAGGTTCTCGCGGAACCGGCCCTGCTTGCCCTTGATCATGTCGGTGAGCGACTTCAACGGCCGGTTCGACGAACCGAGCACCGGGCGCTTGCACCGGTTGTTATCGAACAGCGCGTCCACGCTCTGCTGGAGCATCCGCTTCTCGTTGCGGATGATGACCTCCGGCGCGTTCAGGTCCACCAGCTTCTTGAGCCGGTTGTTCCGGTTGATGATGCGGCGGTACAGGTCGTTCAGGTCGCTGGTGGCGAAGTTGCCGCTGTCTAGCAGCACGAGGGGCCGCAGGTCCGGCGGAATAACGGGAATGCACTCCAGCACCATCCACTCGCACTTGTTGCTGCTGTCGCGCAGCGACTCCACGGTCTTGAGCCGCTTCACCAGCTCCTTCTCGCGCTGCTTGGACCGCTTGTCGCCCTTCGCCATCTCCTTCTCGAGCCGCTCGCGCAGTTCGGCCGAGACCTTCACGAGGTCGAGCCGCTCGAGCAACTTCTTGATGGCCTCCGCGCCCATGTCCACTTCGAACACGTCGCCGAACTCTTGGCGGTGGTGCTTGAACTCTTCCTCGTTGAGCGTCTGGCGCTCCTTGAGCTTGGTCACCTCGACGTCGCCCGGGTCGATGACGACGTAGTCTTGGAAGTAGATGATCTTCTCGAGCGTGCTGGTCTTCATGTCCAAGAGGGTGCCGAGGCGGCTGGGCATCGCCTTGAAGAACCAGATGTGCACGACGGGCGCGGCCAGTTCGATGTGGCCCATGCGCTTGCGGCGCACGCGCGAGTGCGTGACCTTGACGCCGCACCGGTCGCAGATCATGCCCTTGTACTTCATCCCGCGGTACTTGCCGCAGGAGCACTCCCAGTCCTTTTCCGGCCCGAAGATCTTCTCGCAGAACAGGCCGTCCTTCTCCGGCCGGTAGGTGCGGTAGTTGATCGTCTCGGGCTTCTTGACTTCGCCGTGGGACCACGAGCGGATGTCTTGGGGGCTGGCGAGCGAGATGCGCACGGCCCCGAAGTCGTTGATGCGCTCGTAGCCGCCCCCCTCCGACGCGTCGGCGGCGGCAGCGGCGGTCTTGGTGTTCGCGGTGCTCATATCGGCTCCAGTGGTCAGTGGTCAGTGGTCAGTGGTCAGTGGTCAGCCGAACGGCGACACCGACACTGAAACCGACACCGACGCGGTTGAGTTCTGTGAAAGCGGGTCCGAACGCGGTTACTGCGCGACGCCGCGACGGACCTCCGCCGCGGCTGCCAACTGACCACTAACCACTGACAACTGACAACCACTTACACCCGCTTCTTCTCCAAGCACATGTTCAGGCCGAGGCCGCGGATCTCGTGCGTGAGCACGTCGAAGCTCGCCGGGGTGCCGGCCTCCAGCGTGTTCTCGCCCTTCACCATGCTCTCGTAAATCTTGGTGCGGCCCTCCACGTCGTCGGACTTCACCGTGAGCAGTTCCTGAAGGATGTACGCGGCCCCGTAGGCTTCCAGCGCCCACACTTCCATCTCGCCGAACCGCTGCCCGCCGAACCGGGCCTTACCGCCCAGCGGCTGCTGCGTGATGAGCGAGTACGGCCCCGTCGCCCGCGCGTGCACCTTGTCGTCGACGAGGTGGTGCAGTTTGAGCATGTAAATGTAGCCGACCGTGACCGGCTGGTCGAACGCCTCGCCGGTGCGCCCGTCGTACAGCACGCTCTTGCCCGTTTCCGAGTAGCCCGCTTCCTTCAGGCACGCCCGGATCTCTTCCTCGGTCGCGCCGTCGAACACCGGCGTGATGGCCTTGAACTTCAGCTTCGCCGCGGCGTAGCCGAGGTGCGTTTCCAGAATCTGGCCCACGTTCATGCGGCTCGGCACGCCCAGCGGATTCAGCAGGATGTCCACCGGCGTGCCGTCCTTGAGGAACGGCATGTCCTCTTCCGGCAGCACCTTGCTGATGACGCCCTTGTTCCCGTGCCGCCCGGCCATCTTGTCGCCGACCGAGATCACCCGCTTGGTGGCGACGTACACCTTCACCATCTGCTGCACGCCGCTCGGCAGTTCGTCGCCGCGGTTCAGCGAGTTCAGCTTCCGGTCCTGCTCGTCGATGAAGAACTGGATCCGCTCCCAGTGCCGGTGGTAGATCTTGTTGGCCTTCTTCTGGCCGTCCGGGCTGCGGATGTCCAAGTTGTCCATCTTGAACGCCTTGGCCTGCTCCGCGACGGCCTTGTCGTCCTTGTCCGAGCCGAGCTGCTTGCCCGTGTTCGGGTCCTTCAGTTCCTTCTTGTCGAGCACCTCTTCCAGCGCCTTGACGAACTCTCGGAACTGCTCCGCGATGCGCTTGTTGTAAGTGGACTCGATCTCCTTACGGTCCTTCTCGGTCTGCTTCTTCTCGTCCTCGCTCATGTACGCCTTCCGGCTGAACCGGTGCGCCGCGATGACGATGCCCTCCGTGCCCGATTGCACCTCCAGCGAGTCGTTCTTCACGTCCTCGCCGGCGCGCCCGAAGATGGCGTGCAGCAGCTTCTCTTCCGGCGTCAGTTCCGACCGCGACTTCGGGGACACCTTGCCCACGAGGATGTCGCCGGGGCGCACGTAAGTCCCGATTTGGACCACGCCGTGCTCGTCGAGGTTCGCGAGCGCCTTGGGCGACACGTTCGGGATGTCGCGGGTAAACTCTTCCTTGCCCAGCTTCGTTTCCCGAATCTCGATGTCGAACTCTTCGATGTGGATGCTGGTGTAGGTGTCGTTCTTCACCAGCCGCTCGCTGATGATGATCGCGTCCTCGAAGTTGTACCCCTCCCAACTCATGAACGCGACCAGCACGTTGCGGCCCAGCGCCAGCTCGCCGTTCTTGGTGGCCGCGCCGTCGGCGATGATCTGGTTCTTCTTGACCTTCTGGCCCATCGCCACGATCGGCTTCTGGTTCAGGCAGGTGCGCTCGTTCAGCCCGTGGTACTTGCGGAGCACGTACTCGCGAACGATCTTGTCCTTCTCCTCGATCTTCACGCGCTCGGCGTCCACGAACACGACCGTGCCGTCTTCTTGGGCGCGCACGAGCATGCCGGAGTGCTTGGCGACTTCCACTTCCAGCCCGGTGCTCACCAGCGGCGGCTCCGGCACCAGCAAGGGCACCGCTTGGCGCTGCATGTTCGAACCCATGAGCGCGCGGTTCGCGTCGTCGTGTTCCAAGAACGGGATCAGGCCCGCGCTCACGCCGACCATCTGCTTGGGCGACACGTCGATGTACTCGACCTTCTCGGCCGGGATCATCATCAGGTCGCCGCTCTGCCGCCCGCTGACGCGGTCCACCGTGATCTTGTCGCCTTCCGTGGGCGTGTCGGCCGGCGCGAGCACCGACGTCGATTCCTCGTCGGCCCGGCGCTTCACCACTTCGTCGGTGAGCTTCTTGTTCTTCACCTTCTTGTACGGCGTGGTGAGGAACCCGTACTCGTCGATCTCCGCGTAGATGCTGAGCGACGAGATGAGGCCGATGTTCGTCCCTTCCGGCGTCTCGATCGGGCAGATGCGGCCGTAGTGCGAGATGTGTACGTCCCGCACTTCGAAACCGGCGCGCTTGCGGTTCAACCCGCCCGGCCCGAGGGCCGACAGGCGGCGCTCGTGCGTGAGTTGCGCGAGCGGGTTCGTTTGGTCAACGACCTGTGAAAGTTCAGAGCGGCCGAAGAAGTACTCGATGGCAGCCGAAACGCTCTTGGGGTTGATGAGGGACCGCGGGCCCATGTCTTGCTGGTCGCGGATCGCCATCCGCTCTTGCACGGTGCGGCGCAACTTCAGGAAGCCCTTGCGCAACTCGTCCGCGGCCAGTTCGTCGATGGTGCGCAGGCGGCGGTTGCCGAGGTGGTCGATGTCGTCGACGTAGACGCCCTCGTCTTTGGCGCGCAGGCGGAGGAGGTACTTCACCGAGTTCACGAAGTCGACGCTGCGGAGCGTCATCTCGGTTTCGGCCACCGTCTGGTCGAACTTGCGGTTGATACGGAACCGGCCCACGCGGCCGAGCCGGTAGCGGTTCGGGTCGAGGAACTTTTCCTTGAACAGCTCGCGCGCCTTTTCGAGTTGCGGCGGGTTGCCCGGGCGCAGCCGCTGGTAGATTTTCAGCAGCGCCCCCTCGTGCGAGTCGGCCTCGGTGCCGGCGCTCACATCCTCGTGGATCGCGTTCAGGATGATCGGGTCTTTGGGGTACGCGATGGTCGCCACGGAATCGATGGCGGACGCCAGAATCTTGTCCACCTTCTCCGCGGTGAACGGCTTGCCCGCGTCGAGGTACACCTCGCCCGTCTCCGGGTCGATCACGTCGTCACCGGCGATCATGGGCATCACCGGCACTTCGGCGTCCGGGTTGCCGACGAGCCGCGCGCGGGCGTCCTTCGCCTTCAGCTTCAGGTGCTCGATCTCGAAGAACTCGGCGAGAATGGCCGCGGTGCTGCTGTACTGCGGGTCCATGGCTCGCAGCAGCGTGATGGCCGAGAACTTGCCGCTCTGGTCGATGCGGACGCCCAGCGTGTCCTTCTTGGTGGCGTTGATCTCGATCCACGAGCCGCGCTCGGGGATGATGCGGCACGAGTGCAGGTCCTTGTCGGCCTCGCGCGTGACGACGAAGTCCACACCGGGGCTACGGTGCAACTGAGATACGACGACCCGCTCGGCCCCGTTAATAATAAACTCGCCGCCGCCGATCATAATCGGCATGTCGCCCAGATAGACCTCTTCCTCGACGTGCGTGCCGTCGGTCTTCTTGAGGCGCAGCCACACGCGGAACGGCCGCCCGTAGGTGAGGCGCAACTGCCGGCACTCGTCCGGGTCGTACCGCGGCTTGCCGAGTTCGTAGCGGATGAACTCGAGCGCGATCTTCTTGTCGTAACTCTCGATGGGGAAGATCTCTTGGAGCACCCCTTCGAGGCCGGTGGGCGTGCGCTTGTCGTAGGGCACGTCGAGTTGCAGGAACCGCGCGTACGAGCGGGTCTGCACGTCGGTGAGGTCGGGCACGTCCACGGCGTCGCCGAAGCGGCCGAAGTTGCGGTCGGTTTCGGGAACGATGATCCGCTGGGCCGGAATAGGCATCGGCGGCTCCTGCTGGTGGTCTGGCGGCGGTCGGGGGAACGCGGCGCGCCCGAGAGCGCGCCCCAGTGAACACTGCGAAAAACGGTGCGAGCGCCGGCGACGCGGAAGCCGGCACCCGGACCCGGGCGAAACGGCTTGCGTCGGCGGCGCGTTCGGGTTATTGCTCGGCGCGGCTGTCGGGCTCGCACCGGAACGGCGGTGCGGAACGGCACACACCCCGCGTCCGGTATCCGAGGGGACACCCGACCGGGGCCGTGAGGTTCGTTGGCATGGTGCGGAATCGAGGGGGTACGACAGTTCGGAGCGAGTGGGTCGCGCGCATTGTCACCACTGCTTCGCGGGTCGCACTTCTACCGTTCATCATTCGGTCGCTTCGCCCGACCGCTGGGCCGGGAAACAACCGAGCGGCGAACGACGCGTGCGCGGAATAGTCGTAACGCAATTGGGCGCGGCGGCGAGCCGCCACACGAAAACTATACCCAGCCGCGGTGAAAAAGTCACCCCGGCCGGGCATTTTTTTTGCATCTCGGCTAAAGCACCCGACCCGCACGGTCGGGCGCACCGGCACACTGCGATCAGCCCGCGGGCTTGATAGTGACCTTCGCGCCGCTCTCTTCGAGCTTCTTCTTGACGTCTTCGGCGGTCTTCTTGTCCACGTTTTCCTTGATCGCCTTCGGCGCGCCTTCCACGGTCGCCTTGGCTTCGCCGAGGCCCTGACCGGTGATTTCGCGCACGACCTTGATCGTCTTCACCTTGTCGGTGAAGCTGTCGAGGATCACGTTGAACTCGGTCGCTTCCGGCGGCTTCTCGCCACCCGCGGCCGGACCACCGGCGGCCGGGCCGGCGACCATCGCGACGCCGCCCGCGGCCGGCTCGATTTGGTACTTGTCCTTGAGGTAGTTCTTCAATTCGACGGCTTGCACGAGGGTCAGGCCGGCGAGGGCGTCGCCCAGTTCGGTTACGGAAGGCATGATGAAATTCCTTTGGGTTCTGCGCCGGGTGAAGCGGCCCGACTAGGAGCGTAATAGCTGGTTCTTAAAAGCCGCAGGCACCGACCCACGGCGTTGTGTTTTGTTCTGCCCACTATCCACTGACCACTTTTCGCTGCCGCAGGTTCAGCCCGCGGTCGGCGCACCGCCGCCCTTGTCTTCGATGGCCTTCAGCACGCCCGCGAGCGAGCCGCCCGGCCCGGCGAGGGCCGCAGCCAGTTGGGCACCCGGCCCGAGGATCGCCGCGACGATGCCGCCGATGGCCTCTTGCTTGGTCGGAATCTTCGAGAGCTCTTCGAGCGATACGAGCGTACCGTCGGCGACGCCGGTCTTCTCTTTGACCTTCTCCGGCAGCTTGGGATCGGGCCGAAGCGCCTTCAGCACGTCCTTCACGGCCGTACCGAGTGCCTTCGGGCTGTCCGCACCCCAGCACAGCAGCGTCGGGCCGCTGCCCGGATCGACGGTCACGCCGTTTTCGGCGAACACCTTCTTCACGAGGGTGTTCTTGACCATCTTCACGCGAATCTTCTTGTCGCGGAGTTGCTTCCGCAGCGTGTAGTCCGCGGCCGAATCCAACTTCAGCGGCTGGAGGAGAACGCAGTCCCGCACGCCCTTCAGCGCTTTGCGGAGGTCGTTCAGTTCCAGTTCTTTGATCTTCTTGCTCATAGTAGTGGGCAGTGGTTAGTGTGCAGTGGGCAGCAAAACCGACCCGATTCGAACCGCGTGGGCCGGGCTGCGCTCTGGCTGCCCACTGCCCACCCTTCACTCCCCACTCGTTAGACCGCGAGCCGGATGCCCGGCGACATCGTGGCCGAGAGCACCACGCCGTTGATGAAGTTGCCCTTGACGCCCGACGGCTTGACCGAGCGCACCTGATCCACGAACGCGGCGATGTTCTCCACGAGTTTCTGCTCGTCGAAACTCAGCTTGCCGACGCCCGCGTGAATCTGCCCGGTCTTGTCGGAGCGGTACTCGACCTTACCGGCCTTGAACTCCTTCACCGCGTTGCCGAGGTCGCCGGTCGCGGGCACCACGGTGCCGGCCTTCGGCGTGGGCATCAGGCCGCGCGGCCCGAGTACCTTACCGAGCCGCGACACCTGACCCATCATGTCTTGCGACGCGAGCACCACGTCGAAGTCGAGGAAGTTCTCCTTCTGCACCTTCTCGACCAAATCCGCACCGCCGACGATGTCCGCGCCCGCGGCCTTCGCCTTCGCCACGTTGTCGCCTTGGCAGAACACCGCGACGCGAACACTCTTGCCGATGCCGTGTGGGAGCGGGATCGCGCCGCGCACCATCTGGTCCGATTGCGTCGGGTCGATGCCGAGGTTGATGTGAATTTCGACGGTCTCGTCGAACTTCGCGCGCTTGAGCTTCTTGAGTTCCGCGACGGCCTGCTTGACCGGGATCGGCCCGCTCTCGCGCAGCTTCTTGTCGAGGTTCTTCAGGTGGTTGCGGAGCTTCTTGCCGCGGCGCGGCGGGACGCCCGGCTTCTTGTTGCTCTTGGCCTCCGGCATTTCGGCCTCGGCCTTCGGCTTGCCGCCGTCGGGCGCGGGAACCGGGGCCGCACCGTCGGCGGGCGCTGCGGCCGCGGGTTCGGCCGGAGCCGCCGTCGCCACCGGAGCGGCAGCCTCGTCCTTCGGCTTGTCTTTGTCCTTTGCCATACG
>JALHNS010000095.1 GCA_022843445.1 Gemmata sp.
ACGCTGGGCGGCCTCCTGTTGTGCATCGGGGCGGGGATCGCGTTCGAGCGCGCCGACGAGGCCGCGCTGGACGAGACCACGCGCGAACTGGAACTGCTCACCAGCCGACCGCACTCGCACCCGGCCGCGGGCGTGCGCCTCGCCACCGACCTCGGGTCCACCGTGACGGCCCGCGAACCGGACGAAGTGCGGGAGACCGCCGCGCTCACGGAACCGGAACTCCGCCTGCTGGAGAGCGGCCGGCACCACGACAACGTGATCCGCCTCGGCCCGGCGGACGATCGCAGCAACTGCCACGGCTGGGTGTTCACCGGCGGCAAGTTCATCCTCTCGCCGGACGACGTGGAACTGATCCTGAAGGAGAACGGCTACGAGGCCGTTCACGAGCCGCAACCGGGCGACGTGGTGATCTACCGCAACAGCGGCACCGTGTCGCACACGGCGGTGGTGCGGTACGTGAGCGGCGACCAACCGGTGCTGGTGGCGGGCAAGTGGGGCGTGCTGGGCGTGTTCCTGCACCCGGTGGAAAAGAGTTGCTACGGCACCGACTACACCTATTACCGCAGTTCGCGCCGCGGGCACCTCGTGTCGGGCGCGGGCGGCACCCCCGGCACCGGCGCACCAGTCGTCGGCGTCGCCGAGTAACCCCTTCTGTCCCCCCCGCTCGCGGCGCGCCGTTTCGCGCCGCGGGCGGGGTCGTTTTCGGTTACACTGCACACGCCCACCTGCCAACAGAGGTGCCGCGTGGTTCGTCACCCGTTCGTGAGTCTTCTCGCGCTGGTGGTCGCGTGCGGCCTGTGTGCGGCCGCGCCGTTGCCGCTAGAAGCGAAGGCGCTGGTGGCCGGGTTGAGCGACCCGTCCACGAGGGTGCGCGACGAGGCCGCCGCCGCACTGAAGGGCCGCGCCGACGCGCTCCCGTGGCTGCGCCGCGCCGCGAATTCCGCCGACGAGGACACGGCCAAGCGCGCGACCGACCTCCTCGCGCCTTTCGACACTAAGCGGCAAGAGGTGGTGGCGAAGGTGATCGACGCCTGCATCCGCGACGGCCGCATCGACCTGTTCATGGAGTGGCACCACTACTGGCGACCGGAGAACAAGGACGACCTCTGGCCGGTCGGCCCGCGCGCCGCAAAGGCCGGCACGAACCTGTACGCACTGTCGTGCCTGCCCGAGGCGACGAAGTGCTTTGAAGAGAGCCTGAAACCCGCGCAGTCAACGAACGGCATCTACGACGGCCCGCGGGCGGAAATGAAGCGGCCCCCGCGGGGTAACGGGTATCTCCGAACGGATCGGTGGGACCGCGAGTTGATCGGCTTCCAGTTTGCTTCCATCGCCGGATCAATCGACAGGGGGGGGCGGACAGTTCGCGCTGTTTCGCTCTCGGTTCCGCTCCGATGGGGATGATTCGTCGCGCCTTCGTTGCCTGCGATGGTGAAGTCGGGAGTACCTTCTCAACAACCGTGAGTGTCGTCGTTTGTCGCGGTAACTTTCGCGGGGCGGGGGCAGGGGTCGCGTCAGTAGTGTTGCTGGTCGAGGGTGATATCGACTTGACGCAGGCACAAACGATCCGCGACAGCCTGATCCGGGCCAGCGGCGAAATCCGGCTGCCGAAGGCCAAGGACGCCCAACCGCTGAACTGCAAGATCGAGGCGCAAGCGAAGAACGCAACGGCACCCTACAAGTTCTTCGATCTGGCCGATGTGGGACTTTCTCTCGCCGACGAAAAACAAGCGCGGGTTGTCACCGCCGTGAAAGCGGAGACGCCGTTCGGGAACTGCGGCCTCGCGAAGGGCGACCTGATCCGGGCCATCGACGACGCCCCGGCCGGGCGCTCCGAAGAGTTCCGCAAGAAGGTTCGCCGTGCAATGGTTCGACAGGGCGATTGCCTGCTCACCGTCGTTCGCGGCGACAAGACCCTCGACCTGCCCGTCTTCTTCCCGTTGCCCAAGTAAGAGCGGCGTGACGCCAGAAGGTGCGAAACCCACGGCTGCGGCCGTGGGTTTCTGCTTTTCGGATCGCTAAAACACCAATACGTATTCCGCACACTCTCTTCGCAAGGGCCGAGCCGATGCCTCCCGCCGCTTCCGATCCGTGGTTCCAGTCGCTCTTTGCCGACCGCATTGGCGGCGCGAGCTACGGCAAGGGCACCGAAATCTACAAGTTCGAGAAGATCAAGCGGGCCAAGCGCAAGGCGCTCGCCGAACACCCCGAACGCAAACTCCTCGACTTCGGCATCGGCGAAAACGACGACATGGCCGACGCGAGCGTGCGCGAGGCGCTCGCCCGCGAGGCGAACAAGGTGGAGAACCGCGGCTACGCGGACAACGGCATCGCCAACTACAAGGAAGCCGCCGCGGAGTTCATGCAGCGGCAGTTCGGCGTGAAGTTGGACCCGGTGACGGAGGTGTGTCACTGCATCGGCAGCAAGCCGGCCTACGCGATGCTGCCGGCGTGCTTCATCAACCCCGGCGACGTGACGCTAATGACCGTTCCCGGCTACCCGGTCGCGGGGACGTGGACGCGGTACCTCGGTGGCGAAGTGGTGAAGCTGCCGCTACTCGAACGGAACGGCTTCTTCCCGGACCTCGCGGGCATCTCCGAGGACGTGCGGAAGCGCGCGAAGTTGATGGTGATCAACTACCCGAACAGTCCGACCGGGGCGGTCGCCACGAAGGACTTCTACAAGCGGGTGATCGAGTTCGCGCACGCGAACCAGATCGTGATCGTGCAAGACGCGGCGCACATCCTGCTGAGCTACAAGGACGACCCACTGAGCTTCCTGCAGGTGGACGGCGCGAAAGAGGTGGGCGTGGAGGTTCACAGCATGTCGAAGGGGTTCGACATGATCGGCTGGCGGCTCGGGTTCGTGTGCGGGCACCCGAAGATCGTGCAGGCGTACGCGGACGTGAAGGACAACAGCGACAGCGGGCAGTTCATGGCGATCCAGCACGCGGCGGCGCAGGCGCTGCGGACGCCGGCGATCCCGGTGCGCATCCGCGCGAAGTACAAGCGCCGCCTCGAAAAGCTGGTCGCGGCGCTGAAGCAAGTGGGCTTCAAGTGCGAGATGCCGGGCGGCACCTACTTCCTGTACGCGACCGCCCCGAAGGCGGCCGGCGACCGCACGTTCGCGAACGCGGAAGAAGCGTCGCAGTACCTGATTCACGACCAGAGCGTGTGTTGCGTGCCGTGGGACGACGCGGGCGCGTACCTGCGCTTCTCCGTGACCTACACCGCGAAGGACGAAGCCGAAGAAGACGCGCTGATGGCCGAAACCGTGTCGCGCCTGAAAGGCATGAACCTGAAGTTCTGAGCGCATGGCACCCTCCACACCAAACGAGCGGCTTTCGCTCTCAGACGCACGCGGCACCGTTCTTGGCACGGTTGCGGTCGAGGAGGTGTGCGGCGACGCGATCCTCGGCGCGTTCGCGCCGGGGCCGGGCTTCGGCGCGTTCGCGGACCTGTTCCGCCGGTTCGACAAGCACGTCGAAGCCGGGGCGCTCGCGGTGCTACCGGGCATCGAGAACGAAATCGCGGCGCTGGGTCTGTGCGTGGCGCGCGCGGGCGAAGCCCCGGTGCCGGCCGACGTGGTTCAAATCTACTCCGATGGCGGCTTCTCGTGCCGCCCCCGCGTACCGGTACTTCACAACGGTAGTCCTCAGCGCGCGGTCGCGCAGTCCGCAATCGCTCGCGCGGACCAAACGACCGGCCCCGCGCCGGTCTAGCGAGGCGGGCCAATGGTGAAAGAAGCTGAACTCTATCCCGCGGTCGCAGACGTGCTGTTCCGCGAATGGGACCCGATCGGCGTGAACGGCCACGAACTGTGCCGCGACGAGTACAACGGCTACGCTCGTGCGCTCACGCGATTGCTTCTCGAAGGAGCCGACGAATACAAGTTGGCGGCGCGGTTGCGCGAGTTCGCGCGCGGCAGCATGGGGCTTTCGCACACCGACGACGAGTTGCACCGCCGCGTCGCGCGCCGCTTGTTGGCGCGGGTCGCGGAACGCTGAACCGATTCCCGGAGGCTTCGATGATTCGCGCGCTCACGGTCGCCGCACTGGTCGCGTTCGTAAGTCCGGTTCGCGCCGACGAGAAAGACTGGACCGGGACGCCGGTTCGGCTCAAGGAGAGTGTGCGCCTCGGGCGCAAACTCGGCGGCGGGTTGGTGCGCGACGGCGCGGCCCTAGACCCCGCCAAGACCTACACCGTGAAGTCCGACGACGGCACGTTCCTCGAACTGGTGGGCGAAACCGGCTTCGTGTTCAAGAGCGAGGCCGAACGGGTCGCGAAGGCCGATCCGATCGTCGGCACGTTCACATGGTACACCGGGGCCGAGTTCGTGTTCCGCGCCGACGGCACCGCGAACGCCAAACTGGGCGCCATGACATGGGTCGCGAAGTGGGTCGCGAACCCCTACGGCGGCTACGTCGTGATGTACGCCGAGGGCGGCGTGGACGTGGTCAAGCTGAGCGCGGACGGCAAGAAACTCGAAGGAACGGGCCTCAGCAACGGGAAGTCGTACCCGGTCAGCGGAACGAAGCGCTAACCCCCAACCCGGAGTCGCACGTGTTTCGCACCACCTTCACGGTTCTCGCGCTCGCGTGCGGCCTTTCGGCGCGGGCCGACGAGTCGGCCAAAGAGTTCGCCAAAACGGTGAAGATCGAGTTCCCCAAAGACGGGTACACGTTCACGCTCGCCGACGCCGCGAAGGGCGTGAAACTGGAGTACAAGATCGTCGTGACCGAAGAGCGGGCCGGGGTGGTGGCGCTCCCGTTCGGGCCGAGCTTTACGGAACCGGCCGGGCCGAGCGGATTGCACCCGCGCGAGGCCATTTCCGGCAACAACCAGCGCTACTGCATCGAAGACAGCGGGCGGGCTTTTCCGCCGAAGGGCAAGGCCGCGACGCTCAAGAAGGGCGAGTACAAGCACGCGTTCGAGTGGGACGGCCGCAACTGGAGCGGGCCGTCGGACACGAACAACCCGAAGGGCAAAGCGTTCCCGGCCGGCACCTACGACGTGACCGTGATGCTCCACGGCGAACTCGAAACCGCAAAGGGCCGCGTGCCGTACTCGCTCACCGAGAAGACCAAACTCGTGCTGAAGTAGGGGCGCTCACGGCAGGCGCAGCACCACGTACGCGGCGTCGCGGTACACTTCCGCCGCAAGCGCGAGCGCCGGCACCTTGCGCGCCGGCGCGACCACGTGCGTGACGCCCTCGCGCTTCAGCGCGTCCACCGACCACGCGCCGCCGTAGGTTTCCACCGCGAACCGCATCCGCCGCTGCCACTCCAGCACTTCGCTCGCGGCGTACGGCACCGACTTGAAATCGACGTACAGCCGCGCGCCGCCCGCCAAGCGGAACCGCTGCAAATCCACGGGAATCTGGTTCGTGTCCGGGTTCGCGCGCGGCGGCGGCGCGAACGTGTTCGACACCGCGCCGCGGCCCGAACTCACCTTCGGGAACGCGGTCGGGATCAGGAACACGTCAGCCGGCCCCGCGTACTCGCGCGCCCACGCATACAGTGCGTCCTCTTCTTTCACCGTGCCGTAACCGATCCCAAACGCGGTCACGCACACACCGCCGGTCACGAGCGCGCCGAGCGCGGCACCGGCCAGCGCCGCGCCGCGCGCACCGGGCGGCTTCAGCGCGAGCAACTTCGCGCACACCGCGATTGTCGCCACCGGCACCAGCAGCACCGACACGCGCCACGGGAACGCCAGCGCGAACCCCGGCGCGTCCGCTTCGCGCCCCGCCACCGCGAGCGTGAGTAGCGTTCCACCCAGCGCCGCCACGACGAGCGCGCGCCCCAGCGCCGTGCCGCGCAACAGGAACAAACCGAGTGCGACCCACGCGACTTGCGCCGCCGCGACGCCGTCGAACCAGCGCGCCACAACGCAGTGGTGCGGGATGCGCACCAGCGCCAGCACCCGCTGCGCTTCGGCGCTCGCGGAGTCGAACGGGCTGAAGTGCCACAGCGAGTACGCGACCGGCGGCACCACCAGCACCAGCGCCAGCACGCCGCACTTCAGCGCGATTCGCCAGTTTCCTTCGCGCGCGAGTGCGTACATCGTTCCCGCGACGACGAGCGCCGCGGGCAGCAGGTACGTGGCGTGAAACCAGCAGGTGAGCGCCGCGAGCGCGCACGCGGTTCGCGCCCGCCCGTGCGCGAGGGCGGCGCACGCGGCCAACAGCAGGACGCCGAACGCGGACGGCTGCACGCCGGGGCCGATCAGGTATTGCGCCGCGAGTCCGGCTTGCAGGTACCACGGGTAATCGACGCCCGCGATTCGCACCGACGCCCACCGCAACAGCGCCGCGTGCGCCGCGGTGAACAGCGCCGCGAACGCGAGCCGCCCGGCGCGCGAGTCCGGCATGCCCGGCACCGCGCGCGCCAACCTGCGCGCCGCGAGGAAGTACCCCATCAGGAGCGCGAAGTGCGCGACCTGCAACAGAAACGGGTGCAGCGCGAACGCCCCGGCCGCGAGCGCGCTGAACAGCGGCGTCGGGTCGGTGGTGGTGGCGAGCCAGTCCGTTGAAAGAGATCCGTGCCGTGCGAGCGCGGCCCCGTGCAGCAGGTACTGGTTCTGGTTCGAGTAGTAGAGGGGCGATTGCGTGTGCGCGACCGCGAACGCGACCGCGAGCAGCACGGCTTCGAGCGAAAGCACCGGACGCGCCATGCGGTTAGTGTACGGGCTACTTCGCGTGGGGCGCGCCGGTGTCGAGTTGCTTGAGTAGTGCGGTGAAGATTGGGTCGTCGCGGAGGGCCGCGAACACGGGGAACTGCTTGACACACTCCGGGTTGCGCCCGCGCAACTTCAACTTCGTCGCCTCGGCGAGCGCCTCGAGCGCCCGTGCGCGGTGTTCGGCGGCCCGGTTCGGTTCCGATTGGGCGAGGACGGCGCGCGACACCGCCGCAAAGTAGTAGATGTCGGGCGACTGCGTTCCTTTGTTCTCGGCCCAAATACCCTCGAACAGGCTCAGCGCTTCTTTGGCCCGTTCGCCCGCGGCGGGCGCGTCGGTGGCCGCGAGCGCTGCGGCACGGAGGGCGTGCGCGGTGGCGAGGGGCGCGCGCAGGACCACGCTCCGTTTGGTTGTGTGGTTCTGGTCGTCTTCGGGTAGCGGTGGCAACTTGTCCAACGCGGTGCGAGCGGCGACGGGATTTCCGGCGAACAGGTGCAACTCGGCGATCTGGTTCGAGCGGTTCCAGATGTCTTCGGCGTACTCCACGTTGGCCTTATTCGCCGTGACGAGCACTTCGTGGGCCGCGCGCGACTTCTCGGCGAAGTGCAGCGCGGTGCCCAGCGCGCCGGCCCGGCCGTACAGGTCGGCGAAGTTCCCCCAACTGCGGGCCAGTTGCTGAGCGGCGTCGTCGCGGTCGGCGACGCTCGGGCTGTTCTTGAGCGCGGCGGCCACCTTCTCGCGCAGGTGGTGCGACTGCCAGTAGTCGGCGTCGGCCTTGGTGTCTTGGCCGAGGTCGCGGTACGCATCGCCGCGGAACCCGTACCCGCGGCCGAGGTTGCGCAGCGCGTCCAGTTCGCGCTTCAGTTCCTTCGGGTCCGTGAGGGCTGTGAGCTGTTCCGCGGTCAGTTCGCGCGCGCGGGCGGCGACCCGCGCGCGCAAGTCGATGGCCTCCGAAAACGCTTGTGCGGCTTCCGCGAACTGGCGCTTCCGCGTGAGCAACTGCCCGCGCAGGTGCCGCACCTCGCCGAGCAGCACGTCGGCGCGACGCGCGGCGTCGGGCACCAACCGGTACCCGCGCAACTCCGCCCCGAACGTCTCGGCCTCTTGTATCGCGCGGTCGATTTCGGTGTCGCTCGCGCGGCGCTCGTACAGGACGCGCGCGAGCCGCCACTGCGCCTCGGCCCGTTCCGCGCGCGCGCGATCGTCGGCGGATTCGCCGCCGCGCTCCAGAGCGCTGCGGTACGCGGCTTCCGCGCTCGCCCGGTCGCCGGTGTGGCGGAACAGGTCGCCGACCTTCACCAACCCGTAAATCAGCCGGTCGCGCTCGAACCCGCTATCTTTCGCTTTGGCTTTCAGCAACTCGCGGTAGTCCTCGCCCAGCGCCTTGTGAAGCGGACCCAAGTTCGCGCTCCGGCTCAGCTCGCCGTCGAGCACGAGGTCGCGCACCCGGTCGAGTGCCGCCAGCGTCAGTTTCGCTTGCTCGTTCAGCCGGTCATTGGCGGCGCGCTCGTTCCGCTCGCGCTCCTCGCGCCCGGCCTTCTCGATCCGGTCGCGCTCTTCCTTTGCCTGTTGCGCGATGTCGTCGAGCGCCCGCTGGTTCCGCTGCTCGCGGATGTATAACCCGCCGGCGACCAGCACCACCAGCAGCAGCACGCTCGCGGCGATGGCGGCGGACTCCCACGGGCGGCGCGCGATCTGCCGCCACAGGCGCTCCCACCGCGGCGCGGCCCGCGCCACGATGGGCTGCCCGTTCTGCCACCGCTTCAGGTCGTCGGCCAGTTCGCCCGCGGTGCGGTACCGGCGGCCCGGGGCCTTCTCCAAGCACTTCAAGCAGATCACGCTCAGGTCGCGCGGCAGCCGCGGCACGAGGCGACTCGGCGGGGCCGGTTCGTCGCGCCGCACCTGCTCCAGCGTTTCCATCACGGTCACGCCGCGGAACGGCGGGCGGCCCGTGAGCATCTCGTACAAGATCGCGCCGAGCGCGTAGATGTCCACCGCGGGGCCGAACTCGTGCGTGCGCCCGTCGGCCTGCTCCGGGGCCATGTACTGCGGCGTGCCCAAGAGCGCGCCCGTGCGCGTGAGGCCCGACACCGATTCCATCTGCTTCGCCAAGCCGAAGTCGGTCAGCTTCAGGGTGCCGTCGCGGGTGCGCAGCACGTTCGCGGGCTTCAGGTCGCGGTGAAGGACGCCGTGCTCGTGCGCGAACTGCACCGCGCGGGCGATCGTTTCGAGCATCTCCGCGGCGCGGTACGGGTTCTGCGGCGTGTTGTTCAGCTCGCGGTCGAGGCTGCCACCGTCGGCGAACTCCATCACGAGGTACGGCCGGCCGTCCGGCGGGATCTGCACGTCGATGACGCGCACGATGTGCGCGTGTTCGAGCTTCGCCGTGGTGAGCGCTTCGGAGCGGAACCGCTCGCGGGCCGCGGGGTCGTTGAGCGTCAGCACCTTGATGGCGACGAACTGCCCGAGCGTGCGGTGCCGCGCCTTGTACACGCGGCCCATGCCGCCCTCGCCCAGTTCGCCCACCACTTCGTATTCGCCGAAGCACGGCGCGCCGGTGCTCGAAACGGGCGTCACGTCGGAGCGCACCGTGAGCGGCGCGGCGGCGGACGGCGGCACGACGGCCGCGAGCGTCTCGTTCGACGGTTCCGGCGTTTGGTCGGCGGGAGGGTTCATGGCGGCGCGATCGTTCGGGGGCGGGGCGAACCCTCTCACTGTATCACGCGGCAGCGGTGCCGAAGCGGACAAAAAGCCGAAGGCCGATCCGAGATTGGAGTTGCGACCGCTGTCCGAAAAGGCCGCGCGGGCCCCCGTGCCGCCGGACACGTTGGGAAGGCGCGGGGATTGAATTGACGCGGACCATTCGCCCGACTATCTTGACACTGCGAGAATGTCGCTGCCATGCGTTCCCGCAGTGCCCTCCCCAAGCTGCCCGCCGTAAACTCTCCGTTTGCCCGGTTTGCCCGCCGGTTTCGGTTCGCGTTTTGCCTCGCTCACACCAGCACACCTACCGCCTTCGACAGGAGACCTGCCGATGCATCTGTTGTCGCGTTGCCCCGGGTCGCCGCTGAACCGCCGCACCTTCCTGCACGTCGGCGCGGTCGGCGCGCTGGGCCTTACGCTCGACGGCTACATGCGGGCCCGCGCCGCGGAGCCGGCCGCGGCGAAGAAGCCGAAGGCGGAAGCGTGCATCCACATCTTCCTGCCCGGCGGCATGGCGCACCAAGAGAGCTGGGACCCGAAGCCGTTCGCCCCGGTCGAGTACCGCGGCGAAATGAAGAGCGTGAAGACGAAGGTGGAAGGCGAGGTGCTCAACGAGTGCCTCGTGAACACCGCGAACATCGCCGACCAGATCGCGGTGTGCCGCGCGATGACTCACGGCGAGGCGGCGCACGAGCGCGGCACGCACAACATGTTCACCGGGTACCGGCCCAGCCCGGCGCTCAAGTTCCCCAGCATCGGCAGCGTGGTGAGCCACGAACTCGGCGTTCGGAACAACCTGCCGCCCTATGTGGCGGTGCCGAGCCAACCGGCCCAAGACGCGGGCAGCGGCTACTTGTCGTCGTCGTTCGCGCCGTTCAGCCTCGGTGCGGACCCCGCCAACGGCGGCTTCCGCGTCCAAGACCTGACACTGCCCGGCGGCGTCACGCCGGAGCGGTTCGCGGCGCGCCGCTCGATGCTGGACGCGGTGAACGCGCACTTCGCCGGTAAGGAGAAGAGCGACAACCTCGACGCGATGGACACCTTCTACCAGCGCGCCTACGGCCTCATCAGCAGCGAGAAGGCCCGCGACGCCTTCGACATCAACAAGGAAGACGCCAAGCTGCGCGACGGCTACGGCCGCAACGCCGCCGGGCAGCGCATGCTGATGGCCCGCCGGCTGGTGGAAAGCGGCGTGCGGTTCGTCACGCTGACCTACGGCGGCTGGGACCTGCACGGCGGCATCGTGGGCGGCACGAAGAACCAACTCCCGCAGTTCGACCAAGCGTTCGCGGCGCTCGTCACCGACCTGAAGCAGCGCGGGCTGTTCGACAGCACGCTTATCATGATTTCGAGCGAGTTCGGGCGCACGCCGAAGATCAACGCGACCGCGGGCCGCGACCACTGGCCGAAGGTGTTCAGCGTGGTGCTGGCCGGTGGCGGCATCAAGAAGGGCCTGTTCTACGGCAAGAGCGACGCGACCGCGAGCGAACCGGACGAAGACGCGCTGACGGTCGAGGACTTGGCGCACACGGTGTACCACTGCCTCGGCATCGACGCCGACAAGAAGCTGATGTCGCCGGGCGACCGCCCCATCGACATCGTGCGCGAGGGCCACACCCGCAAGGACCTGCTGGCGTGAGGGCCCTGCCTTTAGCCGCGGAGCGGCGGCGGACGTTAGCCTAGGGTGGAGCGCAGCGCAACCCTAGGCGCGCTACGCGGGGTGGACGCATTGCCCGCCGCGCGTTCGCCCCACCGCTCCCGGTGCTTCGTGTCGCCCCTCCGGGGCTACGTTGGTCTTCCGCACAGGTTCCCGGGGTTGCGCTGCACCCCGGGCTAACATCCGCCGCCCCTCCGGGGCTGAAAACCAAAGACACCGGCCGACCGCCCACGAGGTTCTTCCTGATGCGCCGCCTCTTGGTTTCTCTCTGCGTCCTCTGCGGTCTCTGCGGTGAACTGTTCGCGGCGTCGCCGTCTCTGGGCGGCATCCAGCCGCGCGGGGCGCAGCGCGGCACCGAGGCCGTGCTCACCTTCCAAGGCGGGCGGCTCACCGACGCGCAAGAGGTGCTCGTCTACTACCCGGGCATCAGCGTCAAGAAGTTGGAAGTGGTGAACGACTCCGCGCTCCGCGTCACGGTCGCCGTCGCGCCGGACTGCCGGCTCGGCGAACACGTGTTCCGCGTGCGCACCGCGAGCGGCATCACGGACGCCCGCACGTTCTGGGTCGGCGCGCTGCCGGTCGTTGCGGAGGTGGAACCGAACAGCGAGTTCGAGAAGCCGCAACCGGTCCCACTGAACGTGACCGTTCACGGCGTCGTGGACAACGAAGACCAAGACTACTTCGTGGTGGAGTGCAAGAAGGGCCAGCGTCTGACGGCGGAAGTCGAAGCCATGCGCCTAGGGTCCGCGTTCTTCGACCCGTACGTCGCGATCCTCGACGCGCGGCGCTTCGAGTTGGTGACGGGCGACGATTCCGCGCTGAACGGGCAAGACGGCGGGTGCTCGGTCGTGATCCCGGCCGACGGCAAGTACATCGTGCAGATTCGAGAGAGCGCGTTCGGCGGCAACGGCGCGTGCCAGTACCGGCTGCACATCGGGAACTTCCCGCGACCGACGGCCGTGGTGCCCGCGGGCGGCAAGCCCGGCGAAGAACTCGACGTGACGTTCCTCAGCGACCCTTCTGGCCCGATCAAGCAGCGCGTGAAGGTGCCCGCGGACGACGCGAACGGCACGTGGCGACTCCATTGCCAGACTCCCGAAGGCATCGCGGCCACCGGGTTCAAGTTCCGCGTCTCGAACGTACCGAACGCCATTGAGAGCGGCGCGAACGTGAACGTCGCCACCGCGACGCCCGGCGGCGCGGCCCCGGTCGCGTTCAACGGCGTGGTGTCGAAGCCCGGCGAAGTGGACTACTTCAAGTTCACCGCGAAGAAGGGCGAAGTCTACGACTTCAACTGCTTCGCGCGGCGCGTCGGCTCCCCGCTCGACCCGGTGCTGTTCATCGGCAACGCGCAGGGCGCGACGATCACCGGTAACGACGACTCCGCCGGCCCGGACAGCTACTTCCGCTACGCGATCCCCGCGGACGGCGAGTACACGCTCTGGGTTCACGACCACCTGCGCAAGGGCGGCCCGGACTACTTCTACCGCGTCGAAGTGACGCCGGTGAGCGCGCGCACCGAAACGACCATTCCGAAGGTGGACGGCAACAACCCCGCGAACCAAGACCGCCAGACGATCACCGTGCCGAAGGGCGGCCGGTACGCGACACTCGTCATCGCGAACCGCGCCGACTTCGGTGGCCCGCTCAATATCGGCTTCGAGAAGCTCCCCGCCGGCGTGACGCTGACCGCCGAGCAGATGGAAGCCGGGCTGAACATCATCCCGGTTGTGCTGAGCGCCGACGCCGGCGCGCCGACCGCGGGCCACTTGAGTGCGATTACCGCGACGCACGCCGACCCGAACGTGAAGGTGCCGTCGCGCACGAGCATCGACGCGGCGTTCACGCTCGGCCAACCGGGGCAGACCGTCTACGCGCGGCACAACCTCGCGCAGACCGCCATCGCAGTGGGCGACGCGGCCCCGTACTCGATTGAGGTGATCGAACCGAAGGTGCCGCTCGTGCAGAACGGCGCGTACAACCTGCGTGTGGTGGCGAAGCGGGCCGAGGGCTTCAAAGGCCCCATCACGGTGTTCCCGCTGTGGACCCCGCCGGGCCTCGGCATTCAAGGCTCCGCGGTCATTCCCGAAGGGCAGACCGAGTGCGTGCTGCCGATGAACGCGGCCCCGACCGCGCAGCCGCGCAAGTGGAAGACGGCCGTTCACGCGGTCGCGGACGCGGGCAAAGGCCCGGTGTGGACCGCGAGCCAACTGTTCGCGCTGGAAGTCGCGCCGCCGCTCGTGACGCTCACGATGGAGCGCCCCGCGGTGGAACAGGGCGGCAACACGCAACTGTTCTGCAAGGTGTCGGTGCCCGCGCCGTTCGCGGAGAAAGCCAAAGTGCGGCTCGTGGGTCTGCCGGCGAAGGTGACGACGCAAGAGCTGGAAATCACGAAGGACACGAAGGAGTTCGCGTTCCCGATCACCGCGGACAAGACCAGCCCGGTGGGGCAGCACAATGTGTTCGCTCAAGTGATTATTGATCGCGGAGGCGAGCAGATCGTCGGCAGCACGGGCGGCACGCAACTGCGGATCGACGCGCCGCTACCGCCGAAGGTGGCCGTCACGCCCGCGGTGCCGCCGAAGGTGGACCCGAAGACGCCGAACCCGATGCCGCCAATGCCGGAGAAGCGGCTCACTCGTCTCGAACAGCTGCGCAAGGAGGCCGAAGAGCGCGAGAAAGCCGCCGCGAACGGCGGCACACTGGCCCCCAAGAAGGACGAACCGCCGAAGAAGCCGTAATGCGAGGTGCCCCGTGAGTCTGTGCGTGCAAGTGGCCTACGCGGCGCAGATGAAGGAGTGCGACGAAGAGGGCTACGCGGCTCACGCCAAGGAGTACGCAGCGCTCCAGAAGCACATTCGCGGGAAGGGCGTTCTGGGGTACGCAGAACCGCTCGACGGCCCGTACTGGTGGGCGCAACTGGTGCCGAGCGACGGGGTGGCGTACCTCCAGCGGTGCGCGTGGCGGCTGTGGAACGACGAACCGCTGCCCGCGCCCGGCACCGTGGACGACGACGTGCTCGACGAGATGGCCGAAGACCTCGTGCTCCAACTGGGGGGCACCAACGAAAAGGGCCAGAGCTTCGAGCACCTGTGCTTCCACCCGGTCGATCGCGGCTTCTGGGTGCCGGTCGATTTCGAGTCGGTCGTACTGGTGGACAAGCGGTACGGCGGCTGCCTCGGTTCGTCCGTGCGGCTGTTGAAAGAACTGGAGGCGCTCGCCGCGGCGCTGAAGCTGAACCTGACGACCGATCACAACGACAAAGCGGTGTGGGCCGCTCGGGACAACCCCGGCGGGCGCGCGAAGTGGCAGAAGTATGGGATCGAGTCGTTCAACTGCCTGCGGCTGTACCGGGCGTGCCAGAAGTCGCTCGAACTCGGCGCGGCCGTGCGGTTCAGCTAACCCGGCGCGGTGTGATACGATGGCGCGTGCCCGCACCCGGAGGACGCTATGAGCGAAGACGCCAAGAAGTTGATGTCCGCGCTACTCGAATTGCCGGTCGCTGAGCGGTTGGAGATCGCGGACAACTTGTACGCGAGCCTTCCGCCCGCGCCCGGCCTGCCAACCGAAGGCACGCCGGAATTCGACGCGATGCTCGATCAGCGGCTGCGCGATTACGAGTCCGGCAAGGTGAAGGGCATTCCCGCCGACGAGGTCTTTCGCCAACTGCGCGAGGCGCGCCGATGAAGCGCGTCGAACTCGACCCGAGCGCGGCCGAGGAACTGCGCGAAGCGATCAACTACCTCGAAGCCCAGCGCTCAGGTTGCGGCGAAGAGTTTGAAGACACTGTTCGCGACGCGCTCGACATCATCGGCAAACAGCCGAAGTCGTTCGCCCCGTACCGTGATCGCTACAGGAAGTTCGTGATTCAGAAGTTCGGCTACCTGATTTTCTTCGTCGAGTTCGACGACCGGGTTTGGGTAGCCGCGATCGCCAACGGGCGACGCCAACCGGATTACTGGATCGACCGCGACCCGAACACCGACAACACCGCGTGAGGCTCCTCGATATGCGCTTTTTGCTCTCGCTCTGCGTGCTCGGCGCGGTCTGTGGCGATTCGCTCGCGCAGAAGGTCGCGGTGTACCCGCCGGACATCAACCTCGAAACCGCACGCGACCGGCAGTCGTTCGTCGTGCAGCTCACGCAAGCCGACGGCATCACCCGCGACGTGACCGCGCAGGCGCAAATCGCCTTCGCCAATCCGGCGCTCGTGAAGCTCGATAAGTTCGCGGTGCTGCCGGTCGCCGACGGCGTCACGGAAATGAGCGTCACGCACAGCGGCCAAACCGTGAAGGTGCCGGTGAAGGTGGTGAAGGCGAAAGAGGACCGCGCGATCTCGTTCAAGCAGGACGTGATGCCGGTGTTCATGCGCGCCGGGTGCAACTCCGGCGGGTGCCACGGCGCTGCCCGCGGCAAGGACGGGTTCCGCCTGTCGCTGTTCGGCTTCGACCCCGAAGGCGACCACTTCCGCCTCACCCGCGAACTGAACGGCCGCCGCGTGAACCTCGCGCTGCCCGCGGAAAGCCTGCTGGTCGAGAAGGCCGCGGGGAAGGTGCCGCACACCGGCGGCGCGAAGATCAAAGAGGGCGATCAATACCACGCGACGCTCGTGCGCTGGCTCGAAGCCGACGCCCCGATGGACCCGCCCACGGTCGCCATGCCGGTCAGCATGGAAGTGTTCCCGCCCGGCGGCGTGCTCGACGGTAAGGGCGAAGCGCAGCGCCTCGTGGTGCGCGCCAAGTATTCCGACGGCACCGACCGCGACGTGACCGACCTCGCCCTCTACATGACCGGCAACGAGACCTCCGCGAAGATCGCCGCCGACGGCGACGGCACCGTGACCGCCGGCGACCGCGGCGAAGCGTTCGTCATGGCCCGGTTCCACACGTTCACCATCGGCGTACCGTTCATCACACTCCCGAAGGGCCTTCAATTTAACTGGAGCAACCCGCCGGAAGCGAACTACATCGACACGCTCGTGCACAACAAGTTGAAGAAACTGCGCATCGAGCCGAGCGGGTTGTGCGACGACCAAACGTTCGTGCGCCGCGTGTACCTCGACATCATCGGCGTGCTGCCCACGCCCGAAGAGTACGCCCGATTCATGGTGTCCACGCTTGCGAACAAGCGCGAACTGCTCGTGGACGAACTGCTCGACCGCAAGGAGTTCGCGGAGCTGTGGGTGCTGAAGTGGGCCGAGTTGCTCCAGATTCGATCGAGCAACGAGGTGAGCTACAAGGCCATGCTGCTGTACTACGGCTGGCTGCAAGAGAAAATCGCCAAGAACGTGCCGACGGACGTGTGGGTGAAGGAACTGCTCGGTGCGAACGGCGGCACCTTCAAGAACCCGGCGACGAACTACTACCAGCTCGAGCGCGACGTGCTGAAGGTGACGGAGAACGTGGCGCAGGTGTTCATGGGCATGCGCATCCAGTGCGCACAGTGCCACAACCACCCGTTCGACCGCTGGACGATGGACGACTACTACGGGTTCGCCAGCTTCTTCACGCAAATCGGCCGCAAGGGAACCGACGACGCCCGCGAACTGGTGGTGTTCAACTCCGGCGGCGGCGAAGTCGCGCACCCGGTTCACAAGCGGCCGATGCCCCCGAAGTTCCTCGGCGGCACCGCGAACGCGGACGTGGCCGGCAAAGACCGGCGCGAGGTGCTGGCGAACTGGCTCGCCAGCCCGGACAACCCGTACTTCGCCAAGAACCTCTCGAACGTGGTGTGGGCGCACTTCTTCGGGCAGGGCATCGTGAACGAAGTGGACGACGTGCGCATCAGCAACCCCGCGAGCAACCAAGAACTGCTCGACACGCTGGGCAAGAAGTTCACCGAGTACAAGTACGACTTCAAGAAACTGGTGCGCGACATCTGCAACTCGAACGCCTACCAGCGGAGCACGCAGGCGACGAAGACCAACGAGAGCGACTCGCGCAACTTCGCCCGCGGGCCGATCCGCCGGATTCGCGCCGAAACGATGCTCGACGTGATTACGCAAGTGACCGACACGAAGAACAAGTTCCAAGGGCTCCCGCTCGGGGCCCGCGCGGTTCAAATCGCCGACGGCGGTGTGAGCACCTACTTCCTCACCACGTTCGGCCGGCCCACCCGCGAAACGGTGTGCTCGTGCGAAGTGCGCCTCGAACCGACGCTCTCGCAGAGCCTCCACCTGCTGAACGGCGGCACGGTGGAGCCGAAGATCGCGCAGGGCAACATCGTGGGCAAGATGCTTCAGGAGAAGAAGACGCCCGCGCAGATCATCGAGCACCTGTACGTGCGGTGTCTGAGCCGCGCCCCGAAACCCGACGAGCTGAAGAACCTCCTCGCAATGGTGGACACCGCGAAGGACAAGCAACAGGCGCTGAACGATCTGTTCTGGGCGATCATGAACTCCCGCGAGTTCATGTTCAACCACTAGACTCGCACTCCCTCTTGTGGCACAGGCTTTTAGCCTGTGCTGCATCGCGCTTTCAATCAGCACAGGCTAGAAAGCCTGTGCCACAAATAGCCAAGCCACGAGACACCACATGCGCCGTTTGGCTTTCTTCTGCGCGCTCGCCCTGCTCGCACACGCCGCGCGCGCCAGCGCCGACGCGAAGAACCCCACGTTCGACGAAGACGTGCTGGCGATCTTCAAGCAGCACTGCACCAACTGCCACGGCAACGACAAGCAGAAGGGCGACCTGAACCTCGCCACCTACGCGGCGCTCCAGCGGGGCGGGTCCGCGGGCGCGGTCGTGAAGCCCGGCGACCCCGGGAAGTCGCGCGTGTTCACGCTCACCGCGCACACCGAAGAACCCAAGATGCCGCCCAACGGGAACAAGATTCCCGAATCGCAAATCGCGCTGCTGAAACTGTGGGTGGAACAAGGCGCGCGCGAAAACGCCGGCAGCAAAGTGACCGTCGCGCCCAAGAACGCCGACATCGGGCTGAAGTCGGTCGTGAAGGGCCGACCGGAAGGCCCGCCGCCGATGCCCGCGGTCGGCAAACTGAAGCTCGATCCGATCGTGGTGGCGCGCCGCGCGAACGCGGTCACGGCAATGGCAACCAGCCCGTGGGCACCCCTGCTCGCGGTCGGCGGGCAGAAGCAGGTCATCCTGTACAACACCGACACCGGGGCGCTGCTCGGGTTCGTGCCGTTCGAACACGGCCAAATCAACAGCATCAAGTTCTCGCGCAACGCGAAGTTCCTGTTGGTCGCGGGCGGCCGCGGCGGGCAGAGCGGCAAAGCCGTTCTCTACAAGGTGGAGACCGGCGAGAAGGTGCTCGAAGTGGGCATCGAATCGGACGCGATTCTCGCCGCCGACATTTCCGCGGACCAAACGCAGATCGCGGTGGGAAGCCCGGCGAAACTGGTGCGCATTTACTCCACTGCCGATGGCAAAGTGTTGCACGAGATCAAGAAGCACACGGATTGGGTGTGCGCGGTCGAGTACAGCCCGGACGGCGTGTTGCTCGCCACCGGGGACCGCAACGGCGGCGTGTTCGTGTGGGAGGCGCACACGGGGCGCGAGTACTTCTCGCTCCGCGGGCACACCGCGTGCATCACCGACGTGTCGTGGCGCGCCGACTCCAACGTGCTCGCGACGTGCAGCGAAGACACCACGATCAAACTCTGGGAGATGGAGAACGGCGGGAACATCAAGAACTGGGGCGCGCACGCGGGCGGCGCGGCGAGCGTGAAGTTCTCGCACGACGGCAAACTCGCCAGCACCGGCCGCGACCGCGTGTCCAAGCTGTGGGACCAAAACGGCGCGGCGCTAAAGAGCTTCGAGGCGCTGCCGGATTTGGGGCTGCAGGTGGCGTTCACGCACGACAGCGCCCGCGTGATCGGTTCCGATTGGTCCGGGTTGGTGAAGGCGTGGGCCGCGGCCGACGCGAAGCCGGTGTTGGCGTTCGACGCGAACCCGTTGCCCGCGGCCGAGCGGCTGAAGAAGGCCGAAGCCGCGCTCGCCGCGGCTACTGCGAAGGTGGCACCGGCGCAGGCCGCGTTCGACGCCGCGGCGCTGAAGGCGAAGCAGGCGACCGACGCCTACAACGCCGCGGTCGCCAACTCCGCGAAGGTGGTCGCCGATCTCGCGGCCGCGCAGAAAGCCGTCACCGATTTCACCAACGCCGCGAACGCCGCGAAGCCGCTGATGGACGCGGCGAAGGCCGAAGTCGATAAAGCGACGCCGGTCGCCGCCGCCGCGCTCAACAAAACCGCGGCGCTCGAAGCGGCGGCAGCGGCCGACGCGGCAGCGGCGAAAGCGGTGGCCGACGCCGCAGCGAAGGCTCCGGCGAACGCGGACCTCGCGGCGCAAGCCAAGAAGCGCACCGACGCGCTCGCCGCGCTGAACGCGGAAGTGGCGGCCGCGAAGAAGGTGCAGGCGGATACCGCCGCGGCGCTGAAGGTGGCGCAGGACAAGTTCGCGGCGCAATCGAAGGCGTACGCCGACGCAACGGCGATGGTGACCGCGAATCAGCAGAAGGTGGCGGCGCTCACGCCGATGGTGAAGCCCGCGGCCGACGCGGTGCCGCCGGCGAAAGCTGCCGCGGACGCAGCCAGCGCCGCGGTCGC
>JALHNS010000096.1 GCA_022843445.1 Gemmata sp.
TCGCGCCCCCGCCGGTGCCGGGCGCGGTTCGCGCGCTCCCGCGGCCCGCGCAACCGCACGCGGCACCCGACAGCGCCTTCGCCAACCCGACCGTCGATTCCGTCGCAGACGCGGCCGATCGCACCGAGGGGGAGGCGGACCCGCCGCGCGAACCCGTCGCGCCGAAGCGCGGCAAGGGGGTGCTGCTCGCCGGCGGCGCGCTGGCGCTGCTCGCGGCGGTGGGTGCGGCGATCGCGCTGGGCACCGGCGGGAAACAACCGAACGAAGTGGCGAAGAACGATCCGCCGCCCGCGCCGCCGAAAACGGAGCCGCCGAAAAAGGAGCCTCCAAAGAAGGAGAAAGAGCCGCAACCGCCCGCGCCGAAAGCGAACGACTCTTCAGGCGCGGTGTGGGCGGCCGGGAGTGTGCCGGTCGAAGTGTTTACCCTCAACGGGCACACCGGGGCCGTGGGCGGCGCGGCGTTCGGGCCGGACGGCGCGCGGATCGTCACCGCCAGTTGGGACGCGACGGCGAAGGTGTGGGAGGTGTCCGCCGGGAAGCCGAGCGGCCCGCAAGCGGTGCCCGAAGCGCTGACCCTCACGGGGCACAAGGACTTCGTGCTTTCGGCGGCCTTCAACGCCGAGGGCACGCGGATCGTCACCAGCAGCTCCGACGGTACGGCGAAGGTGTGGGACGCGCGCACCGGGGCCGAACTGTTCGCGCTCAGAGGGCACTCGGGGTACGTCCCCACCGCGTCGTTCGGCCCGGACGGCACCCGGATCGTCACCGGCGCCGGGGGCACGGCGCAGGTGTGGGAGGTGCCCGCCGGCAAGCCGGACGGCGCGAAGGGCGCGACCGTGCTACTCACCCTCAAGGGGCACGCCGGGAACGTGCACGCCGCGGCGTTCAGCCCGGACGGCGCGCGGATCGTCACCGGGAGCATGGACAAGACGGCGAAGGTGTGGGACGCGCGCACCGGGGCCGAGCTGTTCGCGCTCAAGGGGCACACGGAGAGCGTGACCTCGGTGGCGTTCGGCGCGGGGGGAACGCGCGTCGTCACCACGAGCGCCGACCAAACGGCGAAGGTGTGGCAGGTGGACGGTCCGAACGCCCCGACCGAGTTGTGCGCGCTCAAGGGGCACACGAGTTTCCTCTCCGGTGCGGCGTTCAGCCCGGACGGCACGCGGATCGTCACCGCGAGCGCGGACCGAACGGCGAAGGTGTGGGACGCGCGGACCGGGGCCGAACTGTGCGAGATGAAGGGGCAAGCGAGTTTCCTGCGCGCGGCGTTCAGCCCGGACGGCGCGCGGATCGTCACCGCGAGCGCGGACAAAACGGCGCGCGTGTGGGAGCCGGGTCGCACAGACGGCGGGCCGAAGAAGTAACTTGGCACCGAAACCGGAAGGGGCGACAATACCGCTACGCCACCGCCCCCGCGAGTCTATCATGCCCGACGCGCAAAACCCGCACACCGCACGCACCGTGGTCTCGCCCGTCCCGGACATCGACGGGACCGTGCCCGGCATCGCCCGCGCCACCAACAGCGAGTTCAACCTCTCCGCGCCACTCGCCCCGGGCGATGTGGGCGCACTCGGCCCGTATCGGCTCGTGAAGGAACTTGGGCGCGGCGCGATGGGCGCGGTGTACCTCGCCGTGGACACGCGCCTCGACCGCGAACTCGCACTCAAGGTGATGCTGCCGGAACTCGCCGCCGACCCCGGAGCCAAAGAACGGTTCCTGCGCGAAGCCAAAGCCGTCGCGAAGGTGGCGCACGATCACGTCGTCACCATTTACGAAGCCGACGAGCGCGACGGCGTGCCGTACATCGCCATGCAGTTCTTGCAGGGCGCGCCGCTGGACGAGTACCTCAAGAAGAAGGGCGCGCCGCCGCTCGCGCACTGCGTGCGGATCGCGCGCGAGGCGGCGCTGGGGTTGGCCGCGGCGCACGCGCAGGGGTTGGTGCACCGCGACATCAAGCCCGCGAACCTGTGGCTCGAAGCGCCCAACGGGCGCGTGAAGGTGCTCGACTTCGGCTTGGCGAAGCCGATCGGCAGTGACAGCGAGTTGACCAAGAGCGGCGCGATCGTCGGTTCGCCCGCGTACATGAGCCCCGAGCAGGCCCGCGCGCAGAAGGTGGACCATCGGAGCGACATCTTCAGCCTCGGCGCGGTGCTGTACCGGTTGCTCGCGGGCCGCAACCCGTTTCTCGGCGACCACATCATGGCGGTGCTGACGGCGCTGGCCGCCGACGAGCCGCCGCCGGTGCGCGAACTGAACCCGAACGTGCCCGAACCGCTCGCGGACCTCGTTCACCAGCTGCTCTCGAAAAGGCCGGACGCGCGCCCGCAGAGCGCCGCGGAAGTCGCGGAGCGGCTGCGCACCATTCTGTCGCAGCCGACCGCACTTTCGGCACCGGTGCCCGTGATCGTGCCGCTCCAAGTACCCGCACAGGAAAGCGCGTTCGCCAACTTGATCGACGACGAGAACGATGCCGACCGTACCGAGCGCGAGACCGCCCCGGTGCGCCCCACGGACGCACCAAAAATCGGCAAGTTTGCGCTGATCGCGGGCGGCGCGGTGGCGCTGGTCGCGGCGGTTGGAGTGGCGATCGCGCTGGGCACCGGAGGCAAGAAGCCGGACGATGTGGCAAAACAGCCGAACCAGCCCGCGCCACCGCCGGTAAAGCAACCGAGAAGCGCGCCGCCGCAGGCACCGCAACCGCCCGCGCCAACAGTGACCGACAACCCGGGGCCGATCGGGCCCGCGAGAAAGGCCCCCGAACTCTTCGCACTCAGGGGGCACACGAGCCTCGTGTTTGCGGCGTCGTTCAGCACGGACGGTACGCGAATCGTTACCGGCAGCGGGGACAACACAGCGAAAGTGTGGGAGGTCCCCTCGGGGAAGCCGGAGGGGATCGCAAAGCCCGGAGCCGAACTGCTGACACTCAAGGGGCATACAGATCAGGTGAACGTTGCGGTGTTCAGTCGGGACGGGACGCGCGTCCTCACGGCGAGCCACGACAAGACGGCGCGAGTCTGGGACGCGAAAGCCGGAGCCCAACTGCTCGCGTTCAAGGGACACAAAGACATCGTTCTTGCGGGGGCGTTCAGCCCGGACGGTACCCACGTCGTTACTGGCAGCCTCGACAACGCGACGAAAGTGTGGGACGCGAAGACTGGGGCCGAACTGTTCGCGCTCGGTGGGCACACGTCCGGGGTGACGGCGGTGTCCTTCAGCCCGGACGGAACGCGCATCGTCACCGGGAGTCACGACAACACGGTGCGAGTGTGGGACGCCAAGACTCGGACCGAACTGTTCACACTCAACGGGCACACGGGTAGCGTGACCGGGGTGTCGTTTAGTCCGGACGGCACGCGGATCGTCACCAGCGGGGACGAGACGGCGAAAGTGTGGGAACTTCCCGCCGGGAAACCGGAGGGGGGGGCGAAACCAGTGCCCGAGCTGTTCACACTCAAGGGGCACACCCGCACCGTGAGGAACGCGATGTTCAGTTCGGACGGCACGCGAATCGTCACCGCGAGCCACGATCGCACGGCGAAAGTGTGGGACGCGAAGACCGGGACGGAACTGCTCACGATCGACGGGCAAGCGGATCTGTATGACGCGTCGTTCAATTCGGACGCTACCCGCATCGTCACGGGCAGTGGCGATCACACGGCAAAAGTGTGGGACGTGCGACCGTCGACAGATCCTATCACGAACCTCACGCCCGCGGGCGAAACCGAGTGGAGCAAGTTGTGGGTCGCGCGCGGCGCGCAAGACTGGAAGCTCCAAGACGGCCGGCTCGTGAACGGCGGAACCTACCGCGGGTGGATCGGCACCAAGGCCGAATACACCGATTTCGAGATCGAGTTGGAGTACAAACTGCCGCCGCGCGGCAACTCCGGCATCTTCCTCCGCGCGTGGGCCGAGGGCGAAATCAGCGGCAGCGAGTTCGTTGAGGTGCAACTGATCGACGACGCGGCGCTCAAGACGACCGGAAAGAACTGCACCGGGGCCGTGTTCAATCGCGCCGAACCGAACCCGCGCCCGGTTACGAAGGTCGACGAGTGGAACGCCGCGACCGTGCGCGTCGTGGGCAAGCGCGTCACCGTGACCATCAACGGCACGAAGTGCGTGGACGCGGAGGTGGAGTTCCCCCGCGCGAAGGGCTTCGTCGCGCTTCAGCAGTTGGATTCGCCGGTCGAGTTCCGCGCCGTGCGGGTGCGCGACCTGAGCGCCGAGAAGAGGTGACGCTCAGAACAGCGGGTCCGGGTAGTGGACGTTCACCAGCGGGTGCCCGGGGCGCGTGGCGTCGAACTCGAGCGTCACGATCGCGCGCGCGGCCCCGGGTTCGGCGGGCGGCTTCGGCACCGAGCGCATCGGGCGAATGGGGCGGACCGTAACCGGCGCGCCGAAGTCGGCCTCGTAGGCCGTGTGGTAGGTCACACGGTCGCCGTTCACGCTCGCGGGGTAGGTGTCGCCCGTGGGCGCGCCGACGAGCGACTCCACATCGGCGCGCGACATGCCGGGGCGCAGCTTCGGCAGCACCGTGACGAACGACGGCAGCGCGTCGGTGTCGGTGAGCGCCATCACGTTCGGGGTGGGCAACTGGCGCACCATCCCGGACGGAGATTCGAGCCGCGGCTCCGGGGACGGCAGCGCGTCCCACCACACCCACGACACGAACGCGAGGGCGACCGCGGCGAGCACCGCGACCGGGTATTGGCGCAACGGTTCGAGCAACCGCATGATCCGACCCTCCGAGAGAGTGAGGGGTCAACCGGGAAAGACGACCGGCGGCCCGAGCGCTCACTACTTGTTCGACGCTCGCGACCGGTTCTTTTTCGGCCCCGCGAAAAGAATCGCACGGCGCGACCGCGGATGTCACGAAAAGCGCCCGATTGTCACCATACCGGCCGCGGCCCCCCGGCCGTGTGAAAGTTGCGCGTGGGCGGCGCACAACTCCTATTGCTCCCGAACCGGTTCGCGCTCGGCACGATAATCGATACTGAACACAATCCCACATTCGTTCGGCGAATGCAAGTCCGAACGTGCGCCGCGTTACAAGTGCGGCAGCAGTTCGAGCAGTTCGGCGAAACTGCGCAACACGCGGTTCGGGCGCTCGCCCTCTAACGGCGGGGCGGCGGGCGGCGCGTCGGGCGGAACCAGCCAGACCGGCACGTTCGCGGCCCGCGCCGTTTGCACGTCTACCACCATATCGCCGATGTACACCGATTCGTTGGCCGAAACCGAAAGCCGGGTCAGCCCCTCTAACACCATTGCCGGGTCGGGCTTGGCGCGCTGCTGCACGTCGTCGGGCCCCAACACGTGGGCGAAATGCGGCGCAAGTCCTAGCGCCGCAACGAGTCGCCGCGTGAACTCGACGCGCTTGTTGCTGCACACCGCGAGTTTGTACCCGCGGCGCACCAGCTCCGGCACCGTTTCGCCCACGCCCGGCAGCAAGGTGGTCGCGCCCACCATCGTGCGCTCGTGGTGCTCGCGGTAGCGGGCCACGGCTTCGTCCGCCGGCGCGCCCGGCACGAGGTCGCGGAGCAGTTGGGACAGGCCGTAACCCACGTAGGTTCGCACGGTGGCGTGCGGGAGCGCCGGAAGGCCGTAACTTTCGCGCGTGAAGTTGGTACTGGCGGTGATCGCGGCGAAGCTGTCGGCGAGCGTACCGTCGAAATCGAACAGGACCGCGGAGATCGGCATGCGGGTGCGTTCCGAAAGGGGTTGGTCGCGGGCGGCGTTGTGGGTTATCGTAGCGGCTGACACCGTTCGCCGCCGAGTGCCCGCATGGTCGCACCGCTACCGGAAAAACTGACGCCGGAACAGGTGTTCCGCGAGCACGCCCCGCGCATCTACAACCTCGCGCGGCGCATGCTCGGCAACGACGCCGACGCCGAAGACGTGACCCAAGACGTGCTGCTGCAAGTGGTGCGCAAACTGGACACGTTCCGCGGCGACGCGCAACTGACCACGTGGCTGCACCGCGTGACGGTGAACGCGGCGCTGGCGCTGCGCCAGAAGCGCGCGAACCGCCAGAAGCACGAGGCGGGCGAGGCGGTCGACGAGGTGCTCGATCGCGCCGCGCCGACCGGCACCGTGAAGCGCTGGGACGTGCCCCCCGACGAACCGGTGCTGGCCGCCGAGCAGCACGAACTGATCGACCGCGCGATCGGCGAACTGCCCGACATGTACCGCGACGTGTTCGTACTGGCCGACGTGCAGGGGCTGGACAACGCGGAGATCGGCGAGTTGCTGAACCTGAGCGTGCCGGCGGTGAAGAGCCGCCTGCACCGCGCGCGGATGCGCATGCGCGACCTGTTGGCCCCGCACTTCGAGGCGGAGGACGCACCATGAACTGCGACGAACTGGAACCGCTGCTCTTGGAGTTCGTGTCGGGCGAACTGGTGATCGCGGTGCGCGAAACGGTGGACGTTCACGTCACCGGGTGCGCGCACTGCGAGGCGCTGCTGATCTCGTACCGGCACACGGTACGGGTGGCCGCGGCGCTCCCGAAATGCGCCGCGCTGCCCGCGGCGCTGGAAGCGCGCCTGCGCAAAGCGCTCGCCGACCAGATGGGCGAGGGGGAGGATTGCCGATGAGCACCGCGACGAACAAACCGCCGGTCTCGATGCCGGGCGACTACCGCAAGACGCGGCGCGAGATGAGTGAGGACGAGTATCAGAAGTGGGTGTACAAGCACATCGCGTGGGCGTGGGACGGCACGCACATCGTCGCGGGCGCTGAAAACCTCGGCGACCTGATCGAAGAACTGCGCCGCCGCGGCATCGATACGTCAAAAGTCGTGTTCGACTACATGGACGGCCCTGAGACGTACCTCTAATGTCCGTCGTATTCGCCCACATGTCGTATCCCAGCCCCGCGCCCGTGTGGCCGCTGTTGGGCCGGATGTCGCGCCCGCGCCCGATGATCCCGCTTACCATCACCGGGCCAACCGGCAGTTGGGTGTGCGACGGGTTGCTCGACTCTGGCGCGGACGACACCGTGTTTCCGGAACAGATCGCTGCTCTGCTCGGCATCGACCTGACCGGCGCGCCGGCCGGGAGCGCGTCGGGTGTCGGAATGGTCGCTTCGCAGATTCGCTACGCCGAAGTGTCGCTGCGCGTGACCGACGGCGGGGACGTGTACGAGTGGGCGGCGCGTGTCGGATTTACGTCAGCTCCGATCAAACGCGCGCTGCTCGGTTTCGCCGGCTTCTTGCAATACTTCACCGCGACGTTCGACGGCGAGAACGATGTGGTCGAACTCGCCCCGAACGGCCTGTACCCCGGCATTTGATTGGCTACTCAGTGCGCGTCGGGCGGTACTCGCGTGAGTACCGCGGGCCGCCTGTGGTGTGCGCGGCGTACTCGTCCCAAATCCAGTCGATGTCCGCGACGCTTACCGGCCCGGAAACGCGGCGGCGCAGTTCGGCCGCGAACGGTTCGCGCCACTCCGGTTCCACCGCGTTCCAAATGCCCCCGCAGTTGCCGTGCAGATTCCACGTCCACGAGCACAGGTGCTCCCATCGGTCGGCGGGCACGTCCGCGGGCCGGTTGCCCTGCAACAGGCGCAACGATTCGCTCACCTGTTTGGACCAGTTCATGTGAACGCGGACGGTATTGATTCGGACCGCGACCCAAACGCCGACCGTAAGTACAGTTTGGACGGCAACGGCAACGAGTACCTTGTGTGCGCGTGTCATGCGCCACCGGTCGCACGCCCTTCGAGGTCGCGAACGATGTCAGTGAGGGGTCGACCGGAGCGGTTCTTGCGGCGGCGCTCGTCCATCTCTTCGCGGGAGAACGGCGACGCGAGCGCGAGCGTGCCGAGCAAGTTCCCCTCTGGGTCGCGCAGTTCGACGGCCGTGTGCGCCGCGCGCAACTGCGCGAGCAGTCCCGGATCGGTAATGGTGATCGACATTGCGCCCTCCAATTACAACCACTGCATTCTACCCGACGCGCCGCGCGCGAAGCAACGCCGCGCTCACGCGAAGCGGAAGTGCAGCACGTCGCCGTCTTGGACGACGTACTCCTTGCCTTCGAGCCGGAAGCGGCCGGCCTTCTTCGCGCCGGCTTCGCCGTCGTACTGCACGTAGTCCGCGTACGAGATCGTTTCGGCCCGGATGAACCCCGCTTCGAAGTCGGTGTGGATCACGCCCGCCGCGGCCGGGGCGAGCGTGCCGTTCACGATCGTCCACGCCCGCGCTTCCTTCGGACCCGCCGTGAAGTAGGTGATGAGGTCGAGCAACTTGTAGCCCGCCTTAATCACCTTCGCGAGGCCCGTTTCTTCGAGGCCCAACCCGGCGAGAAACTCCTTCTTCTCCTCTTCGCTCGGCAGCACCGAGATTTCCGCTTCGATCTTCGCGCTCACCACCACGCACGGCGCGCCGCGCGCGGCGGCCATCGCCGCGACTTTCTCCGAAAGCGCGTTCCCGGTGGCCGCGTACTGCTCTTCCACGTTGCACACGAACATCACCGGCTTGGAGGTGAGCAGGTGCAGCGAATCGAGCACCTTGCGCTCGGCCTTGTCGCGCGGGTTCACGGCGGTCGCGGGCTTGCCGTCGGCGAGCACCTTCGCGGCCCGCTCCAGCATCTTCAGTTGCTCTTCGGCCTCCTTGTCGCCGCCCTTCGCGCGCTTCTGTGCCCCCGGAATGCGCTTCTCCACGCTTTCGAGGTCCGCGAGCATCAATTCCGTTTCGATGATTTCTGCGTCGCGCAGCGGATCGACGGTGCCTTCGACGTGAACGATGTCCGCGTCGTCGAAGCACCGCAGCACGTAGATGATCGCGTTGACGGTTCGGATGTGAGATAAGAACTCGTTGCCCTTGCCTTCGCCCTTGCTCGCGCCGCGCACCAAGCCGGCGATGTCCACGAACTCGAGTTGCGTGGGGATGATCTTCGCCGACCCCGCGATGCGCGCGAGTGCGGCGAGCCGCTCGTCCGGCACCGAGACGCGGCCGACGTTCGGCTCGATGGTGCAGAACGGGTAGTTCGCGGCCTCGGCCTGCATCACCGAGAGCAGCGCGTTGAACAGCGTGGATTTCCCGACGTTCGGAAGCCCGACGATCCCGCACTCGAAGCCCATGCCCGACCCTCTGGCGTGTGTGGCGCGAAACCTTCTGTTTATGGGCGGCGCGCCCGCGAGTGTAGGCCGCGACTACAATGCCCGCACCACACCCGGAGGAACCCCGCGATGCCCGAACCGATCGACCGCCGTACCCTCGTGACCGCGTTCGCCGCGACCGCCGTGCTCGGCGCGGACGCGCTCGCCGCCGATGTCGCGCCGCCGCCGCACCCGAAAGCGACCGAAGCGCCGTTCGAGCGCGACTACCCGCCGCCCGGCTTCGCCCCGCGGTGGGCGCGCCCGCAGATCAACAAGCTGATGATCCAAGACTTCGTCGTCTTCGCGCACACCGACATCAAGATGGTGGAGAAGTTGCTCGCGAAAGAGCCGATGCTCGTGAACGCGTTCATGGACTGGGGCGGCGGCGACTGGGAAAGCGCCCTCGGCGCGGCGGCGCACATGGGCAACCGCGAAATGGCGACGTTCCTGCTCGAGCGCGGCGCGCGGATCGACATCTTCGCCGCGACGATGCTCGGCCAACTCGAAGCGGTGAAGGCGTTCCTCACGCTGCAACCGAAGCTGATCGACGCGAAGGGGCCGCACGGGTTTTCGCTGCACTTCCACGCGCAACTCGCCGGCCCGGACGCGGGCAAGATGGTGGACTACCTGCAAACGGTGAAGAAGGTGGAGCTGAAGCCGAACCCGTTCCTCGAAATGAAGAAGAACCCGCCGAAGAAGCCGCAGTGACCGCGGTTGATTTGTATTGAACGCGTGTATACAATCTATTCGGTCGGCGCGAACCGCGTTCCGGCGCAGGGCGGTTCGTTTCGTAGCGCGAACTCGGAACGCGCCGCGAACTGCCCGAACAACGGGCAGGGGGTATAGCGCGTGAAGGGTTGGCCCCCCTTTGGCCCCCTTTGACGAAAACGCTGGGATTTCCTAGTGTTTTTCAAAGGGGGCCAGTTGGCCCCCTTTGGTGGCCCTCTTCGGCCCCCTTCGACCCGTTGGCCCCCTTCGGAACGCGCGGTTTCGTGCTGGTGCCGGCGCGGGCCGCGGGTATGATTGCCCGCACCGTGCCCGGAGGTTCCCGCCGATGCTCTCCCGTTTCGCCTGCGCCGCGCTCGTCGCGGTGCTGGCCGCGCCCGATCTGACCGCCCAAGACCTCACCCGCACCGAAGACGTGATCTACGGGCGCAAGTTCGGCCTCGCGCTCACGATGGACGTGTTCGCGCCGAAGGACAAAGAGAAGGCCAACGGGCGCGGCGTCATCTTCTGCGTGTCCGGCGGGTGGTTCTCGTCGAAGGAGGCCGTGAACCCCGGCTTCGCGAAGCCGTTCGTGGACCGCGGGTACACGGTGTTCGCGGTCGTTCACGGAAGCCAACCGAAGTTCACCATCCCCGAAGTGCTCGACGACATGCACCGGGCCGTGCGGTTCGTGCGCGCGAACGCGAAGAAGTACAACGTGGACCCGGACAAACTCGGCATCACCGGCGGTTCGGCCGGCGGGCACCTGTCGCTGATGCAAGGGTGCGCGCCGCGCGAGGGCAACGCGAAGGCGAACGACCCGGTGGAGCGCCAGCCGTCGCGCGTCGGTGCGGTCGCGTGCTTCTACCCGCCCACGGACTTCCTGAACTGGGGCAAAGACGGGTTCGTGATGTTGGGCGAAGGCGCGATGAAGCAGTTCCGCCCGCCGTTCGACTTCACCGAGCGCGACAAGGAAACGAACCAACTGGTGGTGATCGCGGACCCGGAGCGCCGCAAGGCGCTGGGCAAAACCATCTCGCCGATCGCGCACGCCAGCAAAACGACGGCACCCACGCTGATCGCGCACGGCGACGCGGACACGCTGGTCCCGATTCAGCAAGCCGAGCGGTTCATCGGGAAGTTGAAGGAACTCGAAGTGCCGTGCGAGTTGCTGGTCCGCAAAGGCGCGGGCCACGGCTGGAAGGGCATGGACGCGGACATGAAACTGTTCGCCGACTGGTTCGACAAGCACCTGAAGTAAGTGCACCGCCGCGCGAATCCTTCCTCACAACGGAGCCTCTCTCATGCTCACGCGTCGTTCGTTTCTGGCGGCTTCGGCCGCGGTTCCGCTCGTGTACTCCCGCGCGCCCGGTATGGCCGCAAACGAGAAGATCGCGCTCGGGTTCATCGGCGTCGGCACGATGGGCCGCGGGCACCTCGGCGGGTTCCTCGGCCGCAACGAGGTCGAAGTCGTCGCGGTGTGCGACGTGGTGAAGGAGCGCCTCGATAGCGCCGCCACCACGGTGGAAAAGCGGTACGCGGAGCGCATCAAGAGCGGCGTTTACAAGGGCGTGAAGGCGTACACCGACTTCCGCGAACTGCTCGCGCACAAGGGGTTGGACGCGGTCGTGATCGCGACGCCGGACCACTGGCACCACATCCCGTGCGTGCTCGCGGCGCGCGCCGGCAAGCACATCTACTGCGAGAAACCGCTCACGCACAACGTCGCCGAAGGCCGGCAGATCGTAGAGGAAGTGAAGAAGGCGAAGATCGTCTTCCAGACCGGGAGCCAGCAGCGCAGCGAGTTCGGCGGGCACTTCCGCAAGGCAGTCGAGTACGTGTGGAACGGGCGCATCGGGAAACTGAAGACCGTGCGCATCGGCGTGGGCGCGGCGGCGATTCCCTGCGATCTGAAGGGCGAAGAGGTGCCGGCGGGCACGGATTGGGACCGCTGGCTCGGGCCGGCACCGGAGCGCGCGTATAGCTCCGTGCTGTGCCCGAAGGGCGTCCACGGGCACTTCCCGGCGTGGCGCAACTACCGCGAGTACGCCGGGGGCCAACTCGCGGACATGGGCGCGCACCACTTCGACATCGCGCAATGGGCAATGGGGATGGACGGTAGCGGGCCGGTAGAGATCGTGCCGCCGAAGGAGAAGTCCGACCGCGGGCTGAAGTTCGTCTACGCGAACGGCGTGGTGATGTATCACAACGTGTTCGAGAAGGGCGCCGACGGCAAAGAGGTGCGCGCCGACTGCGTGTTCGAGGGCACCGAGGGCACGATCCTCGTCAGCCGCGGCGGGATCAGCAGCCTGCCGGACACCATTCTGAAAGAGCCGCTGACGGAGAAGGACAAGAAGGTGTACCCGAGCACGAACCATCACAAGAACTGGCTGGAGTGCGTGGCGAGCGGGAAGGACACTATCTGCACCGCGGAGATCGGGCACCGCAGCGCGACCATCTGCCACCTCGGGAACATCGGCTACCGGCTGAACCGGGCGCTGAAGTGGGACCCGGCGAAGGAACTGTTCGTGGGCGACGAGGCCGCGAACAAGGAACTGACCCGCGAGCCGCGCGCGAAGTGGAAGGTGTGACGCGGCGCGGCGCGCCCTCACTCCGCCGCGGGCGGGGGCGCGTCCGGTTCTTGCGTTTCGAGTTTGAACGGCTGCCACACGTGCGGGCGCGCCAGCGGTTCGATGTGCAGCACCTCGTCGCCGTTCTGAAACACGCGCACGCTGCCGCTCGATTGGCTCACCGCGAACGCGACCGCGCTGGTCTGCTTACTGATACCGGCCGCGGCCATGTGCCGGCTGCCGAAGCCCTTTCGCAAGCTCACGCCGTCGCCGCGCGCGCCCAAGTGCAGGCACGCGGCCTCCGCGATGCCGTCGCGCCCGATCAGGATCGCGCCGTCGAGCTTCGCGATCTCTTTGATCTGTTCGCGCACGTCCCGCTTGCGCACGTCGCGCTCGGCCCGCGAGTACCCGCGAAACGGGTTGAAGTTCTGGAAGTGCGACAGGCTCAGCACCTTTCGCGTGTCGCCGACGACGAGAATGGTGCCGATGGGCTGGCCCTCGCGGCCCTCGCGCCCGATTTCCGTGGCGAGATCGACCACGGCGCGGAGCACGTCAATCGGCGCGGCGTCGCCGAGTACGCGCAGGTCTTGCGCGGTCATGCGCTCGAGGTGCTCGCCGAGGTGAATGACGCTGAGGCTGTCGACCGGTTCGGGCGCGCCTTCGAGCGTCGCGATGCCGTTGTACAGGGCGACGATGTGCGCGCCCGGTTGCAGCACGTTGTCGGTAACGGCTTTCAGGAGCGCGGAGTTCATGCGCTCCTGAATGGGCAGCGGTTCGGCGTCCAGTTCGATGACGGTCCAGTCCGCGTGGTCGCGGAGCGGCTTGGTGAGCGCCGGGTTCTCGGCCGCGACGAACAGCTTGCACCCGCTGAGCATGCGGCCCACTTCGTCCCAATCGAGGGACGTTTCGGTGAGCAGCAGCACCGCGTCGGCGGGCAAGCTCTTCACGAGGTCGCGTGCCGCTTGCAGCAGCGCGACCGACTGACTGGGCAAGCTCATGGTGAAACGACGTTAGCGAGTGGCAGCGCGAACCGTTCGCCCACTCTACGCCACCCGCGCGCCGCACGCCAACCGGGAAGGGAGAAAATCAGTGCGATCGGCGGGCCGGCCCCGCGAACAGAACTTCGACGCGCAGTGCCGCGTCGTCAATGGAGTAAAACACGCCGAGCACGTCTTCGTACCAGACGCGGAAGCCGGGGTCGCGCGATTCACCCTGATCGCGCGGCGCGCGGCGGAGCGCCCAATCGGCGGCGCGAATGCGCGCCGGGTCGTCGGCCGCGTTTTTGAGGGCCGTCAGCGTTTGAAGTGCGTGGAGCGACGAGACGACGGTGAACTTCATTGTTCACCGGTCTGTCGGCGGTACTCTTCGAGCGTGAGGAACGGTCCGGCGCGGCGGCGCGCGATTTCCTCCGGGGTGATTGCCTTCACCCAGTCCGGGTCTTCGACCGGCGCGAAGACGCCGAGGACGCGCCCCGCGGCGTTCCGAAGTTCGACCGACTCGGTGAGGGTGTCGTCGGCGAACAGGTGCTCGGCGTCGGCCCATTTCACGGCCTTCCCGCCGACGTACAGGGTGACCATCGGGCACCTCCTTTCGTGCAATTCTAGACGGATAGCTCCAACGGCACAATCGTCGGTGCGGCAAGCACACGGAGAGCCTTCGGGGTAGAATCCGATAGACGAAGCACAGGCCGGGGTTTCACCCCCGGCTCACCAACGGGAGCCTCGCCATGCTGGAAACGATCCTCGACGCGGTGGGCCGCACGCCGCTCGTGCTGCTGAACCGGCTCACCGAAGGGCTTCAGACGAAGGTCGCGGTGAAGGTCGAGTTCTCGAACCCCGGCGGCAGCGTGAAGGACCGCGTCGCGCTCGCCATGATCGCGGACGCCGAAGCCCGCGGCCTGTTGCGCGCCGGCGGCACCATCATCGAAGCGACCGCGGGCAACACCGGCGTCGGGCTGGCGATGGTGGCCGCGGTGAAGGGCTACCGCTGCATCTTCGTGCTGCCGGACAAGATGTCGCAGGAGAAGATTCTGCTGCTGAAGGCCTACGGCGCGGAAGTCGTCATCACGCAAACGGCCGTCGCGCCGGACTCGCCCGACAGCTACAACGGTGTCGCCGACCGGCTCGCGCGCGAGATTCCCGGGGCGTGGCGGCCGAACCAGTTCGCCAACGACGCGAACCCGGACATCCACTATCGCACCACCGGGCCGGAAATCTGGGAGCAGACCCGCGGCAAGGTCACGGTGTTCGTGTGCGGCGTCGGCACCGGCGGCACCCTGAGCGGTGTCGGGAAGTACCTCAAGGAGCGCAACCCGGCGATCAAGATCGTCGGTGCCGACCCGGAGGGCAGCGTGCTTTCGGGCGGCACGCCGAAGCCGTGGAAGGTCGAAGGCATCGGCGAAGACTTCGTGCCGAAAACCTTCTCTAGCAAGTACGTGGACGACTGGGTGCGGGTGGGCGACGCGGAGTCGTTCCACGTCGCGCGCGAGCTGGCGCGCCGCGAGGGCATGCTGCTCGGCGGCAGCACCGGCACGAACGTGGCCGCGGCGCTCCGCTACGCGCGCCGGTTGGGGCCGGGGCAACTCGTGGTCGCGCTCGGGTGCGACACCGGGCGCAACTACCTCAGCAAGTTCTTCGACGACGGGTGGCTGAAGGCGAACGGCCTCGCGTTCGCCGAACCGCCGGCGCACTCGGTGGGCGACCTGCTGAAGAAGCGCGGCGAGCGCAAACTCGTGACCATCTCGCCGGACGCGACCGCGGAGCAGGCGATTCAGTTGCTCGAAGCGACGGGCATTTCGCAACTGCCGGTGATGGAGGCCGGTAAGCCCGTTGGGAGCGTTCAAGAGGTTACACTGGTGCGGGTGATGCACGACGCCAGCGACCCGAACGCGGTGCGCATTGGCGACGTAATGGCGCGCCCGCTGCCGACGGTGGACGTGAACACGCACTTGGACGAAGCGTACCGGTTGCTACTCGCGGGCTACACGGGCGTGCTGGCAACGAGCGACGGCGCGGTGGTGGACATCGTGACCCGCATCGACCTGATTCACTACTGGGACCAAACCCGCGCCAAGTAGAATGGCGAGCGGAGGGACGAAGCATGCCGATTCTGGCCGCGGAGTGGGCACAAGACGACGCGCGCCGGGACGCGCTCTTTCGCGCGTGGGGCCGCTCGGTAGCCGCCGCGCTGAACGCGCAACTGGCCGCGGCGGGCGAGCGGTTCGTGGCGGAGCCGGTGTGCGTGTCGCGCGCGGAGTGCGCCGAGCAGATCGAGCGCCTCGGGCGCGAACCGGGGTTCGCCGCGGTCGCCGTGCCGGAGCCGCAGTTCGTGGCGTCGGCGCGGTTCACGGAGCGCCTCGGCGCGAACGTACTCGACGCGCGGCACGGCCGACAGACCGCGGGCGCGGTGCTGTTCGTCGGGGCCGACAACAAGGCCGATTCGGACGCGGCGCTAGCGTTCGCCGTGCGCGCTGCGGCGCTGGTTTCAACCGGGGCCGGCGTTGTGATTGTGGACGCGCTGCCCGGGCCGCCGTCGTGGGCCACGCACCTGCACAGCCTCACGGGCGTGTACCCGATCGCGCGCCGGCCGCGGGGCGCGGACACACCGGTGCTGGCCGTTCACCCGGTGGTGCGCGACGGGGGCGAGCGGTACGCGGTGGGCTACCACAGCGTCGCCCCGGGGTTCCCGCTGCCCACGGTGCCACTGCTCGTGCGCGGCGCGACGCACCTGAGCGTCGATCTCGAAGCCACCTACCTCGAAGCGTGCCAAGCCGCCCGCACCCCGGAATAGGAACACTCTCATGCGTCGCGTTGCGTTCGCGCTGCTCGCGCTCACCGTCCCGTCGGTTGCGACCGGTGCGCCGCCGAAGGCCGGGTTCACGTCCGCGGTACCGGTGAGCGGGCCGACGCGCATCGACTGGACGTTCGTGTCGAACACGCAGAGCCTCGCGGAGCCACCTGCCAAGCTCAGCGGGGCCGATTACGATTCCAAGAAGCAGAGCTACGACCTGTTCCTCCCCGAGCGCAAAGACGCGAAGAAGCCCATCCCGTGCATCGTGTGGGTGTCCGCGACCGACGACGCCGCCGGGTTCAAGGTGTTCGAGAAACTGTGTAAGGACAAAGGAATCGCGTTCGTCGGCGTGCGCGGTGCGGGCAACGGCGTGCCGCCGCCCAAGCGCGCCCGCGTCGTGCTCGATTGCCTCGACGACCTCCGACGCCAAGTGCCGCTCGACGCGGACCGCACCTACATTGGCGGGTTCAGCGGCGGCGCGCGGATCGCGTGCGCGGTCGCGTTCGCGCTGCCGGAATACTTCGGCGGCGTCATCCCCGTGTGCGGCGGCGGCGAGATGCGCGCCGAACCGTGGCTGCGGCACCGCCTCACGGAGCGCACCAGCGTTGCTCTGATTACCGGCGAAGACGACTTCAACCGCGGCGAGATCGAGCACTGGCGCGCCACTTACTGGAAGGACTTGGGCCTCCGCACGCGGGTGTGGGTGGAACCGGAACACGGGCACACCATGCCGCCCGCGAAGACCTTCGCCGAGGTGCTGAAGTGGCTGGACGACGACGCCCCGCGGCGCGCCGCCTTCGCCAAGAAAGCCCCCGCGAGCCGCGCCACTCCCGACGGCGCGAAGTCGCGCGCCGACGACGCGAAGGCGCTGTTCGACGAAGCGAAGGCGCAGCTTTCGGCCAAGGAATTGCAGTTCCGCGGGCTGATGCAACTCAAGGGCGTCGCGGCGCGGTGGCCGGACCTCGCGTCGGGCAAAGCCGCGCTGAAGTTGCTCACCGAGTACGACGGGAAGACCGAGCGGCCGTGGGAAGTGGACGACCTCGCGGACCAGATTCGCGGCATCGTGGCGGAAGCCCGCGGGCTGAGCGCGTACGCGACGAAGGGCATCCCGGCCGGGTCGCAGTACGAGAAGCAGCGGCCGGCGATTGCCGGGCGCGCCATTGAGTTGTGGGGCGTGTTGGTGAAGAACGACCCGCAGAGCGCGGAGGGGAAAGAGGGCGCGAAGTGGATCGCGACCCTCGAACCGCTCGCGAAGAAGAAGTGACCCGTTGTGCCGCGCGGCGCACACGAGTGTGCCGCTTCATCCCTTCCGTGGCAGGGCACCAAGTCGTGCGGCGCGGCGGTGCTCGGGCGCCACGGGCCGCATCGGGAGCGGCGGGCTCGGTGCGTTCCCGCGGACCGACAGCCCGGAACCGGAGGCGCACGCGCGGCGGGTGCCGAGCCCGCGGGCGAATTCAGTGGGGGCGGCTGACGCCCCGCTCGCTCACCGCTTCGGTAGTTCGCGGTTGTAGTCGGCGGGGTCGAACTCGTCGCCGGTTCCCGGCGCGACCGGGGGCTTCGGCGGCAGAGCCGCGCCGAACTCGCCCGGCGGCGGCAGCGGCGGCAACAGCGGGTCCACCGGCTTCGAGACCGGCACCGCCGGCGGCAGTGTGGGCGCGAGCGGCGCGGCCGGCGGCAGCAACTGCGGTACCCCCCCAGCGGCCGGCGGGATCGGTTTCACCGCGGTCGACGTTTCGGCACTCGACGCCCACGCGCTCAGCGACTTGTACGCCGCGTCCGTGTGGACCAGTGCCGCTTGCTTCATCGCACCGTGCGCAGTGCTGGCCTTCTCGAGCAGCGGGTGCGGGCCGTCCTTCGAGAGGTGCGCCGCGGCCGCGCGCACGTTCGCGCGCACCGCGCGCTCGCTCGGGTTCTCCAGATCGACGCGCGCCAGTTTGAACGAACCGGCGTGGTCGGGGCGGGCGTGGCACTCGGCGCACTTCTGTTGCAGCACCGCCATTGCGAGGCCGGGGAACGCGCGGGCCGCGGCCGCGGGCACGTCGAGGTCCGGTTCGCTCGCGGGCGGGATCGGCGGCGCGACCGGCTGCGGCACCACGGGCGGCACCGGCGTCGCCATCGGCGGCACCGCGGGCCGCAGATCGACCGGGTACACCGGTTGCGGCGGCGCGCTCATCTTCGGCTCGTCCGCGGGCGGGAACTGCTTGAGAGACAGTTCGAGCGAGCGAATCATGTCGGCGGCGGTCGCGTTCTTCGGGTCCAGTTTGCGCACCTCGTGGGCCTCGGCGAGCGCCTGCTCGCGCATGCCCACGTACATGCACCACCGGGCCACTTGGAGCCGCGCCGCGGCGTCGGCGGGCTTTACGCGGGCGAGTACGAACTTGTAGATCGCGTCGCGGCTGTCGCCGACGAACTGCACTTCGCCCTTCGGCAGCGCGCGGTCGAGCGCCCCTTGGCGGACCACCCACACGTCGCCGTTCGGCGCGGCGCTACTGCACTCGATGAGCCGGTCGCCCTTCAGCAGCACGAACTTCGTGCCCGGCGGCGGCCCGAGAACCGGTTGCGGTTGCGCGGGGCCGGGAAGCGGGTGCGGCTTCGGATCAAGGCTCCCGGTCGGTGCGCTCGGCGCGGGCGTCGTCACCGGCGGCAGCGGTTGGGGGCGCGGCAGCGGTTGCGGCGCGGGCGGTTCGGGCTGCACAAGCGGCGGCAGCGGCGCGTCGGGCTTCGGCGCGGGCGGTTGGACCGGCATCGGCGGAACGGTCGTACCCGGTGGCACCAGCGGAACGAGCGGCGCGTCCGGCTTCGGAGCCGGCGGAAGCGGCGCGGGCGTCACCGGCGGGAGCAAAGTCGTGTCCGGCTTCGGCGCGGGCGGCTGAACCGGCATCGGCGGCACCGCAGGCGGCAGCGTCCCTTCCGGTTTCGGCGCGGGCGCGACTGGCGCGGGTGTGACCGGCGGGAGTGCGACTTCGGGCTTCGGCGCGGGCGGAACCGGTCGCGTCACCGGCAGCAGGGGCGGCGCGTCCGGCTTCGGCAGCGGCGGCAGTGCGACCGGCGCGTCGGGTTTCGGTACCGGCGGCACCGGCAGTGCGGGCAACTCGACCTTCGGCAGCGCCGGCGCTTCGGGCACCGCCGGCGGAACGGGCAGCGCCGGCGGCGCGACCGGTTTGGGCAACTCCGGCATCGCGGGAATCGCCGGCATCATGGGCGCGGGCGGCAGCGAGGGCAGCGGCAGCGGCGGGAGC
>JALHNS010000097.1 GCA_022843445.1 Gemmata sp.
CTCGCGCGGCGACGCCGCCGGGGCCGCCGCCGACCGCGCCACCGGTTTGCGCCTCACCCCGAGCGACGAGTGGAGCTGGATCGCGCGCGGCGTCGCGCGCCAAGCCGCCGACCCGACCGGTGCGTTCGCCGACTTCGCCGAAGCGCTGAAGTTGAACCCGCTGTCGCGCGAGGCCGCGCAGAACACCGCCGCCACGCTCTCCGAATACCTCGGGAAGCCGCGCGAGGCCGTTGCGGTGCTGAACCCGCTCCTCGAACGGTGCCCGGATTTCGTGGAAGCGCGGATCGGGCGCGCGGTGCTGTACGGGCGGCTCGGGGATCGCCCCGCGGCGCTCGCGGACGTGCTCGCGGCGCTGAAAATCGATCGCTCACCGCCCACGCTGTACCGCGCCGGTTGCGCGCTGGCGCTCACCGCGAAGGCGCACCCCGCCGACGCCGCGCCCGCGTTCCGCTACCTCACCGAAGCGGTCCTCGCGGGCACGTCCGACGACCCCGCGACCGACGACGACCTCGCCGCGGTGAAGGCACACCCGGAGTACGCGCGGCTGCTGAAACTCGCGGCCGAAGTTCGCGCGAAACAATAGTCGCAATTCGTGGCGGGCCGCTCGCCCGCACTTCGCTCTGTGGGCGAACCCGAACGACGGTGCTTCGGGCCACTCTCGCCACACAGGAACCGCTCTCATGCGTCGCACGAACTCGTTCGCCCCGAATCTGGAATCGCTCGACGGCCGCATCGTTCCGGCCGGTAACGTAACGGCTCAGCTCTCCGGCGGCGACCTCGCGCTGTTCGGCGACAACCTCGGCAACGAGGTGCGCGTCGCCCAGAACGCCGCGGGCACCGTGACCGTGACCGGGCTGAACGGAACCCTCATCAACGGCCGCGCGTCGGTCTCGTTCGCCAACGCCGCGCTGAACAAGATCGAAGCGAACTTGGAGGGCGGCAACGACGTGCTCACCATCGCCCGCGCCAGCGTCGCGAGCGACATCCTCGTTCAGATGGGCGCGGGGAACGACCGCGTGGTGCTCAACGGCGACATCGCCGGCAGCGTGATCGACATCAACACCGGCCTCGGCGACGACACCGTTCGCGTGGCGAACAGCAGCGTGGTCGGCGACCTGAACGTGAACACCGAAGACGGCGTCGGCACCGTGGTGTTCGACACCGCGAGCGTGGACGGCAACCTGTTCGTGACCACGAAGGACGCGAACGACACCGTGCGCGGCACCGGCCTGACCGTGACCGGCGACGCGTTCGTCGAGACCGCGAAGGGCAACGACCTCGTGAACTTCTCGAACTCGACGTTCGGGTTCAACTTCACGGCGGTGACCGACGAGGGTACGGACCGCATCGTGCTGAACGGCATCACCGCGGGCGGCGACGTGAGCCTCGAAGCCGGCAAGGGCGACGACGTGCTGACGCTGACCGACGCCAGCGCCAGCGCGTCGTTCAAGGTGAACACCGACGACGGCAACGACCGCGTGACCGCGACCCGCGTGAGCGCCGCGCTCGACGCGATCTTCGTCGGCGGGGCCGGGATCGACGTGCTCGACGACAACGGCATCACCGGCGGCACGAAGAAGGAAGTGATCGAGTTCGAGTCGATCATCTAAGTGTCGCGGTTGCGAACCGCGCCGCCCGGCGGTTGAGTGCCGTCGGGCGGCTGTGACGAAAACGGTGGGCCGCGGCCGCACTTGCGGAGTACCTCGGATGTGGCAGGCCGCCCTCGCCCGTCTCGCTGGAGGGCAACGATGAATCGCAAACCTCTCTCGGTCGAAGCGCTCGAAGCCCGCGACGTGCCCGCGACGTTCGGCGTCCCGTGGCACGACCCCTCACAACTCACCGTCAGCTTCGCCCCGGACGGCACCCCGATCGCCGCGCACACCAGCGACCTGTTCGCCGGCCTGAACCGCGACGCCGCGACCGGCGCGTGGCAGCGCGCGGTGCTCGAAGCGTTCCAGAAGTGGGCCGTTCACGCGAACCTCAACTTCGGCGTGCGCGCCGACTCCGGCGCCGCCTTCGGCACGCCCGGGCTGGCGCAGTTCGACCCGCGGTTCGGCGACATCCGCATCGGCGGCAACGCGATGGCCTCCGAGGTGCTCGCCATCGGTTCGCCCCCGGACCCGGCGCTCTCGGGCACGTGGGCCGGCGACATCCTGTTCAACACCAACTACCGGTTCGACGGGAACCCGTACTCGCTGCTCGCGGTGGCGCTGCACGAGGTGGGGCACGCGCTGGGCCTGAGCAACAGCACCGACCCGAACTCGGTGATGTTCACCACCTACGACCGCACGCGCACCGAACTGAGCGCCGAAGATGTCACCCGCATTCAGGCGCTCTACGGCGTGCGCGCCGCCGACAGTTACGAAGGCGCGCTGAACAACGACGCCCGCGGCCGGGCCAGCGCGTTCCGGCTCCCGGCGGGCCAGTACGCGGGCGAAACCCCGCTCGTCGCGTTCGGCGACATCACCAGCGCCGCCGACCGCGACTTCTACACGTTCACCATCGCGAGCGACGGCAACGACGACGCGACCGACCGCAGCGTGACGATCCGGCTGCAAACCGCCGGCGCGAGCCTGCTGGCCCCGCGGCTCACGGTGTACGACGCCGCGGGCAACGTGATCGCCAGCCGCGTCTCCACGAGCGCCAGCGGCGACGTGCTGCAAGTTCAGCTCACCAACCGGCGCGAAGGCTCGACGTACTTCGTGCGCGTGCAAGCCGCGCGGAACGACGCCTTCGCGGTCGGGCGGTACGGCCTCTCGGTACGGTTCGATAACACGTCGTCGGTGTCCGACGCGGTCATCGACCAACTGCTCAGCGGGCCGTTCTCGAAGCTGGACGCGACGCAGATCGACGCGTTCTTCCGCGCCGGCGGCGACCTGCTGGTGAGCGCCGAAGAGAACGCGGACACGCGCGCGACCGCGACCCGCTTGAGCGGCACCGCGGGCTACGCGGGCACACGGTTCGAGGCGCTCGGCAGCATCACGAAAAGCGAGGACGTGGACTTCTTCCGCGTCGTCGCGCCGGCGGCCGGCCGCGTGCTGACTGCGACCGTGTGGACGCCGGACGGCACCGGGTTCCAGCCGGAAGTCGCGTTGTACGATGCGGCCGGTCGGAAGCTCAGCGCCCGCGTGCTCGCCAACGGCGACGGCACCAGCACGGTGCAGTTCGAGGGCGCGACCGCGGGCGCGGCCTACTTCGTGCGCGTGGGCCTCGGTGCGGGCGCGACGCAAGACAAGGGCAACTACTTCGTCTCGGTGCGGTTCGGCGACACCGCGGTGCGGCTCGCCACCTTCGCCACCGACACGCTGAGCGCGGCCGACCGCACCGACGCGCACCGCGTGTACGTGGGCGAAGCGACGGTGTTCCACTTCGTGCTCACCGCGGGGCCGGCCGCGCCGGGCACCTCGGTGCGCATGACGATCAAGAACGATAGCGGTGTGGTGGTGTATGCGGTGGAAGCCGCGGCCGGCTCTTCGGCGAGCGCGAGCAGCGTGCTGCTGGTGCCGGGGCAGTACACGGTGACGGTGGAAGTGGAGAACCCGAGCGGCGCGCCGATCCGTTACACCATTCAGGGCGCGATCACGACGAACCCGGCCGGCCCCGCGACCATCGACCCGACGCTGAAGCCGCAGTACGTGGCCCCGCCGCCGCCCGGCTCGACGACCGCGTTCGCGTACCCGCCGGCCCCGGTGAGCTACGACCCCGCGACGCTGTATGGTTACGTCGCGCCCGCCGACCCTTCAACGTATCCGCTCGGGTGGGCACCGCCGCGGGAGTTACTCACGCAGCCGTGGTTCCTGCTGACGAGCGACCCGTACCTCTGGCTCACGCTCGGGTACTAGCGGTGCGAACGGGGGCGTATCGGAATCGAACCGACAGCGAGCGCTGTTCACACCCGCCACGGGTTTTGAAGACCCGGGCCAACACCAGTTGTGCAAACGCCCCCAAGGGTCGAACGCCTTGATTTTCCGGGCAATCTCGCGAAAATGAGTTTGATGGAGGTTGCCATTACCCCTTTCGTTACCCCTTTCGCGAGAAGCACCCGTGCCGCGCCACCCCGTCCTTCGCAAGAAGACCGTCAACAACTCGACCTACTGGTTCACGAAGGCCGGCGGCGACACCTACTTCGGTAACGTCGAAGAGATGTCGCCAGAGGACGCTCAGATCGCGTTCGCCAACCACCTCGTCACCATACGCACAGAAGGGCCGGCAAGCAAGCAGCGGAACCTCACGGTCGCCGACCTGATCGACCTCTTCTTGGAGTGGGTTCAGGAGGAGCGGAGTGAAGAAACCTACGCAACGCGGCAGCGGTACTGCGAGCGGTTCGCGAACTTCAAGACCGGTTCGAGCAAGACTCGGCTCGGCCACTTCCCGGCCAAACAGGTGTGCGCTAACGATCTCAAACAGTGGCGGGGAAGTTTGAATCGCGAGAAGTTTGATGCGCAGACTATTCTTCACGCCGAGACCTCCGTGAGGGCCTGCTTTAACTGGGGCCTCAAGCACGGCTACCTGCCGCCCAACTTCCGACCGTTCGCGACGGTCGAACGAACCCGTGTGCCGTTGAAGGCCCTGACCGAAGCGGACCTGATTACCCCCTCTGAGTGGCAGGCCGTACTGGCGGCGGCCTCGTTCGACACGAACCAGTTCCGCAGGCACGGGTTGGCGAAGGTGGTCGCAAAAAAGGGAACCGAGCTACGAAAGCACGAGAGAACGGCCGGCAACTTCGCCGACTTACTCGCCTGCTACTACGCGACCGGTGCCCGCACGAGTGAACTCCTCGACTGCCGCGTCAAGGACGTGCAGTTCGGTCTGCGCCAGATCGTCCTCGGCAACCATAAACGGTCGCGAACCGAGCGCGTCGCGCGGTCGAGGCAGGTCACGTTGAACGACAAGGCGATGGCGATCTTCACCCGCCACTGCGAGGGAAAGAAGCCCGACGACTGTGTATTCCTGCGGCGAAACGGCCGGCCGTGGGACCTCCGAACGGCGGCCAAATACTTCGACCGGGTAAAGGAGATCGCCGCCGCGACGAAGCTCGGCACCGTCCGCGACACGATTACCATCTACGACTTCCGACACCTCTGGATTTCGGAGTCGATGCTGGTGAACAACATCCAGACGGTAGCGAAGATGGCCGGGACCAGCATCGCGATGATCGAGCGCGTCTACGGGCACTTCTCCAACAAGAGCCTCCTCGACGCCCAAGCGAAGCTGGATGACTACCGACTGAGTCAGGACGCTAAGCCTTCAACTTGATGTGCTTGGGCTGCTTCGCCCCTCTCGCTTTGAATCGCGGAACCTGCGGCTGGTGGCGAAGTTTGTCGGGAGGGGTGGCTGTGACGTAAGCGTTTCTGAGCCGAATCACGTCTTCTTTGAGGATCAGGTAGCGCGGCCTTGTGCTGTTGGGGCCGGCAGCGTTTCGAGCGCGGAGTTCGCCGCATTTGATGCGGCCGATGACGGTATCCTTGCTTTCGCCGAGTAGATCGGCGGCCTCTTGGGTGCTGACTTCTTCCGGGCCAACAGGGGTAGACTTCGAGCGCGTCTGGCGTGGCTCACCGGCGCGGGATTCGGCGGCTCGTTGGTTCTCGGACAAGGACTTCGGCGCGGTCGCGAGTTTGCCCTGCCGGTGGCCCTCTTGACCATCCGAAACTGGTGCCGGGAAAGCGTTCACCGTGTTGGTGGTCGCGCTCTCGCATTGCTTCTTCTGATCGCCCGCGTCTGTGCTATTGGCGAGAACATCGCGTGGTACGGATGGGGCCGGCTGAGTCTGCATTTGTGAAGGGCGGCTGTGCAAGTCGTACCACGGAACGCCGTTGGTCAGGGGCGAAACTGATCGAGAGGCGTTCTCTGACGCAACTGCGTGCCCGCCGGTGTGGGACCGCGCCGCTTGGCGTTGCGGATCGAGGTAATACTCCGTCAGCACCGGAACATCACACAGCGCGGGTGGCATCGGGTCGTTGCGATAGAGCAGCATAATCAGCGTCGGCACCTCTTCGAGCCGAGGAGTCAGAACCGCCATACCCCGCTCCCTATGGTCGAGTGGAAGCCACGCTCACCCCCTGAGCGTAATGCCATCTGATTTGTAGCAGGCCCACTGTCCAGACGGAAGATCGCCTTGAATGGTCGCCCGTGCACATCAAATGCCGCTTCGTTATCCCCACTCGTCGAACGACAACCCGACCGACAGCAACGTGACGGTACGACGCGGGCTGCCCAATGAGCGGCCGTGTCGTACGGTCGGCCCGACTTGGGCAGCGCCGTTATCGGTTGGCCCGCTTCTTGCGCTTTCGGGGATTCTGGGTTGTAAGGTTCTTGGTGTTCTCGCGGGAGCCTCGGCCGCTTCTTGACGACGTATTTCCCGGTGTACTTGCCGCCTTCGGTCCGCCCTCGCCTTCGAGTTCCCTTTGCTTTTTCTCAAGGTCCACTCGCCGTCCCCGGCCCCGATTGAAAGCCGATGCGGGCGGTGGCGCGTCCTTTGGCCGTTTGCGTGTACTCGCTGGCGGCTCCGGTAATGGCTCGGCGACCACTTCGCCTGCCTGAACCAACTCGTAGCCCAGCGCCAAACACACGCGCGACGCGACGGCAACCGTGAGGTCGCGGTGGCCGCTCGCGAACCGTGACAACTGGGCGGGATCGACCCCGGCCAGCCGACCCAACTCGTTAAAACTCATCCCACTCTCGCGAATCGCGCGGCGAAGGGCGTCCGCGAGCGGTACGCGGCTCGGTGTGGTCGGCATCGGCTTTCCTCGAACGGACTGGTGGACACGCGACAGTACCCCGCCCCCACAGCGAACGTCAACCCGGCCAACCGTTCCGCTTCTGCGATCTACCATCATTGACCTCCGGCGGGAGCGCGCTAAAATACTATTGTCAGATGGCAATTGCCCTCTGGCAATAGAAAAGGAGGTCCCCATGACCGCTCGGCTCATGCTCCATCGCGGGGCCTACTCCGCGAACCGTGACGAAGTGGCCCGCGTCGTGACCCCCGACCGCACCCGCAGTTGGGTGCCGGTCCCGCACCACACACTCCTCGACGGCGTGCAAGGCGCACTCGAACGCGCAGGGCTGACCGTGACCCAAGAGAACCACGGCCTCGGTCGAGACGGGAACCGGCTCTTCAGTTTGTTCCGCGTGACCGACGGCTCCGATCCGGGCGACTTCGCCCTCACCGTCGGTGTGCGAAACAGCCATGACCAGAGCTTTCCGGCGGGGCTGGTGATCGGAGCCACGGTCTTCGTGTGCGACAACCTCTCGTTCAGCGGCGAGGTGCGGCTCGCGCGCAAGCACACCAGCCACATTGCCCGCGATCTGCCGCAACTGATCGACGTGGCCGTGGGTCGGTTGGGCGACCTTCGGCGTTCGCAAGAACTGCGGTTTGCCGCGTACAAGCAACACGACCTGTCCGATGCCGCCGCTCACGATTTGCTCGTGCAGGTTCTCGACGCGCGGGTGCTGCCGGTAACGAAACTACCGCTCGCCCTGTCGGAGTGGCGGGCACCTCGACACTCGGAGTTCCGCGAGGGCAAAACCGCGTGGCGGCTGTTCAACGCGGTGACCGAAGCGGCGAAGGGCGGCGACATCCAGACGTTACCGCGCCGGACACAAGCCCTACACGGCCTGATGGACGCGGCCTGCCACCTCACCTCGCTGGCCGTGTGAATCTCAATGTGGTCGGGCCAACTCGTGACGGCCCGACCCAGAAGGAGCGACCGATGTTGATCTCGCGCTCGTGTTCCCATTGCCACGCCATGAACGTCGCCAGCGAGCGGTACTGCCGCTCGTGCGGCCACGAAGCCCACATCGCCCGACTGGACTGTCAATGCACCCGTTGCAACCGTCTCCGTCGTGCCGCAACCGGCACCGACACACCGATGCCAATAGCCGACTTGATCGCCCGAACTATCGCCGCCCTTCAGTCGCTACCGCCCGCAACCGACCACTTGGTGGACCTTCTCCCCGATCCCGAAAGGAAGGCCAACGTGACTGCCGACAGCAACAACCGGGACGTGCCCGCCCCCGCGCCGGTCACGCGCGACGTGAAGCGAACCCCCGTGCCCGCCAAGATCGCGGAGCAGGTTCGGGCACTCGACGACGCACTCCAAACGGCCTTCGGCTTCGACCTGTGCTACGTCGTGTTGGCGCGGGGCGGGATCGTCGCTGCCAGTAACGCCCGCGACGGTTACCTGCCGCCCCTCGTGACCACCGAGTAAGCCGGCGGGAAGGGATTGACCAAAGCCACTCCGAGCGGAGTCGTGTTTACCGCGAGTTTCTTCGGGCAGACTTCGATGAATATTGAAGAACGGCGGTTCCCTCTGCCCACAACCGGTGCCACGGGTATTCTGACGGCGTGAGTGCGACCGAGACCGGTGACCACTCCTTCGATCCGCGAGGGCCGTCCACATGATGTCCCGAACGAGCGTAATACTCGTCTGTGTCCTCTTAAGTTCAGCCGTCGCTCTTGGCACGGCGGGCGGTCGCGCCCCCGTGCCCATCGAAACGCGGACCTATCGGTTTAAGGCTCGCATCAACGACAACGGGGGAGTCACACCGTTCAAAGTCAAGGACACGATCTCCGGCAAGCTCACCTACGACATCCGGTCCGAAGTCATGCAAAAGAGAGACGAATGGGGCCACTACAAGTCGAAGCGGAACGCGGTAACGTTTGAGTGCGACGGCCTGATCTTCGACAGTGCCGGAGAGGTGATGGTCGCGGTCGGTTGCTCTGAGCATGCCGAACAGTTCATCATTCGGGCACCGGACCTGAAGCTCCCAACCGGTTGGGACATGGACCACAAGGCCGGATCGCAAGGGTACAGCGTTCTCTTTCAAAATGCTCCACCCAAGAGCGCAATCAGGGGCACTGCCATTCCCACCAAACTGTCCCTGTCCGACTTCACGAGTTTCGTGGAGGTCCGGCTCGACTTTTTCCACGGCGTCAGCTTTCCGGGTGGGGCGGTTAAGGGGCGGGCAACCGTCTTGGCGGTCTTGGAAGACTTGGACGCAGTGCGCCCCTGAACTGTTGTCGGGATCAACAACCACCTCGACTTCGCGGCCATCAACCCCGACGCCGCGACGGCTATCCTGACCGAGGCGAAGGACACAGAGTGGGCTGGCGCTGAGCTTGGCCGCCCTCATGCTCAACCAGTCCGGTTCGATGGTCATTGATGTCGGCGCGGATGTGGCGGCGCGCACAGCCGCGATTTAGTCGGGGCCTGAACAAGTTCGTCGCGGTGACTCAGAAGCGCGTGGCCGTTCGGCTGCCCCGTGTGGTAGCCCGACGCCGAACGCCTTGCGCCATTTCCGTACGACCCCTCGCGCGCACCCGTACCAGTACCGCAACGCCGCCGCGCTCTCGGTGCAGATCGCCCTCAAGTGGTCGGCATTCACTCACACGCCGGCCCCGCCCTGTTCGCCGGGCGGTTGGCATCGGGGCACGGGATGGGCGCGTCACTCATCACGGTCGCGGTTTGGTCGCGGAACAGACAGGTGACGACCTAGCCGCGCTTCACGGCGGCGTGGCGCAGGTGCCGACCAAGGGCGCGGCGTCACGGACAACCACCTCTGTCACATTGGCCCGACAGGTCAAGGCACGGCAGTCGGGTTCTGCGGGCGGTTCGGCACCGGATTAACGGCTTGACCCGCGCCGGCATCATCTCCCTGCGAGCAAGCCGGTTTAGAATTCCCGTATAGCCCGACACCCGCTCGCGAGAAGTTGTCGTGTGCGCGCGAATGACGATCACAACGACCGCCGCCGAGATAGCCGACCTCTTCGGCCTCGGCCACGACCTGCTCGCGCCGGCCGCCCGGTACAACGTCGCGCCGTCGCAGCCGATCCCCGTCGTGCGGGTATCCAACGGCGGGCGCGAACTGGCCGTCCTGCGCTGGGGCCTGATCCCGTACTGGAACACCAACGCCAAGCATAGCGGGTTCGTGAACGCCCGCGCTGAGACGCTCGCCGAAAAGCCGGCGTTCCGCGATCCGTTCCGGGCACGACGCTGCCTGATTCCCGCGAGCGGCTTCTTCGAGTGGAAGACCGCCGGCAAGAAGAAGCGGCCGTACCTGTTCCGCAAGGCCGGCGGCGGGCTGCTCGCCTGCGCCGGCGTGTGGGACCGCTGGGACGGACCCAACGGATCGGTCGAAACGGTCGCGATTTTGACGGTGCCCGCCAACGAGTTGGTACAGCCTCTCCACGACCGGATGCCGGCGATCCTCGCGCCCGATGCGTTCGCCGTCTGGCTCGACCCGCGCTCGCGGCCGGCGGACCTGCTCCCGCTGCTCGGCGCTTTCCCCGCTGACTCGATGGAATCGTGGCCGGTGAGCGAGCGCGTGAACTCGGTCGGCGTCGAGGAACCGGGTCTGACCGACCGCGTTCGGGAACTGGCCGGGCCGACGTGGGCGCAGCCGTCACTGTTCGACGACGTGGCCTGACTCTACCGCCCGCCCCAACACTCCTTCACCCTCGTGAAGTCTGACGGGGTTCGACCGCCCGTTGCCCCGCTGCTACCGTCAGACGGCATGGCGTGCTTGGCCCTTAAACACTTCGCGCCCGTGCCAATCCAGATGATCGGGTTTGGGCTTCCACTCCGGTCGCTGTGCCAGCCGGATCGGTTTGGCGTGGTGGCGCAAGAGGGACTCGGCGAACCCGTCCGTCCCGGTCGTCTGGTCCGAGACGAGTACGACCCCTTGCGGGCTGACGGTGTAGGCACCGAAGTCGAGCAGTTTGTGGTGCAGGGCGCAGAGGGCCAGTCCGTTATCTTCGGTGTCGGGGCCGGCGGCTTGGTGCCAGCGGATGTGTGCGGCGTCGAGAGCGACCGACACCGAGCCGAGCCGCACGTCGAAGCCGCAGACGGCGCAGCGGTACTCGTAGGCCACGAGAACGCGCTGGCGGAACTTGGGATCGCGTTTGCGCCGCGTCGCGGTTTCTCGTTCGAGGTCGAGGCCGACGGCGGCGAGAATGTCTTCGTGAAGGGAGTGCGGGAAGTGGCCGTCGAGCAGTCGCGTCGCGATCTCGGTCACGAGCGTCGGATCGGTTCGTAGGGCCGCAAGTACAGTGGGCAAAAACGCACCGCGCGCGTTGTGCGCGAGTAGCTCGCTCTTCTTTGGGTCGTTATTCCCTTCGCGGGCGGTGAGCGTGCCATCGGCCTGAACGGTCCACACACCGTCGTTTTGAAGTCGCCAGAACGGGTACTCCGGGTGGTACGACTTCCGCGACGGGCCGAACTCCGCGAGCAGGGCCGTCAGGTCGGTGCTGACCTCGGTGAACGGAATGTCGGTCGCACCCCCGCGTGTGAAACAGCCGAGTGCGTAGAGAACGAGCAGGGGCTTGTGCGGTGCGCGCTGGTCGCCGCTCCGCCAGACCGTGAGTTCGTCGAAGTGCTTTAGGATTTCGGCGCGGTTCACGATGCACTTTGAAGAGCGGGTTGGTTGACGGGCCGACCTTCGCGGATTTGAACAGACGAACGGGATTGGTGCAAGCGGCCGCGCCTTGTGCTGAAAGGTTCCATCCGGCGGGTTCGGGGGTGGGCTGCCCGACCGAGTACAGGAAACGTCCGCTAACGCTCAATTTTGCTCGGAGAGTCCTTCTTAACTCTTCTCTTCTTCTCCTAGCAGATTTGAGCGATACGGGACCGGTATCTGCCGGCAACGCGTACTGTAGCCCAAACCAGACGGTGGTCTGCCCATTCTCGATGGCTTCCCCGCCGGTTGCGAGACCCACCTCATGCTGCCGCTCTACCGGGAACATCACTTCACGTTCCGGTTCGCAGAGGATCGCCGTGTCCCGCGCTTCCACCTCGAAGGCGTGCGAGCCGGACACCGCGTTACCGTCTTCGCCCTCGACGGAGACACCGGCGACAGGCGCGGGGTGCTGGCGAAGGCCACGGCCGGCGACGGCGGCTGGGTGGACCTGTCCGAACCGCTTGTCGTGCGTGCCGGTACCGGGTTCGTCGCGGTTCCGGTCCCGACGGTCGCCGTGCGCGACGAAACGCCCGAAGACATCGAGGCTGTTCGCCGCGTCAACCGGCTCGCCTTCGGACGGGACGACGAAGCCGCACTCGTGGACGCGCTGCGGCACGGCGGCTACTTTCGAGCATCGCTGATTGCCGAGGTGGAGGGCCGTGTCGTCGGACACGTTCTGTTCAGCGACCTGCCGATCCTCACCACGACCGGTCCGGTTCCCGCCCTTGCTCTGGCTCCGGTGGCGGTGCTACCGGACTACCAACACCTCGGTGTCGGGTCGGAACTGGTGCGGCGCGGTTTAGACGTGTGCCGCGAGCGCGGGCATGGGATCGTGGTCGTATTGGGGCACCCGCGCTTCTACTCCCGTTTTGGGTTCTCGACCGCGTTGGCTTCGCGACTGAGTTCGCCGTTTTCCGGCAAGGAGTATTTCATGGCGCTCGCACTCGTGTCTGGCGCACTCGATGGTGTCGAGGGGCGGATCGAATATCCGTCGCCGTTCGGAAGGTGGGTGTGAGTCGCCCGGCGTCGCGCGCTCGCAACACCCGTTGCGGAGGGAACTGTGACCGAACATCGACTCAGGCTACTCGTGGTAGACGGCACGTTCGCGGTCTGCCGTCTGGCCGCCGATGTGCCGCTTCCGCCGTGGGCGACCGGCGGTAAGTTCAGCTCTGTCACCCGCACCGCCGACGAACTCTCGGTCGTCTGTCGCGAGGGGGACGTGCCCGCCGGGGTAGCGTGTGAGCGCGGCTGGCGGTGCTTGCGCGTGGCCGGGTCGATGCCGTTCACGGTCGTCGGGGTGCTGGCCGCACTGACGCGACCGGTCGCGGAAGCGGGGATCAGTTTGTTCGCGATTTCGACCTTCGACACCGATTACATGCTCGTGAAGGCCACCGACTTTGATGCGACCGTGAACGCGCTGCGGTGTTACGGTCACACCGTCTCGTGACGCGCAAGTGCGGGGATTCCGCGATCAGGTACAAATTCAGTCGCCCGTCATCGGGCCGCCTCCACCCGTCGGTCACGCCAGCGCAGCGAGCTTCCGACTTTAGAACTTTCGCTCTTTGGCCCTCTCGATCCACGCCTTCATCGTCTCTTGCGAAATCGCAGTCCCCGGAAAGAACTCAAAAAAGTCGTGCATGGTCTTGGCGCACCGTTCTTCCCATGACGCCCTGAGCGCTTCCAAGGTGACCTTGCCGGTTCGTCGGAATCGTGAGGCTCGGCACGGTTCCGTCGGATCAAGGTTAATGTTCCCGTCCATCGTGACCAGCCGCTTGCCGGCGAGCGGCTGTGCGGACAGTTCGTACACGATCTCCTCGCCGACCTCGAAGTTCTCGGCGAACCGGGACAAGAACAAGAAGAACTCGATCACGACGGACAGATTCAACTTGAAATCGAGCCACTGACCCGCCGCAAAGTCCGGGCCGGGCTGCCACGGGCTTCGGTACTCAAGGCCGTCTTCGCGAAACAGTCGATTGGCGACGAAGAGGCCGGAATGCGTCAAGCCGAAAGCGTCCTCGAACATTCGGTCGCAGATTCCCCACTCCCGAACGTGCGTGTCGCGCGAGTACGGCGGGAACCCGCGATAAAGCCGCACCGCACTCTTCTCGATGACCTTTCGGAGCGTGGTCGCATCTGACCAGCGGTCGGGACGATGTTGGGCCGGGTGGCACACGAAAGTCCATGCCCCTCGACCAACTTGCCCTTCCAACTCGGTTGCGAGAGTGGCTTGCACTTCTTCGCGTTCAGGCCCGAAGAGATCGACGGCCGGTTGCGGCTCGATCAGCGGGCGGCCCTTCATCATGGCCTGAAACATCGCGAGCATCTGGTCGGTCCGTTTCGTCGTCGCAAGCCCAATCAGGGGGCGCATATCTTCGGCCGAAGAGAGCGGCGCGGACTCGGCGTTCGGCGTGCGGACGTAGATCGCCCCTTTCCGCAGTAGCACTTTCGTACCTTTGCCCGCTCCCGATTGCTCGAATTGCTTGGTGCAGATCACCGGAACGTCTTGAAACTCGGCCACTGTGATGACGACGAAGGCCCGCCCCTGATGCTCGTGACGATGGCAGACGAGAGTAACGGCCGGTTCGCAGTGGTTGTTGACCCAAGTGGCAACTTTCGTGGTCTCGAACGAGGCCGCCTGCGGTTCGGAAAGACCCACCAGAACAAACTGCCCCTGCTTGGATTTGGACTCTTCTTTGCCCAGAACAATGACGCCCCCATCCCGACAGTTCGCTAGCGCGATGATGTCCTTCGTCAAACTGGCAGACGCTTCGCCACTGTCCCAAGCCATCGGTGCTTTGGCGTCGATATTGGCGCTCTCGCCTGCTGCTTCGATGTAACGGGTCAGTTCGTCGGGTAAACACGTTCCGAGGACGGGCATATTGAATCCTCTGAGGGCAGCTTCGGTCCTCGCTGATCGTCGAGCCTGCACGCCTTCAAAATCGGCAAGGAAGATGTGCTGAATCTTCAGTTCAAAGAGAGCGTAGCGGACCGTCAGGTTCACGGTCAAACTAGGTTGCGTAAATACACTGGCCCGGCGCGAAAGAATCGCGCCGGGCCAGTAGCGTGTCGGTAACTCCGATTCAATTGGGATCGAAGCCGACCTTCGCTTCAACCGTTTCCCACTGACCGTTGGCTTGCCGCCGCACAGTCACCTTGAACAGGTACTTTTCCTTGCCACCGACGGCACCCTTCGCGGTAGCCGAGCCGATGCACGTCCACGATCCGTCGGCGTTCTGCTTCGTGTCTGGGAACGCACCGAACTTGACATCGAGCGGGTTCAGTTCGGCCTTCACCACCATCTGGACGTAGCGGTAGGCGTCTACCGAGTTCCCGTTCCGCTCGCGATGCTCTTCAGCCTCGCGCTTGGCTTTTTCCTTCGCGTCCTTCTCTGCCTTCTTCTTGGCTTCCGCCTCGGCCCGTTCCCGCTGCACCCGCGCGAGCAGTTCGCGGGCTGCCGGTGTCGTGTACTCAACTTGCAACTTGTCGTTCAGGCCCTTCTCGATCCACTTCATGGCCTCGACCGCGTTCAACGGCCGCGCCTCGTGATCGACGATCCGTTGCAGCACTTCGGCCTTGCGCGGGCCGGCGGCATCGTAGCCCGCTTTGTACTTCACGATGGCTGCTGCCGGGTCGGTCGGGTACAGCCGGTCGCCCTCGGCCAGCGCCTCACGCTGCTTTTTGTTGAAGTCACACCCGACCGCGCCGCAACACAGGATCAGCGCGACGACGGCGGCGCGTGCTGCACGGAATCGAGGGTGGGCGTCACAAATCAAACGCATGAGAGTTCACCTCGGAAAGCGACGCGGTAGCCGGAATCACAGGCAGCTAAGGGCCGGGACTGCAACAGCGCGTGCGACTGCCGGCCCAAACGTCTGTGGCTCGCAACACCGGAGATACGATCAGGCTAGCAGAAATGATGAATCGATTCTGCCATTATTGATACTGTTTTTCTGCGCACGGGAATCGGGTGATGTGGGGTCCAAAAGGACCCCCACCGTGGAACTAAGTGACATTCAGTCCCGCTTCGGCAAAGTCGTGCTGCGCCGCCGCCTCGCAGCCAAGTTGGGGCAGGACGAATTTGCAGAAAAGGCGAAAATCCACCGGACGACGCTCTCGGCCCTTGAGCGCGGCAAGCACCTGCCGAACTTGGCGCTGATCCACAAACTCGCGACTGCGTTCGGTGTGGCTATGTCGGTGCTGGTGGCGGAGGCAGAGGACGAGGAGACGCCATTGGACGAACCGCCAGCCCTACCGAAGGGCCGACCACGAAAAGACCAGCAGACGGCTCGGAAGCCGAAGAAAACGAAGGCGCGGTGAGGCGGGCTTCACGGCGACGCGTCGCCCGCCCAGTCGAGTGGGGCGGCGTTCAGGGCACTTCTCCGCTGCGCGCGGGGTGCGGTGTAACCGCCGGGCCACTCGCCTTGAGAAGTCGGAGGCCGTTGAAGACGACGAGTAGCGACGCGCCTGTGTCGGCGGCAATGGCACCCCACATCGACGAATAGCCGACGAACGTTAGGACTACGAACACCGCCTTCACGCCGAGGGCGAAGATGATGTTCTGACGGATCACCGCGAGCGCCCGGCGAGAGTGCCGGACCAGCCACGGGAGTTTCGAGAGGTCGTCGGACATGAGCGCGATGTCGGCCGTCTCGATGGCCGCGTCGGTGCCGATTGCTCCCATCGCGATCCCGACCGTGGCCCGGCCCATCGCGGGCGCGTCGTTCACTCCGTCCCCGACCATCGCCACCGACTTGTACTTCGCAACCAATTCCTCGACCTTCGCCACCTTGTCCGCCGGCAACAGTTCCGCGTACACCTCGTCCACGCCCGCGTCGCGCGCGACCGCCTCGGCCGTACCCTTGTTATCGCCGGTCAACATGACGATGCGTTCGACCCCGACCGCCCGCAGGTCGGCCACTGTCTGACGCGCTTCGGCGCGCACCCGGTCGGCCAGCGCGATGAAGCCGCAAACGTGCCGGTCGTTGCCGACGACCACGACCGTGCGCCCGGCGCGGGAGAGCGCTTCGAGCCGCTCGTGTACGTCCGGTGCCTCCTGCTTTCGCTCTTCCAAGTAGCGGTGCGACCCGACCCAGTATTCCGTCCCTTTCACGCGGCCCGCCGCGCCCTTACCGGGCAGGATGCGGAATTCCTCGGCCGCTGGGACCGTCACCCCGCGCTGCTTTGCGTACTCCAAGATCGCGCGGGCCAGCGGGTGCGTGGTGTGAGCTTCGAGTGCGGCGGCTCGCTCCAACAACTCGGTTTCGGTGTGGTCGTTCAGGGGAACCACTTCGACGACTTCCATCCGGCCCTCGGTGAGCGTGCCGGTTTTGTCGAGCGCGATTGCCTTGAGTCGGGCCGGGGCTTCGACGAACACCCCGCCCTTCACGAGAACCCCGTTGCGGGCCGCCGACGCGAGAGCGGCCACAATAGTCACCGGAGTCGAGATCACCAGAGCGCAGGGGCAGGCGATCACGAGTAGCACGAGTGCGCGGTAGAGCCAGTCCGCCCACGCGCCGTGGAAGAGGAGCGGCGGGACGATCAAGACGGCCAGTGCGGTGAGCATGACCGCCGGCGTGTAGTACCGCGCGAACGTCTCGACCCACTGTTCGGAGGGTGAGCGGCGCGACTGGGCCTCGCCGACCATGTGCGCGATACGGGCGAGTGTCGTATCCGACGCGAGCTTGGTGGACTCAACGACCAGCGCCCCGTCGCCGTTGATAGTGCCGGCGAACACCTCATCGCCCGGCCCTTTTGCGACCGGCACGCTCTCGCCGGTTATCGGGGCCTGATCCACGCCGCCCGACCCTTCGACTACTCGACCGTCGAGCGGGATGCGGTCGCCGGGCCGCACGCGGAACCGCGCGCCCACGGGCACCCGTTCCGGCGGCACTTCTTCCTCGTGACCCTGCGGGTCGAGAAGTCGTGCGGTCGGCGGGGTCAGGTCCATAAGAGCCGCCACCGCCCTTCGCGCGCGGCCCACGCTCCACGCTTCGAGGGCCAGTGAGAGCGAGAACAGGAAAGCGACGGTGGCGGCTTCGACCCACTGCCCGATCCCCACCGCGCCGCAGACCGCCACGACCATAAGCAGGTTCATGTCCGGCCGAACGTGCTTGGCCGCGATCCACGCTTTGGGCAGTACGACCCACACACCGGCCAACACGCTGAAACCGTACAAGACGACCGCAAGTGCCGGCGGCCACCCGTTGGATTCTTCGAGCAGCGCGGCGCGGAACCCGGAGAGTGCGGTGTGGGTGATCAACCCAACGAGCAACAAGCAACCGCTGGCAATCGTCAGTGTGGTCCGACGATTCCGCTCCCACCAACGGGCGTTGGTCGCGGTCTCATTCGTATCCTGCCACGGTTCGGCCCGCATACCTGTGCGACCCACCGCCGCTTGGACTTCTTCCGGCGACGCGGCGGCCTCGGCCGAGACCGTCATGCGGCCGTTCAAAATGTCGAATCCGAGTTTGTCCTCGCCGCCGACGACCGGGCCGACCTCGCGCTTGAGAACTACGACCTCCTCGGCACAGTCCAGCCCGTGGACGCGGAAGATCATTCCCGTTGGTGTGTTGTCTGCCATCCCCACCTCGGCGCGCGATTGAATCGGATCAGTACCTCACGGCGAAGCCGGTCCCGGCGAAGAAGTCGTCCGCCTGCCGGTTCAAACCGACTCCGGCTCGGATGTCGAACTGAATGTTGGGCGTCAAGCGGTAGGTAAACCCGCCGTTGAAGGAGTGCTGCGGGCCAATGCCGGGGGCGACCGCGCCGGACGGATAGAACGCGAACCACTCGGTGTACGCCCCCAACTTCTTGGTGAGTCCGTACCCGACCGTGAGGGACTGGGCGAACTCGATGTAACCGTGCCGAAGGGTGTCAGTCGCGCGGTTCATCTGAATGCTGCCGCCGAGTGCGAGTCGGTCCTCGATCACGGTCGAACTAAAGAGGAAGTTGATCCCCGGATTGACTCGACTGGCCGTGAAGTCCTCGTGGCCCGTCGGGACCGTTGTTTGGAGGATCAGGGCCGTTTCCGGCAACAACCCCTTGCGCTCGGTCAGTCCGAGTTTCACTCCGAGGTACAAGTCCTCACCGCCGTTCGCACGGAACGCGCCGGCGGGCGAACCAGTTCGCGCGTTCCCGAAGTTTTGGCCGACGCGGAACTCGAACCAGTCCGCGAACATCCCGACGCGGAGCAGAGTCTCTGGGTACGAGTGACCGGTGGTCGTTACGCCCGCCGAGCGGTCGCGCGTGTAGGTGTACCCACCTTCGAGTTGGATGCGCCCCTTTCCCACGGTCGAACTCGCCTCCGTAAAGTCCGGCCGGTCGGACGCCAACGGTTCCTCGCGGCCGCTCTGTGCCGGCTGACGCTGCACTTGTGAGTCTTCGCTCGCCTTCCCGTTCTTCGCATTCTCGCTTCCTTTTTCGTTCCCGTCCTCATCCGACTCCTTGCCGACTGCCCAAGCGAAGAGAGCCTTTGGCCGCTCGCCATTGCCGTCCGCGCGGGGGAACGCCGCACAGCCGCAGGTGAAAATTGCGAAGGCGAAAATCCACTGGCAGCGAACGCGCATGGCGATCTCGTATCGACCCCCGCGCACACACCCGGCGCGTCTGGTACGACCAGTATCGGCCGCACCGGCAAACAGCGTTAGCGCCGACTAACGATTATGATTCGCCTGTGTGAATTCGCTCTCCCTGCTGCCTCGGTCTGCCATTCGGAAAAGCCGTGCGCGAACCTGCTGCGCGGCCCCGAAACTCACCCGACCGCGACAACCGCGACAACGAAGGGCAAGCCCGTGCCCCCGGCCGCAACGTACTGTGGCCGGGGGCACAGCGGATCACTTCTGCTTAAAGGTGCCGGTGTACGGTTTATCG
>JALHNS010000098.1 GCA_022843445.1 Gemmata sp.
CGCGCCGCCGGCCGGCACCGCGCCGCCGGGGGGCGCGGGCACCCCGCCCGCGCCGATCAGGCCCGGCTTGTTCTTGTCGGCGAACTGGTTCAGCACCGTCTTGATCTTGCCTTGCGCCGCCGTCACCTCTTCCAAGAACTTGCGCTTGCGGTCCACCTCGCGCTGGCGCACCTCGTCGATGAACGCCTTCTGCACCGCGTCCACGATCCGTTTCGCGTCGGCCGGTTCGTGCCCCTTGAACGTGACGCGGATGATTTCCGAGCCGTCTTGCCACGTCACCATCAGTTCCTCTTCGAGGAACTTGATCGGCTCCTTCTGGGCCTTGATCGTGGGCAGATCCTTGATGTCGCGGAGGGCCGCGTTCAGCACGAACTCGGACTTGATGAGGCCCGCGGTCGTCTTCACGTAGGTGGCGAAGTCGGTGCGCACCTGATTCGGGTTCTGGTTGCCGACCGGCGTGGGCGCGCTCGCCACTTGGAACAGCGCGTAGCTCTCGTACTTGCTGGCGAGCAGCGCGTACGCCGCGTACGCGCCGGCGCTGCCGAGCAGCGCGCCGCAGAACGCAATGGTGAGCCAGTGCAGTTTGAGGTACGCGAACACGCGCGTCCCGCCGCCCTCGTCGGCGCGCGCGCCGGGCTTGGCGGCCGGGCGCGGGCCGGACTTGAGCGGGGGCGCGGGGGCATTCGGCGCGGCGAACGTGGGTCCGGTCATGGCGTTACCCGAATCCGTTCAGGTAGGGGTTGTTCGGTTGTCGGAGCGGTCCGCTCTAGGCGGCGCGCACCGCGCCCGGCGGGAGCGCGGGCCGCGCGTCGACCACCAGTTTCTTCAGCACCCACAGCTCCAGCGCGAGCAGCGCCATGCCGAGGAGCATCATGACGTACCCGAAGCCGTCGTGCATGAACTGCCGCGTGCCCTCGTGCACCGTGCTCGTGTACACCACGCCGGTCGCCGTCACGCGCACCACGTTCGACACGATCGCGATGGGCACGATGCCCAGCAGCAGCATCAGTTTCTCGAACCGCGAGCGGTTCATCAGCAGCGCCGCGCCCACCGAGAACGCGGCGAACGTGACCAGCATTTTCAGCCCGCTGCACGCGTCCACGATGCCGAGCGGCACCTCGCCGATGTGAATCACGTTGCCCTCGCGGATCGCGGGCAGGCCGAGCGTTTGCAGCAGAAACGTGCTGCTCACGGTCGCCACGGTCTTCAGTTCCGCCCCCACGTTGCGCTCGAGTTCGTAGGGAAGCGGCACCATGAACCCCAAGAACAGGATCGCCGGGAGCGCGAGTTTCGCCAGCGGGATTCCGCCGTAGGCGAGCGCGACCGCGACCAGCGACAGCAGCAGCGCCGCGGCGTCGAGCTGGTAGAACAGGGTCGCGCCGGCGGCGGCGCGCGCCGCGAAGAGCAGCACGAGCAGCGCGCACCCGAGCACCGGGAGCGGCTTCGGCGCGCGCGGTTCGGCCTTCCACGCGCTCCAGATGAGGTACGCGGAGAAGAACGGCACTAGGATGCCGTGCGAGTACTGCGGGTCGTTCAGCCACTTGTCCGCGAACACGCGGAGCGTCGGCAAGTAAGCGTACACGAGCGCGCCGCCGATGGCGACGAGTTGCCACACGGCGAGCGGGCGCGGCGCGGGATCGGTGCGAGTCGTGGTGTGCGAGGCCATCCGTGTCCCCGGTGTCGGTAGTGCGACGCGCGGGATTCTCGCCGAATCGCGCGCCGCGAATCAACCCCAATTGGGCGCGCCGCGAACGTCGCCGGGTGCCTCGAGTGCGGGCTGCTCTTGACGCGGCCCACCCGCGCCGTCATACCACGGCCGGTTCGTGAGGTGCGCCGGAGGGCACGCGATGCTGCGCGCTGCTGTGTTGGGGGTGATGTGTGTGACGACCGCCGTAAGCGCCGACCCGCCGGCCGTGCCCGCGGCCACCGATTTGGAGAAGGTGCAGGGCTACTGGAAGCCGCTCCAGTGCGAGTCCGAGGGCACGTCCATGATGCCCACGGACATCATGAAGCAGCTCACGGTGGTGTTCGACAAGAACGAATACTACATGTATTTCAAGGACTCGAAAACGGACAAGGACGGCAAGCCGATCGTGCTGCGGCTCGCGCTGGCGAACGTCGCGCTCGACGCCGCCACGACCCCGAAAACGATCACCTTCGAGTTCGCGGAGGGGCCGCTGAAGGGCAAGAAGCGGCACGGCATCTACGAGCTGTCCGGCAACCAACTGAAGCTGTGCTACGGCCCGGCCGAAAAGCCCAAGCCCACCAAGTTCGAGTCGCCCGCGAACAGCGGCTACTTCCTCGAAACGTGGGCCCGGCAGCAGAAGTAGCGGCCGGCACCACGGGGCTTACCCCGCGGGGTCTCGCGCGCCAATCGCCCGCGGGTAAGCCCCGCGGCCCGATTCGTCACTTCTTCACCTGTTCGGTGGGCTGGTACTCGATGGCGAGGCGCTTGATCGCGAACCGGGCGGTCTTGATCATCGGCATGATGGTCGCGGCCAGCACGAACGTGATGAACGCGCCCGGCTTCACCGCGAACTTGATCTTGCCGTCCATCCCCTTCTCTTCGGACTTCAGGAAGTCGAGGAACCCGTCGGTCATCCACTCTTCCATCTTCAGCAGGCACACGATGTTCAGCACCAGCAGGGCGACGAAGATGGCGAGCGCGCCGAACCCGGGGGCGAGGTGGTTCATCCAGTCGCTGGCGTCCGGTGCCCACACCTTCTTGGATTCGGCCTTCGTGCGGGTCACGTTGTTGAACCCACAGTGGATGCAGATGACCGCGGTGGGCGGTTCCAGTTCCTTCGCGCAGTGCGGGCACCGGGCGACGTCTTCGCCCTCGTCCACGGTGCCCAGCGGCTTGGGCACCGCGCCGTCGTCGTCCTCGTCGGCGTAACGGGCCGCGGGCTTCTTCGGCTCTTCCTTCTTCGGTTCCGGTTCCGGCTCCGGCTTCTTGGGTTTGGCCGCGCCGCCGGGCTTCGAGGGCTTTACGGCCTTCTTCGGCGGTTCGGCCACGAACGCGCACCCGCAGTCCTTGCACTTGATCTTCTTGCCCAGCACCTGTTCGGGCACGTTCAGAACCTTCTCGCATTCCGGGCACGGGATCGGGGTGGTGTCGGCCATCGGTGCGTCTCGGGTCTGGGGTGCGGTCGTTCCGGGCGCGGGCGGTGCGAATTCCGGCGCGCGCGGGCATAAATCGGGCCGTGACGGGATCGCTATCCTAGAACTTATCGTACCGCGCGGCGAAACCGCGCGCCCCGTGGTTGCCCCCGCATGGTACCTTCAGTGCCGTTAGCCACTCTCGAGCCGCTCGTGAGCGCTTTTTCCGAACCCGAATCCGCCCGGCCGCTCGTGCCGCCGCCCACCGACCCGCGGTTGCTCGTCTCCATCGCCACCTACAACGAGGCCGGCAACATCGCGGGCCTCATCGCCGAAATTCACAAGGTGGTGCCGCACGCGGACGTTCTGGTGATCGACGACAACTCGCCCGACGGCACCGGCGGGATCGTCGCGCAGATCGCCGCCACCGACCCGCGCGTGCGCCTGATGTCGCGGCCCGGCAAACTCGGCCTCGGCACGGCCACGCTCGCGGCCATGCGGTACGCGATGGCGCAGAACTACGACTACCTGCTGAACATGGACGCGGACTTCAGCCACCCGCCGCGGTACCTGCCGGGCATCCTCGCGGGCATGGCCGCGAACGACGTGATGATCGGCTCGCGGTACGTGCGCGGCGGCGGCACCGAGAACTGGCCGTTCGCGCGCCGGGCCATCAGTTTCACCGTGAACCGCGTCGTGAAGTTCCTGTTCGGCATGCCGGTGAAGGACGCCAGCGGCGCGTTCCGCTGCTACCGCGTCAGCATGTTGCGCGACGCCGACTTGGACCGCGTGAAGAGCCGCGGGTACTCGTTCCAGCAGGAAGTGCTGTTCCGGTGCCACAAGGCCGGGGCGAAACTGGGCGAGTTCCCGATCCTGTTCGAGAACCGCCGCGCCGGCGCGAGCAAGGTGAACCGCAAGGAAGCGATCCGCTCGATCAGCATGATTTTCTACATCGGGTTTCGCAACGTGTTCGGCCTCGAACCCGCGAAGCGCAAGGCTTGATTTGCTCGCACACGAGCCGGCGTATTGGTCAGCACAGGGTGCGCTACGCGACCCTGTGCTGTGGGATACAACCCCTTCGGGGTAAAAACCCGGTGCGCCCTCTGTACCCCGATGGGGTTACATCCCACAGTACAGGGTCAGCGCAGCGCCACCCTGTGATACTTCAGATCACTTCTTCGGCGGCTCCGTCTTCGCCGGCGGGTCCATCTTCGCCACCGGCGCGGCCGGCGCGCTCTGGAACTGAGGGTAGTAGTAGAAGCCCGCGGGGCCGTGGTTGCCGTAGGTCGCGTAGCCGCCGCCCGCGGCCCAGTTCGCGTACGGGCCGGTGGTGTAGTCGTAGTACGCGTACCACGGGTAGTACCAGCGGTGGTTGTAGGTGTTCGTGTACCAGCCCGGCGGCGACACCGACGGCCACGTCACCGACGTGGAGAACGGCCCGGTGTGCGGGTGCGGCCGCGCCGGCTTCCCGAACGCTTCCGCCCGCTGTTCCGCACCCACCAACCCGGCGACCAGCGCCGCCGCAATCACGAACCGATTCATCGCACACCTCCGGTGTCGCTCTGGATGTGATCCGCCCCACTAACCGGATTCTGCGCCCCGGTCGCGCGCGCGCAACCCAACTTGCCCAAAGTTCCGCCGGTTCGCGGGCCGGGCGTACCGGTTAACCCGCGCGCACTGGACCGCGGGTGCCCGGTACGCTATCCCCCGGCCATGCGATTCGCACTCGGTGCCCTGCTCTTGTGCGCCGCGCCGCTGGGCGCGAGCGACGAATCCCCGCGCGAGCCCGAGGGCGAACCGGAGGCCGCGCCACGCGCCGCGCCGGGCAACCCGTTCGGCGACGACGGCCCCGGCGGGCCGTTCTACCGCGCCGAGTGGTACCCGCAGCGCCCGGTGATCGGCCAAGCGTCCGACTTCGGCATGGTGCGCCAGCAACTGAACCTCGGCGCGCCCGTCTGGCGCGACCGCGCCGCCGGGCACATGCTCATCGGGAACGTGCGCGTGCGGCACACGCAGTTCGACACCGCCGCGGTGCTGCCCGAAAGCGGGCGCGCGTTCCCCGGCGAACTGTGGAACGTCTCGTTCGGCGCGACCTACATTCACAAGCTCGAAAACGGCTGGACCGCGGGCGGCTCGCTGCAGATCGGCTCCGCGAGCGACAAGCCGTTCAACGGCATCCGCGAAATGACTCTCGGCGGCATCGCGTTCCTGCGCGTGCCGGCGCACCGCGACCCGGACACGTGGACGTTCGGCCTCGCCTACTTCCCGAACGGGCAGATCAACTTCCCGCTGCCCTCAGTCGCCTACGACTGGAACCCGACCGACCGGTTGCGCGTGAGCATCGGCCTGCCGTTCGCGGTGCGCTGGCAGCCCACCGACGAGTGGCTGGTTCAGATTCGGTACCGGCCGCTCACGCAGGTGGACGCGCGGGTGTCGTGGACGCCGCACGAGCGCGTGACCGCGTTCGGCGGGTTCGAGTGGACGAACGAGGGCTACTTCCTCGCGGGGCGGCCGAACCGCAACGACCGCTTCTTCGGGTTCGAGAAGCGGCTGTTCGCGGGCGTCACGGTGTTCCCGCACAAGCGGGTGGGCGTGGAGGCGAGTACCGGCTACGCGTTCGATCGCGTGTACGGCACCGGGCAGACGCGCCGCACGGCCGAAGACCGCGGCGTGGAGATCGGCCCGGGCGCGTTCCTCGCGCTCGCGGTCCGCGGGCGGTTCTAGCGCCGTTGCCCTACGAAGCCGCGGAGCGGATCCACAGGTTCTCGCCGAATCGCGCTCGGAGCGCCTTCTCGAACCCGCGGGGGAGCGGGCCGCGGGTCAGGAGCGCTACCTCGGTGAGATTGGCGAGCGCGGGGCCGGCGAGCGCCGCGGCGTCGTCGGCCGTCACGTCGGTGTCGAGGAGCCGGAGCTCGCGCAGGTTCGCGAGGTGCGGGCACTCGAGCACGTCGGCCAGTTTCACGTAAACGTTGAGTTCGAGTCGGGTGAGCTTCGCGAGGCTCGCGTCGGCGAAGAACTCCGCGGTGCCGAACGCCTCGGCGGTCGGGCCGCTGACGTCGAGCGCGGTGAGCGCCGGGAGCCGCTTGCTCTTCAGGAGCGCGAGGATGCCGGCCGCGGTGAACTTGGGCTTGGTGTACCTCCGCGGGCTTGCGGTCGTGATGCCGAACTCCCGCAGCCGCGCGGTGCCGGTGGTTCGCGCGAACGCCTTCAGCCCCGCGTCGCTGATCCCGACTTCGCCGAAGGTGAAACCACTGATGTGGGCAAGGTGCGGAGAGGTGCCGAACGCCTCAAGGGCCGCGTCGCCGACGGCCGGGCACTCCACTCGCGCCACCCACCGGAACGCCGGCGACGCGGGCAACTCGCCGACCCGCCGCGCCGGGGTGTAGAAGGACAGGTTTTCCAGCCCCACCGCCGCGAGCGCGTCCGGGAACACCTTCTGATACTTCGCCCGAAGGAACTTCCCCGACTCGACGTAGAGTTCCTTCATCAGTCCGCGCTCGAACAACTCGAGGTAGGAACTCCTGCCGACCAGTTTGGGAAGGTCGGACAGTTCGTGGACGAACGCGGTGAGCGGGGCGAGCCACGCCTCGTGGTGCCCGGTGGCGAGTTTCCGTGCGGCGCCCTCCAGTTTCTTCCGCGTCTTGTCGCTCTTGGGCAGCCGCGCGGCCGCGACCTGAAGGCGGACGAACTCGGCGCGCGCGCGGTCGTGTTCGTCGCCGTACTCGTCCAACCAGTCGGCGAACACCAACCGCGGGGTGTCTTCCTCCGGGTTCGCGATGATCGCGGCCATCAGCGCGCGGCGCTCGTCCACGGGCACAGCTCCTGTCGATATGCATCAGCGGGCAGTTTGAAGGTAACTGGTGCCATGAGCCGGTACCACGCCGAACCGCGCGAAGCGCCGAGCGTTCGCACCGTTGCCCCCGCCGCGCCGATTGCGGTTCACCCGGTGGGAGATAAAACAGCGGCACACGCTCGCCCGCCGGGACCGCACGCCATGACCACAACCGCTTCCCGCCTCGCCGACCTCCGCGACAAGGTGTTCGCCGGTACGCGCCTCACCTTCGACGACGGCCTGTTTCTCGACCAACACGCCGACCTCTTCACGCTCGGCGAGATGGCGAACTTCGTGCGCGAGAAGAAGAACGGGAACGTCACGTACTACAACGTGAACCAGCACCTGAACCCCACCAACGTGTGCGTGTACCGGTGCGCGTTCTGCTCGTTCCGCGCCGACCTGAAGTCGCCGAACGGCTACGTGATGACCGACGCGCAGATTCTCCAGCGCGCCCGCGAGGCCAGCGAACAGGGCGCGACCGAACTGCACATCGTCGGCGGGCTGCACCACCTGTTGCCCTACGAGTGGTACCTGAACATCATCGGCAGCATTCACCGCGAGTTCCCGGAGCTGCACCTGAAGGCGTGGACGGCGGTCGAATGGGACTGGTTCGAGCGCATCACGAAGCGGCCGACGAAGGAACTGCTCGCGGAGATGAAGGCCGCGGGCCTCGGCTCGCTCCCCGGCGGCGGCGCGGAAATCTTCCACCCGGACGTGCGCTCGAAGCTGTGCGACTACAAGGCCGACGGCGAGCAGTGGCTCCGCGTTCACCGCGAGTGGCACGAACTTGGCGGGAAATCGAACGCGACGATGCTCTACGGGCACATCGAGAAGCCGGAGCACCGCCTCGACCACATGCTGAAGCTGCGCGAACTGCAAGACATCACCGGCGGGTTCCAGACCTTCATCCCGCTCGCGTTCCACCCCACGAACAACCCGCTGGGGAAGGACATCCCGAAGCCGAGCGGCATGACCGACCTGAAGATCATGGCGCTCTCGCGGGTGATGCTGGACAACTTCCCGCACATCAAAGCGTACTGGCAGATGCTCACGGTGAAGGTGGCACAAGTGGCGCAGAGCTTCGGGGCCGACGACATCGACGGCACGGTGGTACACGAAACGATCTACCACGCGGCCGGGAGCGACTCGCCGCAAGAGCTGACCGTCCGCGACCTGCGCCGGCTGATCGAAGAAGCCGGCCGCACGCCGGTGGAGCGCGACACGCTGTATCACGAAGTGGTGCGCGCGAAGCCCGCGGAGAAGAAGTGGGCCACCGGTCGCAAGCTCGAAGTGGTGGGGTGAGCGCTGAAGGATGAAGGGAGAAGGACGAAGGATGAGGGGAAGAGCGTTGCGTTCTTTCGCTTCATCCTTCATCCTTCTCCCTTCATCCTTGCCAAAGGGTGAGCCTTCCGCGCCACAGGTTGAGAAGTAAGCGCGCCCGCCCGGCATCGGTTAATCGCGCCGCAGATGCGGCGGCACATATTTCAGCCCCAGTTCTTTCGGCACCGGCGGCACCGTGTCCGCTTTCTTCGTGAAATCAACGGGCACCTTCGGCAGCGCTGGTTGCGCGTTCTTGCCGAATTCGGCCATCAGCCCGAAGAACGTGATGCCGGCACAGGCCGCGGCAATCAGGTACACGAGAAACTGGGCGGCGTCGCGGTCGTGCGCCTCGGGCGGCTCGGAGTTCGCATCGGGCATGGTGCGGAACCTCTGGCGTGAGACCTCAAGCGTATCGCGGCGCGGCGCGCCCCGCAACGGACCGCGCTACTCGCGCGCTCGCGGCGGCGGGGCCATCTCCGGCTTCGGGTCGAACCCCTCGAATTGCTCGATCACCTGCAAGTGGCCCTCCGGAGTCAGCCGGAGTTTGTACTTACCCAAATCAACCTTTTGGAGCGGTTGGAACTCCGGCATTTTGATCTGCGGGACGCTCGGTTCGCGCCCTTCTCCGGCTGCGAAGATGAGGCCGACAGCGACAATCAGCCCCCAAAGCGCGAGCCACTGCCACGAACCTTCGGAGTTCGCTTGCGCCGCAGGTGTCGAGGCCGCGAGTCGCTCCCGGAACGGCAGGGGTTGCGCGAGGAACTCGCGGAGCGCGCTCACAACGGGGTCCGGCGCAATGGCAACCCCCGCCAGCGCCGAACGCATCGCGCCGAACGGCAGGTGTTTGGCGTTCAGTTGGTGAACTCCGCGGGCCGCTTCGCGGAACCGCTGCCGATCCGCGAACGTCGGTGCCCATACCCATTCGTCGTCGCCGAACCACACATAGCGCAAACTGCGGAACGATTCGTTTTCGGCGACCGCCTGCAGCACCGCCGGGAACGGGCCGCTGTTCAGTACCAGCGTTTCCACGTTCGGGAACCGGCCGTGGCGCAGGAAGTTCAGCACCGGCGTGCGCGCGAACGACACCTTCAGCCACCCCACGCGCTCCATGCGCGCGCTCTGGCCCACTTCGTCGAGCACCGGCCCGTACTGCCCGGTATCGGCTTGTGGGTCGTTGTGCCATGTCGAGGCGAACAGGTGGACGTCCCACAGCGGCGCGGCGCTCCACGTTTCCGCCGGTGGCGGGAGTAACGTGTAGAGCGGACTACCGACCGGGAAGCGATCGCTGGCCGGGCCGAACGTTTCTGAGAAATCAGCGAGGAACTCGTGCGGGCGCAGCGCGCGCATCGGGCGCAAGAACCCGCGGTCGAACGGGGCCGACTCCATCCCCAGCGCCGCTTCTTCGCGCCGTATGCGGCGGCCGATGCGGAACAGCAGCCGGCGCTCGCGGGTCGCCAACTCCGGTGGGCGCGGGTTGTCCCGCTTCCAGCCGCCCGGCCCGCTGCGCGCGAGCGCAACTTGCACGCGAATCAGTTCGGCCCGCGCGCGGAGCCGGCGCGCCGCGAGGTCCGGTTCGGCGCGGCCCGGTCGTCGAGCCAATCGGCGTACACGAGGCGCGGCGCGTCGTCGTGCGGCGCGGCCAGCATCGAGTGGTAAAGCGCGCGGTCTTCCATCGCCGCACATGGTACCACACGGCGACGGAACCCGCGAGGGACGGCCCACCGGGGAACGGGAGCGCCGTTGGGACCGGACCGACCGAACGGGCCTCACGCCGCTTGTTTTGCCGGCTTCGCTTTCGGTTGGTGCTTCCAGCGGCGGTGCAGCCAGAAGTATTGCTCCGGGTGCTTGCGGATCAGCGCTTCCAGCGCCGCCGTGTACCGCTGCGTGATGGCACGCACCGCGTTCGGGTCGTTCGCGTACTCGCGCGGGTCGATCACGTCCGCACACTCCACCGCGTAGTACAGCGGCGCGAGCGGGTCGGCCGGGTCGAAGTCCGGGTGCTGCGGGTAGTCTTCGCGGCGCACGCGGGGCACGCCCATCACGACCATCACCGCGTCGAACTCGATCGCCATCAGCGCGACCGCTTTGTGCGTGCTCGCGGGGCGGCCGAAGAAGTCCACGAACACCCCGCGCGGCCCGGCGTCTTGGTCCGCGAGCGTCGCCACTTTCGCGCCCTTCTTCAGAGCCGCGGTCAGGCGCTCGAAGTCGTCGTTCTTCGCCACGATGGTCTGCCCGGTGCTCTGCCGGAAGTGCAGGGCGTAGCGCTCCAAGAACGGGTTGTCGAGCACGCGCGCGATGGCGTGAGTGCGGAACCCGAACAGCCCGAGCGTGAACCCCGCGGCCTCCCAGTTGCCGAAGTGCGCCGTGACCACCAGCGCCGCGCGGTCGCCGCACAGCACCGGCAGGAAGTCCGGGCCGCCGGGCAGCACGAAGTGCTTGCGGAACGTCTCGCCGTGTAGCTTGCGCGGCAGCATCATCAGTTCGACGGTCGCGCGCAGGAAGTGTTGGTACATGTCGCGCACGAGCTGGTCGGCTTCGGCGTCCGCGATACCCGGGAACGCGGATCGCACGTTTTCTAACGCAACGGTGCGGCGCTTCTTGATGAGTGTGTACGCGAGCCACGCGAGGAAGTCCGCGAGCGCGTACGCGGCGCGCGGCGGCAGCATCTGCACGACGGCAACGATGGCGCGCACGACCGCGAACACGGCGTAATCGGCGGCGCGGCTGCGGAGCTTCTTTGCCATCCGTGGCACCCCAAGCGGAAGGCGCGCATGCTACCGCGCCGCGGGCGTGCGTGTCACCCTCAACCTGCGCTCAGTGCCACGGTGCGGCCGGTGCGGGCGCTTTCGTAAATCGCGCAGATCAGATCGACTGCCTTCCGCCCTTCACGCCCGTCCACCTTCGGAGCGCGGTTCGCGCGAATCGCGTCCACGAAGTCCGCGAGCTGACGCCGGTGCCCCTCATGACTGATTGCCTTCGGGTCGGCGCTGCCGCCGCTCGCGCCCACTTTGGCCGCGAACCGAGCCTTCACCGCCGCGTCGTCGGGCGTCGCGGGCGAAAAGTCCCACTTCAGCACGTCGTCTTGCTCGATCACGGCGGAACCGCGGTCGCCGTGAATCGCGATCGTCTTCGGGTAGCCGGGGTGTACGCTCGTCGTCGCTTGAATCACGCCGAGCGCGCCGCTCTTGAAGCGGATCACCGCAACCGCCGTGTCTTCCACTTCGATGCGCTCGTGCGCGAGCGTCGCGGTGAAGCCGGAGACGTGCGTCGCGTCGCCCATCATCCACAGCAGTAAGTCCACGTTGTGGATCGCTTGGTTCATCAGCGCGCCGCCGCCGTCGAGCGCCTGCGTGCCCTTCCAGCCGCCGGTATCGTAGTACTCTTGCGAGCGCCACCACTTGCACGTCGTTTCGCCGAGCGTGAGCCGCCCGAACTTCCCGGCTTCGACCGCGGCCTTGAGTGCGAGGTTCGCGTCGCCGAACCGGGAGGGGAAGATGGTGCAGAGTTGTACGCCCGCGCGCGAACACGCGTCGATGACGTCTTGGCACCGCGGGCCGGTGATTTCGAGCGGCTTCTCGACCACGACGTGCTTGCCCGCGGCCGCGGCCACGAGAGCCGGTTCGCGGTGGTTGCCGCTGGGCGTGGTGACGATCACCGCGTGGACGCCCGGCGCGCGAACGGCCTCTTCGACGGTGCGGAAGACCGGGCACGTCGCGATGCCGGTGTCGGCGATGAGCTTCTGCGCGGTGTTGTCGGAGCGGCTGACGAGCGCCACGACCCGCGTACCCGGAATCTCTTTCAGGGCCGCGACGTGGAACCGCGCGATCATCCCGCAGCCGACGATGCAGAACCCGAGTTGCTCGGACATGGCAGCTCCCGCGAGTGTGGGTGCGGGAAATTGTAGCGGCCTAACGGCGGCGAGCCCGGCGTCACTTCTTCAGTTCCTTCACGCGGATGTTGCGATACCGCACGAACTGCTTCGTGTAGTCGCCGCCGCCGTGAACTTGCAGCGCGATACCGCCCGTGTCGGCCAGTCGCTTTTCGGTGTCCGTGTACTCCATGAACTTCACGCCCTTGATCCACGTCGTGATTTTCGGCGGGTTGCCCTCGATGCGCGCCCGCAGCTCGTTCCACTCGCCGTGCTTCCAGAACGCCTTCCAGTCGTCGGCTTTCACCGGGCTTTTGAAGCCGCCGTCGGCCTGCTTGCTCGGCACGATGATTTCGTTCACGTCCTTCCCGAAGTCGAAGTTGCGGACGTGCGGCTTTCCGCCGATGCCCTCACCGTAGATGCCCATGAGGTTGCCGCCCTTGTGGTAGTCGATCATCGCCTGATAGCACTTGCCGGTGTCGGTGCTGCGGAGGAACAGTCCGCTGTCCGGGCCGTCGTCGTTGTTCATTTCGAGCGCCACCTCGAAGTCGCCGTACTGTTTCTCGGTAATGACGATGCCGCCGTTGCCCGGCACGTCTTGGCTGCCGACGATCGCGCCGTCTTTCACTTCCCACTTGCCGCCGCTGGTGTTCTTGCTGGTGCGGCTGTGACCGGTCTTCGCGCTCACGGTCCAGCCTTTCAGCGTCTTGCCGTCGAAGATGGTGACGAACCCGGTGTCGTCGAACTTCTCCGGCTTGGGCGGTTCGGCGCGGGCCGGAAGCACAACACACAGCGCGAGCGCGAAACCGATGGCAGGGAGGGAGCGCATGGGAACCTCGCAATGGGAAAGGGAACGCGGGCCGATTGTACCCGCGCGAACGAGCAGGCGCGCGCAAAAAGAACCGGCGGCCCGAGGGCCGCCGGTTCGTGCGATTCGTGTTGCGTCGCGGGTTACTTCTTCTTCGCGTCCGGCTTCGGGATGTCGGCGAGTTCCACCGGCACCGGGGCGTAGTGGCTGAACTCCATGCTGAAGCTCGCTTGCCCCTTCGTCGCCGAGCGCAGGTCGCTCGTGTACCCGAACAGGTTCGCCAGCGGCACCTTCGCCGTCACCATCGCCACGCCCTTGTCCTCGCTCGTCTCCTCGATCACGCCGCGCTTGCTGCTGATGTTACCGGTGATCTGCCCTTGGTACTCCTTGGGCGACACCACCACCACCTTCATGATCGGCTCGCGCAGTTCGATCCCGCCGCGCTCTTGGGCCTCGCGGAACGCTTCGAGGGCGCACAGGTAGAACGCGTCTTGCGACGAGTCCACGTCGTGCATCTTCCCGAAGTGCAGGTCGAACTCGAGGTCCACGAACGGGAACGGGTACTTGAACCCCTTCTTCGCCCCCTCGCGCAAGCCCTCTTCCACGCTCGGAATGTACTGCTTGTCGATCGACCCCTGCGTGATGCTGTTCACGAAGTACACGTTGTTCGGGTCCGGCTTCACCTTCGGATCGCCCAGCGCCTCGATCTCCTTCACCTTCTCTTCGATCTGCTCGGGCGTGAGCGGCGTGTACTTCACCACGATCACGGCGAACTTACCGCGGCCGCCGGTCTGCTTCTGGAACTTGTACTCGAAGTCCACGCTGCGCGCGAGGCACTGGCGGTACGCCACGCGGGGCTTACCGAGTTTGATCAGTTCGAGGTTCTCCTGCGGCACGCCGACGGCCCGCTTGAGCTTCTCGATGCTGATTTCCAAGTGCAACTCGCCCATCCCGCTGATGATCGTGTCCTTCGTTTCCTCGTCGGTGTGCGTCTTCAGCGTCGGGTCGTCGCGCACCAGTCGGTTCAGCGCCTCGCCCACCTTGCCGCTGTCGAGCAGCTTGCTGAACGTGAGCGCCTGCGAGATCACCGGCTTCGGGAACTGGATCGCTTCCAGCGCGATCGGCTGGTCGGGGTCGGAGAGCGTGTTCCCGGTGTACGTCTCCGAGAGGCCCATCGCCGCGACGATGTCGCCGGGGCCGGCCTTCTCCAGCGCGATGCGCTTGTCGCCCATCATGCGGTAGAACCGCGCGATGCGCTCCTTGCGCCCGTTGGTGGTGTTCGTGTAGCTCTCGCCCGGCTTCATCTCGCCGGAGTAAACGCGAATGTACACGAGGTCGCCGGTCGTTTCGGCCACGGTCTTGAACGCCAGCGCGCTCATCGGCTCGCTGGCGTCCGGCTTGCGCTGGAGCACCTCTTTGGTCTTCGGGTGCAGGCCGTCCACCGGCGGGCGGTCCAGCGGGCTGGGCAGGCAGTCCACCACGAGGTCCAGCAGGTGCTGCACGCCGTGGAACATCTTGCTGCTGCCGCAGTGGACGGGCGTAAAGATGTTTTCCAGCGTCCCCTTGCGGAGCGCCTTGCGGATCAGCGCGACCGGCACTTCCTTCTCTTCGAGGATCAGTTCCGTGATCTCGTCCGAGGCCGCCGAGACGCCATCGAGCATCTGCGCGCGGCGCTTCTGCGCCTCTTCGAGGTACTTCTCGGGCACGTCGGTGGTGAAGAACTTGCGGTTCGTCTTGTCGGTCAGGTCGCGGGTGATCAGCTTCATCTCGATGAGGTCGATGATCCCCTCGAGCGCGCTGTCTTGGCCCGCGGGGATCGTGACGACTACCGGGTTCGCTTGCAGCTTGCGCTTCATCTGTTCCACGCAGGCCCAGAAGTCCGCGCCCATGCGGTCCAACTTGTTCACGTACGCGACGCGCGGCACCTTGTATTTGGTCGCCTGCCGCCATACCGTTTCGCTCTGCACTTCCACGCCGCCCTTGGCGCAGAACACGCCCACCGCGCCGTCGAGGACGCGCAGGCTGCGTTCCACCTCGGCCGTGAAGTCGACGTGGCCGGGCGTGTCGATGATGTTGATGGCAATGGGCGCGCCGGCGCGGTCGGCCCAGTCGATGGACACGGCCGCCGAGTTGATCGTGATACCCTTTTGGCGTTCGAGCGGGTCGAAGTCGGTCGTGGTGTCCCCGTCATCGACGTCGCCGACTTTGTGCTTCGTGCCGCTGTAGTACAGGATGCGCTCCGTCGTGGTGGTCTTGCCAGCGTCCACGTGAGCCATGATCCCGATGTTGCGTACTTTGTCGAGCATCGTCGTAGCGTCCGGGGGTACCGGTTCCTCGCAAAAGGGAAGCGTCAGTTGGCCGCTCGCGCGAGCGGCCCCACAGGATTAGAGACGCGGCATTGGGTGCGGGTTCAGTCCTGCGGAACGCAATATTATATCGTATCGCAGAACGACGAGCCGGCAACGTCGCCTCACTTGCCGTAAACCGCCTTCGGGTCGAAGACGCGCTCCGCGATCACCGTCAGTTCGCCCTCGGTGAGTTCGCGGAAGAAGCAGCTCTTGTAGCCCTCGTGGCACGCGGCCCCGCCGATCTGCTTCACCTTCAGCAGCACCGCGTCCGCGTCGCAGTCGACGAGCACACTTTTGACTTCTTGGAAGTGACCGCTCTCTTCGCCCTTGCGCCAGAGCTTGTTGCGGCTGCGGCTGAAGTACACCGCGCGCCCGGTGCGCACGGTTTCCTCGAACGCCTCGCGGTTCATCCACGCGATCATCAGCACCTCGCCGGTGTCCGCGTCCTGCGCGACCGCGGCGACCAACCCGCCGGCCTTCTCGAAGTTCAGCATCGTTCGGTTCTCGTGGGAACAGGCATTCTACGCGCGAACGAACGAGCCGGAAGCGTCAGCGACGGACCTTCCCACGAAGAGAAAGACCGTCGCTGACGCTTCCGGCTCGTCGGAACCGCCGCGCTCAGCGCTGCGGCTTCAGCCGGTTGCCGTCTTTGTCCACCCACGAGAACGGGCGCACCACGTCCACGGGTTTCGTGGAAATCTTCTCGCCCAGAATGTTCTCGAACACGGTGCCGTACACGCGCTCGATGGGCACCAGCGAGTGCGCGGCCATCACTTGGTGAACGAGGCTCTGGTTCGTGACCACCACGCGCCGGCCCTTGCCCTCCAACCCGCAGGCGACGACGCGGTTGCCCGGGGCCGCCGCGGCTTCTTTCTGGAGTTTGTCGAACTTCTTCTCGTCGAGCGTCACGTCCGGGCCGTCGATCGGCGGCGGCGGGAGCTTCGGCGCGAGCGGCCGGCCGGTCGGGTCGCGGTAGGTCAGCGCGTCGTTGTCGCCCATCGGTTCCGGCGGGTCGAACGTCACGGCTTCCACCGCGAGGCCGAACTCGGCGCGCAGCTTCTCGGCGTGCGCCTTGCGGAAGAACTCCTTGAACTTGGCCCCGTCGCCCTTGCTCTTCTCGATGGCCGCTTTCGCGGTTTCGACGGTCCACTTGGCTTCGCGGAGGAACGTTTGCGCGTCCACCGGGCCGGCGACGCAGTGCAGCACGCGCCCGTCCGGCGCGCAGAAGTACGCGGCGACGTTCCCGCCCTGCTTGTTCCCGCCGACGATCTTGAACGTGGCGACCTTCTGATACGACGACACGAAGAACTCGTTGCAGTATTTACCCACTGCCGGGTTGTTCAGGGCGCCCACACGGAGCGCTTCGGCGTTGTTTCAGGTCAGCCCCGGGTCTTCGAAGTGCCCGGACACGTGCAGCACCAGAACGAGCTTTTGCTCCTTCTTGGCGATGGCCGCGGCCTCTTTGGGGCTGTTCACGAAATCGAGCGTGGTGCCGTGCCCGCAGGTGTCGCCCGCGAGCGCCGGGCACGCGAAGAGCGCGACCGCGGCGAGTGAGAGAGCCGACCGACGCATGGGGTTGTCCTCCGCGAACGGCGCGCGTGTGGCGCGCCCGGTTCGATCCTACCGAACGTCCGACGGTACGGGGGCCGCGAAAGATTGCCGCGTTACACGAATGTTGCGCGCCCTACCTACTGTGCTGCGGGCGCGTATGCCTGTGTGGTAAGGTGCGGAAGCGACACCGAGGAACGCTGATGGCCCGCGAAGACCTGTTGCACCTCACGCCGGACGACCTCGCGGCGCTCACCAACCGCGGCACCGTGAAGCGCGCGCAGCGCGAACTCGAAACCAACGAAGTGACCGCGGAACTTGCCGAAGACGCGAAAGGAACCGTCGTCGCGCAGTGGTCGGACGGCGTCACCTGCACGCTCCCCGGCGGCAAGACGCTGAGCGACGCGCGCTGCACCTGCCCGGCCACCGAACTGTGCCGGCACGCCGTGCGCACGGTTCTGGCGTACCAAGCCCGCACCGCGAGCGACGCCCCGAAGGGAGAAGGCGAAACCGCGGCGGCACCGGTCGCGTGGAACCCCGGCGACATCTCCGACGACGAACTCGCCAAGCACTTCAAACCGATCACGCTCGGCCAAGCCCGCGCGCAGTACGAAAAGGGCTTGCTCGTCGAACTGCTGAAAAGCCACAAGCCGTCGGTGCGCTTTCACGACCTCGCGTGTACGCTCTGGTTCCAAGTGCCGGGAGACCCGCGGTACGTTCACTGCGACTGCGCCGGCGCGCCGCCGTGCGCGCACGTGCCGCTCGCGGTGTGGGCGTTCCGCCACTTGCCCGAAGGCCAAAGCGCGGGCATCGTCTCGACTCAGAAGCGCGCGCTGCCGGTGCCGGTCGACGCGCTCGACCGCGTCGAAGCGGTGCTGCTCGAAGGCGCGGAAACCGGTCTCGCCGGTGCCGGCCCCGCGTGGCGCGACAAGCTCGCGCGCGCCGAAGTGACCTGCCGCGACGCGGCGCTCGTGTGGCCCGCGGACGTGCTCGCGGACCTCGTTCACCGGTACGAGCAGTACGCGGCGCACGACGCCCGCTTCGCCCCGGACGAATTCGCGGACCTCGTAGGCGAACTCGTGCTGCGCGCCGACGCGATTCGGAACGACACCGGGGCGGTGCCGCAACCGCTCGTGCGCGGCTCCGCGAACGACCGCGTCACGGAACTCGGGTCGGCGCGCTACATCGGCCTCGGGTGCGGCGTGAAGGTGTCGCGCCGCTGCGCCACGGTGGTCGCGTACCTGCAAGACGCGGACTCCGGCAGCATGGTCGCGGTGAGCCGCGAGTTCCCGGACCCGGCCGACGATTCGCCCGACCAACCGAAAGCGTTCTGGCAACTCGCGCAGACCGCGGCCGTGAAGGGCGCGACCTACGCGATGCTCGGCGCGGGCCAACTGCTCGCGGCCGGCGGGAAGTGCTCGACGAGCTACCAACTGGTGCTCGGGCGCACGAGCGCGACCGTGAACGCCCAAGCCTTCACATGGGAGCAACTCCGGCCGCCGGTGCTCGCGGAGCGCTTCGCCGACGCCCGCGCGCGCCTGAGCGCGCTGCCGCCGGCGGCGCTGCGCCCGCGGCGCGTCGCCGAGAACTTCCAAGTGTGCGCGGTGCGCGAAGTGGAGCGCGCCGCGTTCCGCACCGACACGCAAACCGTGGACGCGGTGGTGTTTGACGCGCGCGGCGAACCGGCGCTGCTGCGGCACCCGTTCACCGGCCGCGGCGAAGAAGGCGCGGAGCGAATGCTCGCGCGCCTGACGGCCGAACCGGGCGCGCTGCGGTTCGTCGCCGGGCACGCGCGCCTGAGCGGCGCGCATCTCGTGATCGAACCGGTGGCGCTGGTGTTCGACGGTGCGGTGCGGAGCATGGTTCAGCCGTGGGTGGACCGCCTCGGCGACGCACCGAGTGCCGAGAAGTTGGAAGCGGGCGACGCGGTTCGCGCGCACCCGTGCGACGAATGGGTGCGGGAGTTCTTGGCCGCGACCGGCGAACTGTTCCTCACGGGGCTGAAGCGCGCCGGCGCGCCGGCGCTGAAGGCGTGGCGCGACCTCGCTTCGCGCGCCGAACAGTTGGGGCTGGCGCTGACGGGCGCGCTCGCGGCGCGCGTCGCGTCCGGCCTC
>JALHNS010000099.1 GCA_022843445.1 Gemmata sp.
GGCCCGGCGGCAGGCCGTCCGTGTTCGCGCCCTCTGCGGCCTTGCGGTACGCGATGCGATACTCGGCGGTGTCGACGCCGCCCGCGCTCGCGGTGCCAGCGGCCCGGCGCACCGGTCCTTCTTCCACGATCTCGTACTTCGTACCGACGTGCTTCTGAATGAGCGCCACGGCCTCGCGCCGCTGCGCGTCGGTGGCGCGCCCGTCGGTCCCCGCGGGCACCCCGACCACGCCGCCGTCGGCACCCTTTTCGATGTAGCGGGCCGGCGACGCGCAGCCGCCCGCCAGCGACACCAGCGCAACAACCGCCACCGCGAACCCGCGCTTCATGGCCCGTTCCCCCGAATTGGCGCGCCTTCCCCCGAAGCCGCGAAGGGAGCCGTATACCGCGCGCCGCGGGCCTGTCGAGCCGAGTTTCGCGCGTCGCCCGCGCACGTGCGAGCGCGAACGTTCGGCGGGCACCCCGGCACGAACGGTTGTAGCTTCGCTATTGCGTTCGCGCGCACCGTCTGCCACAATACCGATCCTCTTCGATGCCGCCTGTGGGGATCGGGCATGGTAGCTCCCAATGCGCCCGCCGAACGGTTCGCGCGTTGGCACGCCTCGCACGGCGGCGCTCTCTTGCGCGCAGTTCGCGCGCGTTGCGCCGCACTTCGCGCCGACGCCGTTCAAGCTGCGTGGCTGTGTGCGCTGGTCGCGCCGCCACCTGACGACGTGGTGAACGACGACGCGCGGTTGCGCGCGTGGCTCGCGCGAATCGTGCGCCGGCGCGCAATCGACCTGAAGCGCCGGCAGCGCTCGCACGCGCCGCTGAGCGGTACCGAGGTCGCGCGCGATTCCGCCGAGCGCGACGAACGCGCGCACCTCGTGCGTGCCGCACTTCAGCGCCTCGCCTTCGTGAGTGCCGCATCGGCGCGCCTGTTGGAGCGCCACTACTTCGACGAAGCGCCCGTGCGCGAACTGGCGAAGGAGTTGGGCCTCACTTCGCGCGTCGTGAGCGCGCGGCTGAGCCGTGCGAAAAAGAAGCTGCGCGCGATTCTGGAGGAGATGGGGGGGGGTAGCGATTTTTGAGCGATTGCGAAATAAGTTCGGAACCGCGCGTCGTATTGTGCCGCGCCGTGCGACTACACGGTGTCCGCGACACTTCAACCGGAGGTTCACCATGTCCGTGAAGCGCAAACTGGCCGGCACCGCCCTGCTGTTCGCTCTCCTCGTCTGCACGATGGGGGCCGGCAGCATCACTTTTGGCCCAAATCAACCGACCCCAAACCCCAAAGGTGCGCCTGGTGTCCTCGAAGGGAGCGGCACCTTCGTCGTCGACAACAAGATCGAATTCTTCGGCCACATCTCGTTCTACGCGGTGATTCCCAAGACCGCGCAGACGACGGCAATCGGTGCGAAAGCCAACAATCCTAACTGGAATGCAACCCTTGTCCTCGCCCCGCAGAATTACGATTCCTATGCGGTGCTCTTCTGCCTCGATATTGCGACTGGTGATCTGAACGAATACCGCACCAAGAAAATCAACGTCAACGTCAAATGATGCGAGCGAGGTGAAGCGGCATCACCTGCGCTCAGTGCTGAACCAAAGACAACAACATCAGTGGCCGCGCGAACCTTGAGAGCGCGGCACGAGCGCTCTCGGAGCGTTTCGTGTTTCCATACTCTTGGTTGTTTCGAACCAAGTGCCATTGCTGCGTGAGGATTACGCTGTGCAACTGAAGTCCGTGCGGATTCGATGGCATCGGGCCTTCACCCTGATCGAACTGCTCGTGGTCGTCGCCATCATCGCGGTGCTGATCGGGCTGTTGCTCCCGGCCGTGCAGAAGGTGCGGTCGGCGGCGCTGCGCATGCAGGGGGCTAACCGACAGAAGCAAATCGTACTCGCGATTCACTCGTTCGCGAGCGCCAATAACGAGCGCCTGCCCGTCGCCGGAGCGGACCCACCGTTCTTTCAGATTCTGCCCTATCTCGAACACGGCAACTACTACGCCGAGGTGCAAGCGGGTACGCGCCCCCTCAGCAGCAATTACGCCATGAGGCCCTATCTCAGCCCGGCCGATCCGACTGTCAGCGATCCCGCACACCAACGGGGACCCGCGAGCTATGCGTTCAACGCTCGCGCGTTTGTGTTTCTGCCGGACGCACCGTTCCACGATACAATGTCGAGTTGGACGGACGGAACGTCGAACACAGTGGTAGTCGCGGAACACTACGGTCGTCTATGCCGCAACACTTCCTTCTACTGGTTTCACTCGCACGAACAAGTCACACTCCACAACCCCGTTCTCGGTCACAACGTCACAGTGCGCCGCGCCAGTTTCGCGGACCTCGGCGATGTGGTGCCGGACGCGGCGAACCCGCCTACCCTCACGTTTCAGGTGCGCCCGCGGATCGAGGAGTGCAACCCGCGCGTCCCGCAGACGCCGTTCGAGGGCGGGTTGCTCGTCGGCATGGGCGACGGCAGCGTGCGCACCGTGAACCCGAACGTCAGCGCCGCCACCTTCTGGGCCGCGGTCACGCCCGCCGGCGGCGAAGTGCTCGGCGCGGACTGGTGAGCGCATACCGAACGCGGTTCGCACCCGGCGGCACCCTTCGGGGTGCCGTCGGGCGTTCGGGAGCGAGAACCGCGGGGCGGCGCGTCCCGTGTGAAGGTCGGGCTACCCGCGCGGGCCGGTCGTTCCTACAGTAGCAGTTCCACCGGCGCGGGCCGGAACAGTGGTGAGGAGGCCGGGTCGTGTCCCTATTCGCCGCGGCGTGGTATTCGCATCTGCTCAACCTGATCGTTCTGGGCCTCGGCGGGTTGCTGCTGCTCATCGTGCTGATCCAGCGCGGTAAGGGCGGCGGCCTCGCGGGCGCGTTCGGCGGGGCCGGCGGCTCCAGCCCGTTCGGCTCGCGCGCCGCCGACCAGTTCGTGAAGGTCACGCTCTGGCTCGCCGGCGTGTGGGTGCTCGTCATCATGATCCACGTCAAAATCGTGAAGTTCGACGTGGGCGAATCCGCGAACAAGCCGGTCGACACGAGCACGCGCTGATTCCCGTTGGGCCGCTCACTTGTTGTCGCCGCCCGCGCTCACTTGCGGCGCAATCTCGCGGGGCGGCGGATGCGTTCGCGGCTCGTTCGGACGTGTTCCCTCCCAACCGAGGCTCGCGCGCGTGTTGCTCAGCATGACCGGGTTCGGCGCGGCACAAGCGCACACGGCCGCGGTCGGCGTGACGGTCGAAGTGCGGGCCGTGAACAACCGGCACCTGAAACTCACGGTGCGCGGCGCCGACCCGTACCCGCTGCTCGAACCGGACCTCGAAAAGGTGGTGCGGCGGCACGTGCGCCGCGGCACGCTGCACATTCACGTTCGCGCCGAACGCGCCAGCACCGCCGCGGCCCCGGTGCTGAACGCGGCGGTCCTCGCCGATTACCTCAAACAGATTCGCGCCGCCTGCACCGAAGCCGGTACCCCGGACCTCGTGGCGCACCTCGCGACCGGCGCGCTCGCGCTGCCCGGCGTTTCGCCCGAAGCGCGGAACGGGCACGCGCCTGCGGCCCCGCCGGACGACGAATGGCCGCTGGTCGAGAAGACGCTCGAAGCGGCGCTCGATAAACTCAACCAGATGCGGCGCGACGAGGGCCGCGCGATGGCCGCGGAACTGCTCGCGTACCACACCGGCATTACCGGCCAACTGGACGCGATCCGCGCGCTGCTGCCGAACGTGGTCGGCGACTACCGCGCCCGACTCACCGAGCGCGTGCGCCAAGCGGTGCAAGACGCCGGCGTGAGCGTCGCGCCCGAACATCTGGTGCGCGAGGTGGCCCTGTTCGCCGACCGCACCGACGTGTCCGAAGAGGTGACGCGCCTGAGCAGCCACTTGGAGCAGTTCGCCGAGATCGTCCGCAAGGGCGACGAAGCCGGCCGCAAGCTCGAATTCGTGATCCAAGAGATGGGCCGCGAGACGAACACGCTCGGCTCGAAGGCCGGCGACGTGGCGATCAGCCGGCACGTGTTCGAGATCAAGGGCACGCTCGAAAAGCTCCGCGAACTGGTGCTGAACGTCGAGTAGGGTGAAGGATGACCGACAGCCAACATCGCGCGCCGCTGGTGGTCGTCTCCGGGCCGAGCGGGGTGGGGAAAACGACGGTCGTCGAACGGCTGATCGAAGGCGCGCACGGCCGGTTGCGCCGGGCGATCACCGCGACCACGCGGAAGGCGCGCCCGCACGAACAGGACGCCCGCGATTACCACTTTTGGAGCGAAGACGAGTTCCGCAAGGCGATCGACGACGAACTGATGCTCGAATGGGCCGTGGTGTTCGGGCAAGACTTCTACGGCACGCCGCGGAGCGAGGTGGATCCGCACTTGGCGCGCGGCGTGGGCGTGGTGCTGGTGATCGACGTGCAGGGCGCGGCCCGCGTGCGCGAGTTGGGCGTCCCGCACCTGTCGGTGTTCATCAACCCGCCGAACATAGAAGAGTTGGAAGCGCGACTCCGCGGGCGCGGCGACACCGACGAAACCCGCATCCAGCGCCGGCTCGCCACCGCCCGCGAGGAACTGGCCCGCGCCGGCGAGTTCGACCACCGCATCGTGAACCGCGACCTCGACGAAGCCGTCAGTGAGCTGGACCGACTAATACGAGCGGTGAGCGGATAGTGCGCGACACCACTAACCACTAACCACTAACCACTAACCACTGAGACCGCAGATGCACGACGACCTGAAAGAAGAAGCGATCGTGAACAAGGTGGGCGGGCGGTTCAAGCTGTCCACGCTGATCCAGAAACGCATGGTGGCGCTGAACACCGGCGCGAAGCCGCTGGTCGAAACCCGCGGCCTGCCGGACCGCATGGCGATCGTGATTCAGGAGATCCTGCAAGACAAGATTTACCTCGACACGAGCGGCGAGGTGCAGACGAAGAACCAAACGGTGATGGCGAACCTGCCCGGTTCGTACCCCGGCATGCCGGGCGCGACGCCGCCGGCCCCCGGTTCCACCGCCCGCCAAGCCACCGACGAGTAGCACCTCCCGCCGTTGCTCGGCCCCTGCGCCCATATTCGGGTGGGCGCGGAGGTACACGCCGTGCCCGTTCTGATTCACGACGACCAAACTCGTTCGCGCACTCACCGAACCGCAAGATTTGCGCGGGCCAGATGGTCGTCTGTTGGGGCGGTTCTTTGCTCTGTTGAATTGATGCGGTTCGTTCTTGTGGCACCCGGCCTCTGGCCGGTGCAAAGTCCGCAGGTTCTTGACACCGGCCAGAGGCCGGTGCCACAAAGCCAATAGACGAAGGCATCATTTCAACAGAGCAGCGGTTCTTTCCAGAAGCCGATACCCCGCTCACCGTCTCGGCACCCACCGACGCATCGGTGAGCGGAACCCCAACCGACGCTACCCGAAATTCGCAAGCACCCAAATAGGCGCCGCGCGGCGCACGCACTTCTGCGGGCCACTAACCGAGCACACTTCTCACCCTCTTCGTTGTGGCGGGCCGCGGGGCGGTTTGATAGGCTTTACGCAACGCCCCCGGAGCCTCTCCCATGAACCTCTCTCGTTGCCTCGCGGCGGCCGCGCTGCTCGCGCTCGCCGCGCACCTCCCGGCCCGCGCCGAAGACAAAGCCAAAACCGGTTTCGTCGACAAAGTGTACAAGAACGCCGACGGCACCGAATCGCCTTACGTCGTCTTCGTGCCGAAGAACTACGACGGCACCAAAGAAGTGCCGATCATCCTGTTCCTGCACGGGGCCGGCGAAACCAAGAACCCGAAGGCGAAGAAAGAGGGCCAACTGCCGGTGCAGGTGGGCATCGGGCCGGCCATCAAGAAGCGCGAGAAGGATTTCCCCTTTATCGTCGTGATCCCGCGGGCCGAAGGGTTCGGGTGGGGCGCGGACACCGCGAACGCCAAGCGCGCCCTCGCGATGCTCGACGCCACCACGAAGGAGTACAAGGTCGATTCCAAGCGCCAGTACCTCACCGGCCTGTCGATGGGCGGCATGGGCACGTGGAGCATCGCCACCGCGATGCCGGACCGGTTCGCCGCGATCGTGCCCGTCTGCGGGCGCGGCGACCCGAAGCAGGCCGCGAAGCTCAAAGACCTGCCGTGCTGGTGCTTCCACGGCGACGCCGACGCTTCGGTGAAGGTGGAAGGCTCGCGCGAGATGATCGACGCCATCAAGAAGGCCGGCGGCAGCCCCAAGTACACGGAGTACCCGGGCGTGGGCCACAACTCGTGGGACAAGGCCTACGGCACCGACGAACTGTACACGTGGCTGCTCGAACAAAAGAAGAAGTGACGTTGGGTTTTCGTTCGCAACTGGTATTACCGTCCCGGCGGGCGCGTGCGTCCCGCCGCTCGCCACAGCCCCTCTCTCTGGAGTTCTCACAATGTCCGACAACTTGAACCGCCGGGCGTTCGTCGCCGGCACCGCGACCGCCGCGACCGCGGTCGGCGCGGCCCTGAGCCTGCCCGCCGCCAGCTACGCGCGCGTGAAGGCCGCCAACGAGAAGTTGCGCGTCGGCTTCCTCGGCGTGGGCGGCCGGTGCCAGCAGCACATCGACGTCATCCTCGAAATGAAGGCGAAGGGCCTGCCGGTCGACGCGGTCGCCGTGAACGACGTGTGGGACGGCGACTTCGAGTTGGGCAACAAGAAGGGCCGCGGGCTGTACCCCAGCGCGAAGCGGTGCGGCATCCCCGAAGGGGCCGGCAAGGGCCAAGTGAGCAAGGACTACCGCAACATCCTCGACAACAAGGACGTGGACGTCATCACCATCGCGACGCCGGACCACTGGCACGCGAAGATGGCGCTGGACGCGATGCAGGCCGGCAAAGACGTGTACATGGAAAAGCCCATGACGCGCACCATCGGCGAGGCCATCGCGGTGGTGGACGCGGCGCAGAAGCTGAACCGCGTGGTGACGGTGGGCGTGCAGAGCATGGCCGACCCGACGTGGCTCGCGGCGCACGAGTACATCGCGGCCGGGAACATCGGGCACGTGTTCCAAGGGCAGACCAGCTACTACCGCAACTACATCGGCGGGCAGTGGCGGTACTACCCGCTCAAGAAGGACATGACGCCGAAGACGATCGACTGGGACGCGTGGCTGGGCCACAAGTTCAAGGGCGTGGACGGCGAACCGCTCGGCCCGACCCCGGACCAGATGCCGTTCGACCGCGCCGTGTGGGCGCAGTGGCGGTGCTACTGGCCGTTCGGCGGCGGCATGTTCACCGACCTGTTCGTCCACCAGACGACGCACCTGATCGCGGCGATGGGCGTGCGGTTCCCGGGCCGCGTGGTCGGCGGCGGCGGCATCTACCTCGAGTACGACGGCCGCGACGTGCCGGACGTGGCGACCGTGGTCGCGGACTACGAGGAGGGCTGTCAGGTCATCATCTCGGCCACCATGTGTAACGACACGCAACTGGGCGAGGTGATCCGCGGGCGGCTCGGAACGCTGAAGTTCACCGGCGGCGGCGACTACATCAGCGGGTTCGAGGTGTACGGGCAGAACATCGCGGGCGGGCCGGCCAAGCCGAAGGGCGCGGACGGCTCCGAGAAGCCGGTCCACGTCTACAAGAACGAGAAGACCGGCAACGCCACCTACGCGCTCTGGGACAACTTCCTCGATTGCGTGCGCAACAAGAAGCGCGAGACCATGAGCACGCCGGAACTGGGCGCGGCCGCGTTCAGCACGGTGAACATGGGCGTGCTGAGCTACCGGTTCGGCAAGGCGCTGATGTGGGACAAGAGCAAGCGCGCCCCGAAGGACGCGGACGCGAGCTGGGCGGCGCAGTGGGAGGCCCGCAGCAAGAAGCGCGGCACGCCCAACCAGATCATGGGCTGGAAGGGCGGCGACAAGGGCAGCACCGTGGTCGCCCCGGACTACCAGAAGCTCGAAGGCCCGTGGGTCGGCGGCAAGGAACCGGGCCAGTAGTTCGCGGTTAGTGGCTCGTGGTTAGTGACAGCGGGCCGGAGCGCCGAAGGGTGCGCCGGCCCGCGTGCGTTTATCGTGGCACGACGCTCCGCGTCGTCCCTCGCTACTCAACCCTCGAGCTGCAATTCCGAAGTGGGAAGCAGTTGGGGAATGCGACGCGGAGCGTCGCACCACGATAAAGGAACGGGCATTCAGTCGCGCTCGCGCAGGCTCTTGAACAGCGCCCCCACTTCGGCCAGTTCTTTCAACTGCGGGGCGAGCGCCTTCAGCTCCGCCGAGTTCGGCTGAAACACCTCTTGCACGCTCAGCTTCACCGCGCCCGCTTTGCGGTTCGGAATCCGCCACTCCACTTCCACCTGTTTCTGGCTGCGCACGAACAGGTCCGGGTTCTGGATCACGTAGTACCGCAGCGCGACGGCGGCGCCCGAATCCACGGTGCCGGTCCACAGGACGTGCAAGCTGTTGTTCGCGGTGACGCTCATTTTCACGACGAGGTCCGCGCCGTCTTGCGTGATGCTGAGCGCGGAGGTTTTCGGCGCGGCCGCCGCGCGCGGGGCGAACGGCACGACGGAACCGAGCGCGAGGGCAACGAGGGCGGCGAACGAAGTGAACCGGGTCATGTGTGCGTCTCCTGTGTTCGGGGCCAAAGTAGCCCACACACATCCGACGCACCCGTGGCCCGCGGGTTGTAACGCCTCTGTATCACACCCCGCCGGTGATTTCGCCAAGTGCGCCGAGTAGGTGGTCGATGTGCGCTTCGGTGCTGAACGGGCCGGGGCTGACGCGCACCAAGCCGTCCGGTGCGGTGCCGAGCGCTTGGTGAACGTAGGGCGAACAGTGCAACCCGGGCCGCACCGCGATGTCGAACGACTGATCCAAGATGCCCGCGAGTTCCGGGGCCGCCAGCGCCTCGCACCGGAAGCTGAGGGTGCCGACGCGGCGCGAAAGGTCGGCGTGCCCGAACGCCTCGAAGCCCGGCAGTGTCAGTAACCCGGCTCGCAGGCGCTCGCAGAGGTCGAGTTCGTGTTTCAGGATCGCCGCAATGCCGCGCTCTTCCACGAAATCTAAGCCCGCGACGAGGCCGACCACGCCGAGCACGTTCGGCGTGCCGCCTTCGAGGTGGTGCGGGAAGTCCGTGGGTTGCGTGGGCGTGAGCGAGTCGCCGCCGGTGCCGCCCTCGCGCCACGGGCGCAGCGTCACGCGGGTGCCCACGTACAGCGCGCCGGTCCCGGTCGGCCCCAACAGCGACTTGTGCCCCGGCAGCGCGAGCAGGTCGATGCACGCTTCTTGCAGGTCGAGCGGCACCGCGCCCGCGGTTTGTGCGGCGTCCACCAGAAAGAGAATGTCGCGCTCGCGTGCGATGCGCCCGATTTCGGTGACGGGTTGCACGGTGCCGAGCACGTTGCTCGCGTGCGTGACCGCGACCAACTTCGTGCGCGGGGTGAGCGCGGCGCGGATCGCGTCCGGGTCCACCGTACCGCCGCTGTCGGCCGGAACGCGCGTGAGGGTGATTCGGCCGGCTTCCGCGAGCGCGACGAGCGGCCGCGACACGCTGTTGTGTTCGAGGTTCGTGGTGATAACGTGGTCGCCGTCGTTCAGCGCGCCTTTGAACGCCATGTTGAGCGCGTCGGTGCCGTTGAGCGTGAACGCCCAGCGGTCCGGGTTGCGGCCGTTGAAGAACCGGTTGAGTCGGTGCCGCGCGTCGGCGAGCGCGTGTTCGGACGCGAGCGCCATCTTGTGCCCGGAGCGCCCGGGGTTGGCGAGGTCGTGGCGCGCGAACCGGTCCATCGCGGCGTACACGCCCTCGGGCTTCGGGAAACTCGTGGCCGCGTTGTCGAGGTAGGTCATGGTTGTCAGTCTGCCGTTTCGTCGCGCTTGCCGAACCGAAAGTGGAGGTACGACCAGAGCGACGAGCTGTGTTCTTTCTCGTGAACGGGGAGAACCCCGGCGAGGAACCGGTAGAGCCGCTCTTGTTGGTCCGCACTCAGATCAGAAACGTTGAACCGCACTTCGCGGGCGTTGCTCACCGGCGGGTGATAGCCGTGATCCACGAACAGGTACCACGTCATCGGGTCGGCCCACACTTCGCGCGGGACGCCGCAGGCGACCAGTTCCGCCTCGTGTTCGCGCAGCCACGCCTGCCACTCGCGGGCGGCGGCTTTGTCGCGCCGAAAGCTCACGGGATCACCACCGCAACCGGCAGCGCCGCGAGTTTCTTTTCGCCGAGCGTTACGGGAACTTTCGCCCGCGGGCCGAAGTCGGTGCGCGTCTTGTACCGCGCGGTGCGACCGCCGCGCGGTTCGGTGAAGACTTCGATCTTGCGCTCCGCGAGGTTCACAATCCAGTACACCGGAACCAGCGCCCGCGCGAACAACTCGAGGCGCGCGTCGCGGTTCGGCGAGAGGTCGGAATCCGAGACATCGACGACGAGGTATGTGTCTTCCGCTCGCGGGTGTGTGGTGAAATACCAGTCTTCCGTACCGCGGCACACGCTCAGGTCGGGTTCCGGTTCGCTGTCGCCGGTCGTGATCGGCGTGCGCACACCGACGCACGCCGTGCCCTTAGTGCGCTGTTGGAACCAGCGATCGAGTCGGCGAATCGCGTTCGCGCGGGTTGGGTGCGGCGGCCACTTGGGAATGATCCAACCGTGAATCAGTTCGTACCGCTCGGTGGAGTCGAACAGCCCCATCTGGATGAGTCGGTGGTACTCTTCGACGGTGAAACGGCGCACCGGGTGCGGGGGCAGCGCCGGGGCCAGCACCTTCTTCGCGCCGTCGGGGTTCATCGCGCTCTCCGGGTCGGTGCGGTCGTCTTCAGGGTAGTAGGCACGCTCCGCGTGCCGTTGTTGCGGGGCGCGGTTCACCTTTCGCGATGCACACACGAGTTGTCTGGCACGGCACGCGGAGCGTGCCTACTACTTTACCAGAGGTCAGTGCCCGACGTACTTCGCGTACAGCGTGCGGGCCTTGTCCGGTTGGTCCGTGCCCTTGATGATCGCGCGGCCGTCCTCGAACACCGTGAACTCGTACGGGTCGCCGTTCTCCACCAACTGGAACTTCAGCAGGAACTTGTTGTAACTCACTTCGCCGCTCTGCTTCAGCACGCCGGCGAGGTACGCGAAGTCCAGTTTGCCCTTCGTGCGCTGGCTCACCTGCACCGCGTTGCGCCCGCACAGCGACGTGGTTTGCGTGCCGTGCGCGCCGTCCAGCCACTCGAAGTTGCGCTTCGCGCAACACGGGCACTGCCCCTTGCGCCCCGCGAGCGGGGCCACCTTCACGCGCCGGTTCGTGTTCTCCCACACGTCGAGGATCAGCAGTTCTTTATTGACCGCGGCCTTGTTGCCGGAGAGCAACTTCAGCGCTTCGGTGGCTTGGTAACTCGCCACGATGTTGACCGCGGGTGCGAGTACGCCCGCGGTTTCGCAGGTGCCGGTTTCGCCGGGCGCGGGCGCGGCCTCGAACACGCACCGTAGGCACGGCGTTTCGCCCGGAATGATGGTCATGCTCATGCCCTGACTGCCGACCGCGCCGCCGTACACCCACGGCTTGTTGTGCTTGATTGCGACGTCGTTAATCAGGTAGCGAATCTCGAAGTTGTCGCTGCCGTCGAGAATCAGGTCTGCGCCTTCGCAGAAGTCTTCGATGTTGGTGCGGTTGATGTCCGCGACGATCGGTTCCACCGTGACCGCGGAGTTGATCTGGCGCAGCTTCACGGCTGCGGCTTCGGCCTTCGGCAGGTTGTTCGTCACGTCCGATTCGTCGAACAGCACTTGGCGCTGAAGGTTGCTCGGCTCCACGAAGTCGCGGTCGATGACGCGCACGAAGCCGACGCCGGCCCGCACGAGCACGTTCGCGAGTACGGTACCGAGCGCGCCGCACCCGCAGAGCGTGACGCGGGAGGCGAGCAGCTTCTCCTGCCCGGCTTTGCCGATACCGGGATACCGCATCTGCCGGGAGTAGCGTTCGAGCGGATTGGTGTCTGTCATTGGTGTGTTGAAGGCGAACGGCCGGTGTGAGCCGGCCGGTGTGCGAGGGGAAAGAAACGCGCGCGGCCTATTCGCCTATTCCGTTCTCTTTGAGGAAGTCTTGCAGGAACCGCACCTGCTGTTTGGGCCACTTCTCGGATTTTGCGAAGCCGGCGAGCGTCGCCATGTCTTCGCGCACGCGGCGCAGGTCGTTGCCGCTCAGCCGCTGCAAGTACGTCACGACGTAGTTCATCGCCTCGTCCGCGACCGCCCCGTTCAGCACGGCGGCTTCGGAGCCTTCGAGGAACACGTAGGCGTGCAGCGTCGCGAGCAGCAGCGGGTGAACGCCCAACTCTTCGGGGATCAGCGGGAACACCGCCGCGCCCTCTGGCGCTTCCCCCGCGGCCGGTTCCGGCGCGCCGTCGGTTTCGTCGTCTTCGTCGGCCACGGTGTCAGCACCCAACGGCGTTTACCAGCGCAAGGCGCTCGTCTTCACCGAGAACCAAGTCTGGAGTGAATCGAAGGTCTTCGTCGTTCACTTCCCGAAACAGGTCGAACCAACGCGGCGCGGGCTTTCCGTTCACGCTGTCGAACCGCGTACCGAGAACCGGATACTCGCGGAATAACTCGTCCAGTATCTCGGCCCACACGCGACTGACCACGCGGCAGTCGGTGAAACCCGGTGCATGGTCCTGTGGATTCAGGAAACAGTTCGGGATCACGACGACCGGCATCGGTCAGCCCCCGGCGACGGCGGGAATCAGCGCGACGATCACACCGTCGGTAATCGCGGTGTCCATCTCGTCGAGGTAGCGGATGTCCTCGTCGTTCACGAACACGTTGATGTACGGGCGCAGTTTGCCGTTATCGAACAGCTTCGTCGCCAGCGCCGGGTACTGGCGCAACAGGTCGTCGAACGCGGCCTTCACGGTGCCGCCGGTCACGACCACTTCCGCGTTCCCGCCGGCCTGTTCGCGCATCGGCGTGGGAATCTGAACCTTGATCGCCATGTATTGCTCCGATTGATTCGTCGCGGAGTGAAGGCAGAGAAGAGTTTCACCGCGGAGACCGCTGAGGACGCAGAGGAAGACGAAGGCGGAGAGTGAGTTGGACTCAATCTCTCTTCTTGCTTCTCTGTGCCTCTGTGGCTAACTCTTCTTCCCTCTGCGTCCTCTGCGGTCTCCGCGGTGAAACTCTTGTTTTACACCAGTGCCGGTTCGCGGGTTTCGGCGGCGAGGCCGGCCAGTTCCTCGAACTCGGCCAGCGCCGGCTTGATCGTGCTCGGTTCGTCCAGCGCGTCGAACACGCAGTCTTGCGTCTTCAGGCCGTTGCCGGTCACGCAGATGACGATCTCTTCGTTCCGCGGGATGCGGCCCTGTTCGATCAGTTTCTTCGCCACCGCCAGCGTGGTGCCGCCCGCGGTTTCGGCGAAGATGCCCTCCGTACGGGCCAGCAGTTGCATGCCCTCCACGATCTCCGCGTCGGTCACGTCTTCGGCCCAGCCCCCGGTGCTCTTGATGAGCTGCGCCGCGAAGTACCCGTCGGCCGGGTCGCCGATGGCGAGGCTCTTGCAGATCGTGTTCGGCGTGCGGATCGGCTTGTGCCGCTCGCGGTTCGATTTCACGCAATCCGAAATCGGATTGCAGCCGGCCGCTTGCGCGCCGTACATCTTCGTCGTCACCGGCTGATCGACGATCCCGAGCCGGCTCAGTTCGGTGAACGCCTTATAGATTTTGCCGATGAGCGCGCCGCCGGCCATCGGCGAAACGACGTGCTGCGGGAACCGCCAGCCGAGGTCTTCGGCGATCTCAAAGCCCACCGTCTTCGAGCCTTCCGCGTAGAACGGGCGCAGGTTCACGTTCACGAAGCCCCACCCGTACTTCATCACGATCTGCGTGCAGAGCCGGTTCACTTGGTCGTAGGTGCCGGCCACCTTCACGACCTTCGCCCCGTACACGGCGGTGCCGAAAATCTTCGTGCGCTCGAGGTCCGCGGGCACGAGGATGACGGTTTCGAGGCCGGCGCTGGCGGCGAGCGCCGCGACACTGTTCGCGAGGTTCCCGGTGCTCGCGCAGCCCACCATCCGCATGCCGAGTTCGCGGGCCTTCGAGAGCGCGACCGACACGACGCGGTCTTTGAACGAGAGCGTCGGGAAGTTCACCGCGTCGTTCTTGATCCACAGGCGCTCGACGCCGAGCGCGTCCGCGAGGCGATCGGCGCGCACGAGCGGGGTACCGCCGACCTGCGGGCCGACGGTGGGTTCACCGTCGAGCGGGAGCAGTTCGCGGTACCGCCACATGTTCCGCGGGCGGGCGGCGAACTTCGCGCGGCTGACGGTGGGCTTGATCGCGTCGTAGTCGTAGGCGACTTCGAGCGGGCCGGAATCGTCCGGGCAGAAGAACTGCGCGGTCTTCCCGTACAGCTTGCCGCACACGCGGCACTTCAGCCCCAGCACGGCGTTGTTGTTCGGCACGGCTTCCCCTTGTAGCGAGCGGCGCGACCAGAGGTCCGCCGGTTCTGCGCAGAAAATATGAGCGGGGGAGCGGTTAGCCAGAAGCGCGACCGCGGGCCGCGGGTGCGCGGTGAGATAAGAAGACGCGGGCGGCGCGCCGGGTACGGGCACACCACCTCACGAGACCTTATCTTCCCCAACTTGCGGCCGTGAGAGGAATTCTCTCGCGATGGCGTCGGGCAGGAGTTAGCACCTGCACCCGCGGCGGAACCGTGCGGTTTCGCGTGCGGGCCGGTTGCTGTGGCGTCGTCGGGCCTGAACCCTCAGCCACTCTGGATAAGATACTCACCAGCTCAGTTGTCAATAACTCGCGGCGCGAGCGCAGCGAGTTAGAAAGAAGATACGCGAACGCCGCGCCTGCGGCAACACCGAACGCGGGATTATTCGCGCGGCGCGGTGTTTGGTTGCCGGGGTTGAAACCCCGGCCTATGCAAGGTGACGCCGTTGGCGTCCAGAAAGCAAGAAGGCGGCGCGCTGGTCTTTGTGGTCCCAACGGGACCACCTTGCCTAGGCCGGGGTTTCAACCCGATCGCAAGAAGAAGTCCTACCTCAAGTGGGCCGACCAACGGGACCACCTTGCCTAGGCCGGGGTTTCAACCCCGGCCAATCGTTCCGTGCGGAGGCTTCGTGACGCGGTACACCATCGGCCTTGTGCTCCTCGCGGCGCTGTTCGTGGCGGCCGGGGTGGCGCACTTCACGCGCGCCGAGTTCTACGAAAAGGCCATGCCGGACTACATCCCGGCGCACCGCGAACTCGTCCTCCTCAGCGGGGTGTTCGAGATTCTCGGCGGCCTCGGCCTGCTGCTACCGCGCACGCGGCGCGCGGCGGCGTGGGGGCTTATCGCGCTGTTGGTCGCGGTGTTCCCGGCGAACCTGCACATGGCGCTGAACCCGGAGCGCTTCCCGAACATTCCCGAATGGGCACTGTGGGTGCGCCTCCCGCTCCAAATTCCGCTCATTCTGTGGGCGCTCGTGTACACGAAGCCGAGGGCACCATGACCGATCGCGCGTCCGTCGTCGCGGCGCTTGCCGAACTCGCGCAGAAGCCCAGTACCGCGCACGAACTGCGCGCGCAACCGGGCGAAACGTTCTCCGCGCCCGCGTTCGAGCGCCTCCGCGATTACATCCAAAGCATCGAAACGCGAACGCAGTTGAACGAATTGATCGCGGAAGTCGCGCCGCTCATTGGTAGCGCCGACCCGTTCCGCGCGGCGGTGATCGCGGTGCAGTGCGGCACGTTCGTGGAGTGGGGCGGCGACCACGCGCTCGTCGCGCCGCACCTGCTCGGCGCGCTCCCGCGACACCTCGAACTCGCGCAGCGCGCCGAAGACACGACCTTCGACGCCGAACCGGACGCGCACCGCGCGCGGGCCGGGCTGACGTTCCTGATGCTCGCGACGATGGCCGTGCTGTGCCGCGACGCGACACCCCGGCGGGCGGCACGCGCGAACCCCGCGCTCGTCGCCGGTGTGGAAGCGATGCGCGACGCGCACAACGAAACGAACTTCGTCGCGCAGGTGCTCGGCTTCACCGACGATCTGGAACTGCTCGCCCTCGTGCCGGGCGAAGGGAAGGGCTTTCGCGTGAAGTTCGAAGCGGTGGCGACGTGCGCGCACCTCTTCACGCTGCTGCAAGCCGAACTGATCGGCAGCGGGCACCTCAGCGGCGAACCGCTCGACGACGCGGTGGTAGCGGTGGCGCGCGGCGAGGTGCCGCACACGCAACACATGCACGACAGCGCGCGGTTCCACTACTGCGCGTGGTTCGGGATGCAACCGAACGGCGAACTGGATGGCACGAACATCGGTTCGTGGTTGCCAGTGGACTACGATCCCGGTGCGATTCCGGAGTTCGACGGTGTGCCGGTGGTTCTGATCGGCCCGAAGGTGCTCGGCTCGCGCTCGTGGGACAGCAACTTCTTCGCCAACATCCACGACGCCCTCCGCTCCCGCGCGGAAATCGTGGAAGTGCTGACGCCCCAAGCCGCGCGCGAGTGGATTGAGAAGATTCGCGCCGCTCGAGCGTAACGCGCGCGGCCCGCGCTTGTGCGCGGGCCGCGTCGGAAGGCGTTGCCCCCTTCAGATTACTTCGCGTCGGTTACGGTCGCGCTGAGCGGTTCCACCCAGTGCTTGTGGTCCGCGTCGTAGTACAGGTAGCCGCGGCTCGCCGGCCCGCGGTACTTGCCCGGCACGTCGGCCACCACGTCCACCGTCAGCTCGATCTGCTGCTTCGGAGCGAGTTCGCGCCAGTACAGCACCAGTTCGCGGCCCCGCGTTTCGAAGTACGCGATCTTACCCTTCTCGCGCAGGTCCGTGAGCTGCTTCATGTCGGTCGGCACCTTCAGCCCCGCGGGCAGGCCGATGATCGCCACCGCCATGCCGTGGCCCTTGTCCAACTTGTTCTCGAACGTGACGTGCAGCGGCACCGCCTCGCCCTCCGCCGCTTCCGCCTTGCCGAGCTTCGTGCTCAGCTTCACCGCGCACTTGTCGGACGACACCGGCGTGAGCGTGGTGTAGCTGTAGCTCACCGCGAACGGGTACGGGTGCTTCGCGGTCGTCGTCACCTCGATCTCGGTGTCCTTGCCGAACGCGAACACCTCTTCGGCCTTCTCCACGTCCGCCGCGATCACCTCCACGTCCTTCTCGGTGAACTTCCGCACGGCGATTTCCTTCCCGTTCACGAGCAGTTTCAGCTCACCGGCTTCGGCCGGGTGCGCGGTCGCTTGGGCGTGCGCGATCAGCGCCTTCAGCGCCATGATCGTCGACTGCGTCGAACCGAACCCGCCGTAGCCGCCGCGCTGTTGGCTGATCCACTTCGTGGCGTCCTTGATCGCGGTCGCGTACTTCGGGTTGTTCGCCCGCATCCAGCCGAGGAGCGTAATCGAGGTCGTTTCGATCTCGAGGTCGCGCCCGCCGCTGCGGGTGATGCTCGTGACCGCGCCGGTCACGGCCCCGGCCTTCGTGTGCTTGTCCTTCAGGCGGTCGAGCAGTTCCTGCGCGGTCTTGCCGTCGCCGCGCTTCAGCAACACGTTCGCCACCAGCGCGACGAAGTACGCGTCCTTCCCGCCTTCGGTCTTGTCGTCGGTCGCTTGCGCTTTGAGCGCCGCGATTTCCTTGCTCAGGTCGAGCTTTTCCTTGTCGTCCGGGTCGCTCTCTACGAGCGCCCACACGATGTACGCGTCGGTGGTGTGCTTGGGCGCGCCGCCGAAGCTGTCTAGCGCCCGCGCGTTGCGGAGGAACCCGCCCTTGCCGTCGCGCCGCGACATCAGGAACGCTTGCGTGCGCTGGATCATCTGCGCGTCCACCGCGTGAACGCGGGCCATGTCTTTGAACTGCAACAGCCCGTACGCGGTGAGCGCCTCGTGCTGCATGTCCGGCGAACCGAACCACTCGAACCCGAGCTTCCCGCTGATCTTGGAGTCCGGGCACTCGAACGACACCAACTTCGAGTAGCCGCGCGTGAGCAGGTCTTTGGCCCGCTTCGACACTTCGGGCTTCGCTTGGTTGGTGCGGTCGAGGTAGTCCAGAATCAGCGTGTTCGGGTAGTTGCTCGTGCTCGTTTGCTCGAAGCACCCGCTCGGTTCGCGGAGCAGGCCGTCCAGCCCCTTCACGAGGTCGGACATCGACGTCGGGTACATTTCGAGCCGCACCTTGAGCGAACCGGGCACCACGTCCTTCGGCAGCTTCACGGTGCCGAGCGCGCGGCCGCCTTCGAGCACGTCCGACACCGAGCCGACGCCGGGGAAGCCGTCCGGCACGATGCGAATCGTGCGCGCGATGGTGTCCTTGTCCGGGCCGCTGGTGCCGACGAGCGCCACCGCACCTTCGCCGCTGAGCACGTCCGGCTTGAACCGCAGTGTGCGGCGGGCTTTCTCGTTCGCCCCGAGCGCGAGCGAATCCGGCAGCGGGCCGTCCACCTTGAAGCCCTTCAGCGTCGCGGCGAGCTTCAGGTCGCGCGGGTCGTCGCTGTCGTTGGTCACGCGCAGCGGAGCATCGATCACGTCCGTGTGCGCGACTTCCAGCGGCAGTTTCGGATCGACGCTGAACGGCTGGCGCGCCTCGATGGTCTTGGTCATCGCCCCGATGCGGCCGTCGAGCGTGTGCCCGGCGACGAGCACTTGGTAGCGGGCGATGTCGTCGGACAGTTGGAACTCCACGGTGGCCTTGCCGGTTTCCGGCAGCACCAGCACCGGGTGCCAGTACACGGTTTCGGTGAAGTCGGCGCGCACCTCGCCGAGGCTCGCGTCGCGCTGGTGGGCGTACTCGCGCACGACGAACGGCATCGACGGCGGCGGGCCGAATCCGCCCCTGCCACCGAACCCGCCGCCACCGGGGAAACCGGGGCGCGGCGGGCCGCCCGGGAACGGCAT